>DATKYM010000094.1:0-31508 GCA_035528495.1 Nitrosopumilaceae archaeon
CAATAAGGTAATGAGTACAGAATCAGGTGTCTCATTTATGACCGGATTTAACCAGTTCTACTATTCTTTCTCACCAGTAATTGCAGATTATGAACGAGAGAACCCATTGTTTAAAGAAGTAGTAAAGATTGGCTTGACTCCAATGTTGTCATCCCTTTCGATACTTTCAGTAGCTGATGTGAATTCAGAACAAGAGATGTTAGGTTATGGAATTGCAATCATTATGGCAAATATTGGAATGTATTTTGTAGCCCCTGCAATGGTGGTCTATGGTATTAAAAAAGCAAAGCTCGTTAGGTTTTAATCTTAATGCTCAAATGACAAAAATCATGGGAAAACTAACTAGGAATCTCAGAATTTGTGGAGAATGTGGTATTGTCTATACTTCGGTAAGCTTTGAAAAATATATTGATGAATGTCCATTTTGTCATTCTAAAAGATATGAAGAGCTCTTCATAGATCCTGGAAAGCACTAGGAATTCCCAAGATTTCAGGTTAACAAAAATTTAGAGAAATAGATTTTTTAGTAGAATTAATCTACTTTATTCTATTGTCTGAGGATCCCGAAATTGAAAGAATAAATCAAAAAAAAATAGAAGAGATGCTTCGACTACAAAATGAATCTCAGAATCAAGCAGGAATTGTCGATCTTGATGGAGTTAATTTTGATAAAGTAGTTTCCTCAGAAAATCCTACCCTAGTTGATTTTTGGGCAGAATGGTGTGGTCCATGTAAAATGATGCATCCAATATTTGAGAGCCTGTATAAGAAATATCCAAAGATACAATTTGCAAGAGTAAATGTTGACCTAAACCAAAATATTTCTAGTAGATTTGGAGTTCAATCAATCCCAACTTTTATCATGTTCAAATCCGGCCAAATCGTGGATAAAATGATGGGTGCAGTAGGAGCACCTGGAATTCATATGATTTGTAAAAAACATTCTAAATAATATGAAATTATAGATTCTCAATGGTAAAAATCTCAATTACAAAACTACAATTGTAACCAATTTTGAAGGTTTCAAGAAATTTTTAGCTTTAAAAAATAATTTGAGAATCCCACTTTCTTGCGTAAAATCTGTTAGCAGTCCCTGTAAAGTGGCCAATATTTACTCCAAAGGTAGGAACGAATTTTCCGGGTTTAATTATGGCAGGAACTTTTTTCAAAAGAGAGGGAATTACATTTTACTATGTTAAAGATTTGAAAAAATGTATTACACTTTCTTTGCAAATCACAGATACAGCAAAATTGTAATTCAAGTTGAACAAAAGGATGATTTGGCATTAAAAATTAGAAAAACTATAAAAGAATTTCAATCCTAGTAGGCATAAGCTGCATCACGTTTTCTTTGAATTTCTACAATTTCATTTAATACCTGGCTTTCCTCAGAGCTGAGTTTATGTACATATTTACCTAAAAGTTGTTTTGCCTCATGCGATGGTGGAAATGAGTAAAAAACTTCTTCTTCAAATATTTGTCTTCCAATTGTAATTTCTCTAACTGAACATGCAACTTCTTGTCCAATTTTTGCAGAAGTTACAGTTTTTCCATCGAGTTGTAATTGGTGAACTCTACCGATACTTTTTCCCTCTTTATTCATAAAAGGAATTTTGTGTCGAAGTTCACCTGCATCAATTTTAATTCCAAACACAGCAGGATTATTGTTTCGAAAAACATATCCTTTTAAAAATGTGAATTTGGAGATTGGAGTAAACTCTGCAAAAATTGCATCCTCTTCATGAGCAGTATCATCCTCAACCCACGCATTGTAATTATCAATTAGGCTGTAGATTATCTTATCTTCAAAGACTCGAATGTGACTATTCTCGGCTTCTTCTTTTGCATCTGGCAAAATTTTGACATTAAATGCAAGGATTACCCCAAGATGTCGGTCTTTTTCTTTTATGGCCTTTGCCTCCACGATATCTCGGCGATTGACAGGACCGATATCTGCTTTAGATATTGGAACCTGAGAACGTCTTAGCATTTCAATTATGGCCTCTAGTGAGCCTATTGTATCACATTTTAGAATAATTCCGTTAGTTTCAGTATCAACAAATACTGATTTCATTTCTGACTCGATTAATTTTGCGTATTTTTTGGCATCCTCCTTAGTTGATGCAACATATAATGTACTGCCCGGTAATACATCCTCAAGATCTGGAGAGGCTATTTTTAGTCCAACTGCAGCAATTGCTTGGTCTACAGGCTTGAATTTATCTCGAGGATCACGCATTTCATCAAGTGGTTTGGGTAAAAGAATAGCTTTGGGTTTTGTGATAACTACAGAATCTCTTTTTGCAACGACAATGAAATCACTTTTTTTAATACTTCCATCGATTAAAATTATATTTGCTGAGTGTCCTAACCCCACTTCGTCATTTACTTCAAGGACTATTCCTCTTGGTTCTTTTTCTTTCTGATCTAGTCTTTTTTGCAAGTACTGTTGTGTTAATCCAATCAGTACTGCAAGTAGTTCAGGAATTCCAACTCCTGATCGTGCAGAGATTGGAACAATGGCAATTTCTGATTTAAAGTCCTTTACTCGAAAAAATGCTTCAGATTGATATCCCAAAATTGAAAGAGTGCCTACAACATCATAGATCTTTTGATCAAGATCAGTTTGAATGGATTGATCCTGTTCCTTAATGGCTTTGGAAATAGATTGTGTTTCAGATTTTCTCCATCCAGATAGTTGATCACATTTGTTGAGTGCAACAACAAAAGGAACTTTTCTGCTTTGTAAAATTTTCAAGCTTTCATTTGTTTGAGGTTGAAATCCTCGATTAACATCTACTACTAGTATTGCAATGTCAGCTGCTGATCCTCCTCGTGCTCTAAGGTTTGTAAATACTTCATGACCTGGAGTGTCAATGACTAACAGTCCTGGAACTTTAGATTCTGACTGTTCTAATTTATCATATAATGATCCACATGTTTCTTTGATAGTTTCAGTAGGAAGAAAACTTGCACCAATATGTTGAGTAATTCCTCCAGCTTCTCTACCTTGAACACCCGTGCCTCTAATTCTATCTAGAAGAGATGTTTTACCAGAGTCTACGTGACCTAGAACTACCACAATGGGCTGACGAATTTGCAAATCAGATCACTCAAATGCTACCCTCGATTCATGGTCAAAGCTTTCCTGAGAATCAGATGCATGTATAATATTATCAGAAAATCCTAGTCCGAAATCACCACGAATAGATCCTGGTGATGCCTCGAATGATTTTGTGGCACCAATCATAATTCTTGTAGTTGCAATTGCATTGTTGCCTTCAATAATTGCTGCAACTACAGGACCAGATGTGATAAAGGATGTAAGTTCGCCAAAAAATGGTTTTTCTTTGTGAACTCCATAGAAATTTTCTGCTTGTTCTTTTGAAAAGCTAAATAGTTTTAGTTTGACAAGTTTGAATCCTTTTCTTTCAAATCTAGTAATTACTTGGCCAGTAAGATTTCTAGCTACTGCGTCCGGTTTTACAATGAAAAGAGTTCGTTGAGTCAACGTTTCTTGTGCTTTATTCCGCCTTTAACGTATTTTTTGGTCCACTTTAGTTTTCTTGGATCACGTTTTAGTACAAGGGCATTTTTTTTGCATTTTGCAGAACAGAACCATAAGACTGTTCCATCATTTTTTGCAAACATTGTACCTGATCCTTTCGCAACTGTTCGGTCACAAAAACTACAGGGTTTAACTAAAAGACTCATTCATTCCACCTATTTGATTTTCTTTGCTTCTCTTTCTGTCTCCCTTAGCATTAGGATTTCTCCTACTCTTACAGAACCTTTAACATTTCTTGTAAGAATTCTACCTCGGTCTTTACCATCAAGTACTTTTACTCTAACTTGAATAACTTCGCCGGCAATTCCTGTTCTGCCAACAATTTGAATAATTTCAGATTGAGTTACTTCGTCAGTTGTAGCACTCATTGATCGGTCTTACCACCTTTAATTTTAGCAATTGATGATACAACTTGGTCTAGAATATGTTGTGCATCACCAGCATCCAAAATTGCGCAAGCGGCAGAGGTAATGTCAATACCTAACGATTTTCCTAATTCTTGTTTGTTTGGAACAAATGCATATGCTGCACCTTGTTCTTCACAAAGGATTGGAAGATGTGCTACTACCTCAGGTGGTTCTACATCTTCGGCTATAACAATTAGTTTACTTGTACCACGTTCAATTGCTTTTGTAGCCTCGTTAGTTCCCCTTTTGACTTTGCCACTAGTAGATGCAACTCTAACGGCCTCTAGGATCGGATTAACCAATTCCTCTGGGGTCTCAAATTTTACATAATAAGGTTTACCCATAAATTATCACCTTATAGATTATTCTCCATTCCCATCATGCGAGTGATTGGTTTTAAAAGTGTTATCTGGAAATGATTGATTTTATTTTTTGGACATATTGAGACATTAAGGAGTCAAGTTTTTCTTGGGTTTCAGCTTCTCCATATATTCTAATGATTGGTTCTGTTCCACTTGGTCGAATCATAACCCAGCTTTGTGGATTATCTATAATTTTTATTCCATCTGAAGTATCAGAAAGTGGAAATTCTCCTTTTAAAACTTGGATCAGTTTTTGCGCCTCTTCTAAAGAACAGGAGACCTTATCTTTTGTAGTATAAGATTGGGGAAGATCATTTACTATCTTAGATAGCGACTTGTTAGAGGAGGACAAAAGTTCCAACATTAAAGCCAGAGTCATGCATCCATCTCTTACTTGATTATGAGGACCAAACATGAAGCCACCATTCTCTTCAAATCCTATTAAAGCATCAGTGGGTACCATCTTGCGAGACACTTCAACGCTTCCCACTTTGGTTCGAATCACTCGAGATTGGAATCTATTTGCAATGTTTTCAATACTTGAGCCGGAATTCAAACAAGTAACAATTAGTGACTTGGGGGTTTTATGTAAAATATATTGTGTTAAAACTAATGCAGATTTATCCCCGGTTAGAATTTCACCATTGTTATCACAAAAAATACTTCTGTCACCATCTCCATCAAATGCAATTCCAAAATCTGCATTATTTTCTTGAACAACCTTAGAAAGTCTTTGTAGATTTTGAGGAGTTGGTTCAGAACCTCTTCCTGGAAAGGAGCCATCAATTTTTTCATTTACCAAAAACACTTTACATTCAAGATTTTCACAAAAAATGGGCGCAGTTATTGCTTGTGCTCCATTTCCCAAGTCTAATACAACTTTAAATTTTTTTGATTTGATTCTCTCTGAACCAATATGGGAGGTAATTCCCTGAACATAAATTTCAATGGCCCTCTTCTCAATACCCGTATTTCCCCATCTTTGAGGATTTTTTATCCAATTTTTGTTAAGATAGATATCTTCAATAATTAACTCATCTTCACGAGAAATCTCTACTCCATCCATTGCTACAGGTTTAATTCCATTATATTGAGAAGGGTTGTGTGATGCGGTAATCATTATTCCTCCCTTGTAACCTAGTTTTTTTACAGCAAATTCAAGACATGGTGTTGGAATTAGTCCGGCGTTGTTACAGTCTATTCCACAATAGTTTATTGCCGAACAAATGGCCTTTGCAATTATCGGGCTTGAATCTCTTCCATCATAACCAACAAGGATTGGTCCTTCTTTGAAGTGTGTTGCAATAGATAATGTCATATCATGAATAAATTCTAAAGAAAAGTCTTCCGCGAAAACCCCACGAATTCCATTTGTTCCAAAAAATTTTGCCATACAGGCATTCAATAATAGATAAATTTGTGTCTAGCGGCAAATCCGTTGCGGGAGTCGCCCAGCCTGGCCAAAGGCGTAGGGCTTAGGACCCTATCTCTTAGGAGTTCGTGGGTTCGAATCCCACCTCCCGCATTCTAAATATTATTTTTCAGTGAATGATTAATAGTAAGAAAGCATTCACCCAAAAAAGCCATGAAAAAAATAGTCGTTGGAATTACGGTAGTTGGAAAGGATAGGGAAGGGATAGTTGCAGCATTTACCAATTTTATTTTTTCACAAAAGGGAAATATTGAAACAGTAAATCAAAATGTAATCAAGGGTCTTTTTGGAATGTATCTAGAAGCGTCCTTTACAGAAAATACTAAAGTAGAAAATTTTGATTTAGAAATTCAAAAACTTGCAAAAAAAGAAAAAATGGACGTGAGTACTCATCATGAAACAAACACTCAAAAAAATATTGCCTTATTTGTAACAAAAGAACCATTATGTCTTGAAACAATTCTATCTGCGGCAAAAAAAAAATCATTAAAAGGAAATATTTCAGTTATTGTGGGAACAGAAAAAACTCTCCAGTCTTTGGTAAAAAAATCAAAAATTCCATTTGTGGTAATTGAAGAAAAAAATCAAGAAAAAGCTGAAACACAAATCATAGAGATTTGTAAAAAATATAATATTGATTTAATTGCACTTGCAAGATACATGAGAATTCTTACACCAAACTTTGTTTGGAGGTATCCAAATAGAATTATCAATATTCATCCATCATTACTTCCAGCGTTTGCAGGAGCGATGGCTTATGCACAAGCTTATGAAAGAGGTACAAAAATAATCGGCGTCACTTCTCATTATGTAACTGAAAATTTGGATCAAGGACCAATAATTTTCCAAGATTCCTTTGATGTGAATCCAAATGATTCATTAGAGGAGATAAAGTTAAAGGGGCAAAGATTAGAGGCTGCCACTTTACTTAAAGCAATAAAAATGCATTTGGAAAATAAACTTGAAGTACGTTGGAGAAAGGTTCACATTAAAGCCAAGTGAATTAGATGATAGATATCAAATCACAATTAGATCCTCAACTAAGGGAGATCATTAATAGTAAAAAACAGATTGCAGTAATACCAGTAGGCTCAATTGAACAACACGGTTCACATCTTCCAGTATCAACTGACTCTGATATTGTAACTGAAGTTGCAAAGAAAATATGTCAGAAAAATAATTATTTGTTGCTTCCAACCCTTAACTATGGGGTATCACAAGAACATGCTCCTTTTTTTAATTTAAGTTTAAAAGAAACTACACTGAAAAGAGTCCTTTTAGATTTGTGTTTGTCTCTTTTTGAAAATAATATTAAAACTATTTTTATCATTAATGGACATCATGGAAATATCAAAGCAATCAAAAATATCGATAAAAAATTACGAAAGGATTTGAAAAATAAGATCAAAGTGTTTACTTTATCTTATTGGCACTTTATGGAGAGAGATTTTGATCATGCGGGATTTGTTGAAACGTCACTAATGCTTGTAATCTCAAATCAGGTAAAAATGAAATTAGCTAAAAAAGGTCTGATAACTGGTGATATGACTAAACAAGAGATTAAAGAGATCAGTAAAATGGCATCAAAATCCTTCCCGAAAGCTACAAAAAATGGAATTTGGGGTGATCCAAGAAAAGCCACAAAAAGAGATGGGCAAAAATTATTTTTGGAAATCATGAATAATATAGAAAAAAAGTGTCAAACTTGCCTTACTGGGTATGATTGAAAGTTTTACCAATGAAATTTTAATATAATCCCCCAATACTAGAGTCAATAAGTGAAATAGATGTCCGTGGATATGGCAGTAAAAGTATTGGATGAGAGTATCAATCAAATAGTGTTGATAAAGCTTAAAGGTGGTAAAACCATTAGAGGTAATTTATTGGGTTTTGACCAACACATGAACCTGCTACTCGATTCTTCGGAGGAAATTCCTGCCGATGGAGATTCAAAGACTCTTGGAACCATTGTTGTAAGAGGAGATAACGTCGTAATGATATCTCCCCCACCACCATCAAATTAGGTGATTTGAGATATGGTTAAAGGCACAACTTCTATGGGAGGTTTTACTAAGAAAAAAGTCCATATTAGATGTAGAAGATGTGGTAAAAATTCCTTACACAAACGCCACCATGAATGTGCAAGTTGTGGTTTTCCAGAGGCAAAACGCAGGAAATATTCCTGGATTAAATGGTATACATAGATGCAGGAAATTGCTATAATTCTTAGTTCACTAGCAGGTGTTGCAACAGCAGTAGCAGTAAGAAGAGCACCTAGAAACAAATCCCAACTCTTGAGTATTGGGGCAAGCTCTCATATCAAAAGTCAAATTAATACTCTAAAAATTGAAAAAGACATACTTGCAAAAACAATATCAAGACTTTATCAATACGATTCAGATATTCCAAAAATTCAACGAGATAAATTATTGTTAAAATATCAACATCAATTAGGAATTATCTTAGCAAAATTAGAAAAATTGGAAGATGCAAGTAAACATCCAGATTTAGGACCAGTGGGTGATGGTCTGATAACTTTGATGGATCAAAAACTATCTAAACTAGATGAAAGATTGTATGAACTATCATCAAAGATTACAACTGCAAATATATCAATTCCAGAAATTAAAAAAGAGTCAAAAGCCAAAAATGAAAACCTAGAACCACAAACTGAGAATAAACCAAAAAAGAATATCTTTGAGTTTGAAAAACCAATCCAAAAGAATTCTGAACAGGTGATTCTTCCACCCGTAAAGTCTCGACAATCTTTTGAACTAACCACACTAACTAATTTCTCAAATATAGAACCTAAATTCCCATTATTTGAAAAACAGATTTCGGCCAAAGAAGAAATTATTAATGAAGAAATTCAATCAAGACCAAAAATCCAAGAGAGAATTGAAATTATACAAACAATTCCTACTCCAAAACCCATAATAAAATATGGGCCAAAACCAGATCTTGAAAAAGAAGTTGAAAAGATCACCAAATTCAAGGCCCTTCCATACACTCAAAACAAAAAACCTACACCTACAGTAAATATTGAAGATGATTTTGATGATGATGATACTGATGATTTAGAAAAAATTAAAGGAGAAATCATGAATGTTCTCTCAAAATTAGACCAAGCAGAGGTAGAATAATTGTCATATGATAATGCCATATTGGCATTATCAAATGATGCCTTAAAATTTGTAAAAAATAATTACATTGTAGGTCTTGGAAGTGGACGGGCAGCTACTACTTTAGTAAAGTCTCTGGGGTCCTTAATTAAAGAAAAAAAAATCAATATAATAGCAGTTCCAACATCTCTGCAAATAAAATTAATCGCCCAAGAACAAAGAATTCCGATTGTAGAGACCGATCAAGTCAATCACATTGATGTAGTTTTTGATGGGGCAGATCAAATTGACTCTCAAAAATTTGTCATCAAAGGAGGTGGAGGGGCTTTACTACGGGAAAATATCCTGTTTAGTTTAGCAAAAAAAATCATAGTAATGGCTGATAAAACCAAATTTGTCAAAAACTTGTCCAGTCCTGTTCCAGTGGAAGTTCATCCATCAGCAAGAAATTCAGTTTCCAATATGATTCAAAAATTAGGAGGGAAAACCATCTTGCGTTCATTAGATCGAGGATATCCATTTTTTACACAAAATGGAAATATTATTCTTGATTGCGATTTTGGAATTATTAAAAATCCAAAAGCCTTAACACAAAAAATAAAACAAATACCTGGAGTAATGGAATCAGGAATATTTCTTAGAAAACCAGATGTTGTCTATAAAGCAAAAACTGGTGGAAAATTTGAGATTATTTAATTAGAAAAATTATTTTCGTGTCTAATCGAATCCATAAAATCTTGGTTTTCTAACATTATTTCTATCATTTTATTTCTTATTTCCGAATTATCCATCATCAATCCTAGTAAAGGACTCATCATTTGATCTTCCATCATATGATTTGGACTTTTAAGCATCAAGTTATACATTTGAGTTCTCATCTTTTCATTTATCCACATATGGTGCATTAGATCCTCCATTATTTTTGGCTGATGAAAGCCATTATTTGCGTGTAAATCATGTTGTTTGATTTCTGAACACGTTGGACATCCAGTGTTTTCGTGCATTTCAGAATTTATTTCGTGACCCATGTTGGATTTCATCATAGGTTGATGAACAGAGTCCATCCATCCAGAATGTCCTTGAAGAGATCTCGTCATTTGAGTGTGGTTTTTCATTTGTTCAATCATTTGTTTTCGTAATTCTGAATTTGTGATCATAGGTCCCAAAAAATTTGAAATATATTCTTGATTTTCTTCTAGTTGTAAAACGGTATCATCCATTGTTTTTTGAAGGATTTTTTGATCATTTAACATCATGTTATGCCAATGATTCATTAATTGTGAATCATCAACCATTGCAACCATGAGATGAGTCATCATCTCTGGTCGGTTCATCAATTGTGGTGAGTCAAATTTTCCATAACCCCTATCAACTAATTTTAGATATGTAGTAGGAGAAACACATGAGGGAGTACCATTAATTTTTTGTAAAAAAATTAAACCTTCCTTACACGTTAAGCTTTCAGTATCTGTTAATTGTTTCCATTGATGTCGAGGAGAAATTGTTTGATTTTCTTGGGCGAATGATTGTTCAAATAAAATTGGAGGAATAGAAAAACTAAGAATAATAAAAAATGCAAACAAAAAATTTGATTTATTCACAATCGTTCTAAGATTATTTTTGGCTTAAATGTTATTCGTAATATCTCGATTTATATCGCTTGACGTTGTACAAGTTTTCCATGTCCTAATTTTCCAATAACTTGGAATTCCTCAGATACTAGTTGACCACGCACGATAGTCTTTACAGGCCATCCCTTCAATTTCATTCCTTCATATACAATATAATCTGAAAACCCTCCAAACAAATCAGAAGAGACCCTGTTTTCTTTTTTCAAGTCGATCATTGTAATATCAGCATCAGAATCCTTCTCCAAAGTCCCTTTTTTTGGATACATTCCAAATATTTTTGAAGCATTTAGGCTTGTAAATCGTATAAATTGCTCCAGCGAAATTCTATCTTTGTTTACACCCTCGCTTAGCAAGATGGGAATGATAGTTCCTATCCCAGGAAATCCTGCCAATGCGTCCCACACATTTTCTCCGCCTAATTTTAATTTAATTTGATTTGCTACATGATCAGTTCCAATAGTATCAATTTTGTTTTTTGATAAGGCATTCCATATTGCGTTGTTATCTTTTTGGGTTCTAATCGGAGGCATTACCTTAGCAAGATAACCTGTTTGCTTTTCACATGATAATGTTAGATAGTGAGGACAGGTTTCCACAAAAATTTTAGTACCAAGATGTCGTTCCTCCTCAATTTGTTGTAAAGCTCTTTCGGACCCAATATGAACAAAATAGATTGTGCATCCATAGTCGCGTCCATACTTGCAAACAGTTTTGATTGCTTTTGCCTCAAATTCAGGAGATCTACTCTCAGACCAGGCAGAGAGTCCATCGCGATTTTTTTCCTTTGCAGTTTTAATTCCACAAGCACAAGATTCATAGTCTTCAGCATGAACTAAAACAGGACATCCAAGAGAAGCTGCATTTTTTACGGTTTCTTCAATAATTTGATTATTTACATCAACGGTTGAAGATTCTAGTTCTGATGTATAAGGTGGCATATCCATATAGACATGTCCCACATCTCCCCCAAGATTCATGTAAATTTTAAATGATGTGATACCTTTCTCGACACAATAATTCATTTCGCTAATTTGCTGTTTGGAAAAAATTGATGCATGAATTGTATAGTCAACATAGTGATTTTTGGCTGATGCATCTAACTGACTTTGCAGAGAAGACTTGAAAGTATTTCCTAAACGAAGCATCCTCATCATTGTTGTAATTCCTCCAATAGCTGCTGCATGAGACTCTGTTTTTGCAGCCTGGTCAATTGATGAATATACTCCATAATGCACATGAGTATCGATTGGCCCGGGAATAGAAATCAGACCATTTCCATTAATTTTATGGTCACAGGAAGGAATATCATGTGTAAGTCCAACAATTTTTCCATCATCTATTACGATATTTTTATCAACAATCCCTTGAGGAAGAACAACATGGGAATCTGTAATCACAGTATCAAAGGTCATAGGTTTTTTTTATTTTGCAGACTATTATGCGTTGAGATGAGACAAGAGAATTATAGTTTAAGAATCAATATTAATTGGATTTAGAAATTAATAATAAAAAATTATTGAAAAAAATTGAATTAAGCTAATTTAGATATCAGAGTTTTTTTGCAATAGCTGGAATCTTAATAAAAAAGGATGTTCCTTTTCCAATTTCACTTTTAAGGGAAATATTTCTGTTTAGTCCTTCTACAATTCCTTTACAAATAACAAGTCCTAAACCAGTTCCTCCGTGTTTTCTTGTAGCAGAGGTATCAATCTGATAGAATTTTTTAAAAATATTGGACTGTTTTTCTTTGGGAATTCCAGATCCATTATCTATAACAAAGAATTCGATATTTTCTTCTTTTATTTTTAATTCGACTGAAATCTTTCCATCTTTTGAAGGAACAAAGTCCACTGAATTTCGTATCAAGTTATCTAAGACTTGTCTTAATCTCTGTTGATCAGAGTTTAATACCCAGTTTTTAGGATATTTTAGAGTAAATTCGATATTTTTTGCTAGCATAAAATGACTATTATTTTCTCTGATTCCATCCATAAATTCATCAATACTAAATTCAGTAATCAGATAGTTCATTCTATCCATATCTAACTTTTGAACGTCAAGTAAATCACCAATTAACCTTTCAAGTAAGGAAGAATTTGATTCAATTTTTTTAACATATTCCAATTGATCATCAGTTAATGAACCAAATGTTTCAGTATTTTGTAGCATTTCACAATAACCCCTGATTGGAACAAGAGGAGTGATTAGCTCATGAGTCATCATAGATGAAAATTCTTCCTTTTTAAGTTCTGATTCTTTCACTTCTTTTAATGCATCCGATAATTTCTCCTCTAGGATTTTTTGATTTGTAATATCAGTAAGAATTGCGATGAATTGTTCAGGTTGACCAACTTCATCTAAAAGAGGAGAAATAGTTGCCTTTGACCAGTAATATGACCCATCTTTTGCTTTATTTTTGATATCTCCCTTCCATGTTTTTGTTTGAGTTAGTTCCTCTCTCATTTGTTTGAAAAATTCTTTATTATGATATTGGGAATTAACAATTGCCGGGTTTTGTCCTAAAAGTTCATTTCTGGAGAATTTCGACACTTTGCAAAAATCATCATTTACATATACAATATTACCTCTAGTATTTGTAATAAAGACATTTGCAGATTTGTCTAAAACTTCTTTAAAATTTGATAGGTCCTCTTGTTGTCTTTTAATTACCTTCACTTTTTCTGTTAAAATTTGGTTAGAATCTTGTAATTTTTTTGTTTGTTCACTAACCAAATTTTTCAAGTTTTCTTGTGTCGATTTTACATATTGGATTAGTTTTTGAAATCCAATTGTTAACTGATCCAATTCATTATTAGAAGACTTTGATTTTTCATCCAGTTTAACATTGAAATTTCCATTACGAATTTCATTCATAGCTAAACTTAATTTTTTAATTGGGTAGGAAATAGTTCTTGAAAAAAGGATCGTAAAAAATAAAATTGCTACAAGTAAAATTGAAAATGCAGATAATAGCTTAAATTGTAAATTGGTGATAATATTTTTTCTAATTCAATCTCTCCTATAATGCACATATTTTCCTCGTCTAGTAATTTTAAAATACCAAGGACTTCCTTGCTATTTTTGTTAATATATTTTTCAGAAATTGGTTGGCCTGCAAAACACCTATCAATTAATCCTGATTCTATATTCCAATTTAGTGTAGAATATTTTATTCCTGAATCACGTGTAATTTGACGAAAAGTATTATCAACTAAAAATATTTCATTGTTATTTTCAAAGTAACCCCTAGACTTTCTGATTCTAAGATGAGGAGTGACGTTTGTATTAAAATATTACCATATGAATTATTATCCGAATCTGATAGATTGCTTGAAAAAGTTATATAGTTTGTGCAAGTCCACCATTTTTTGAAAATCCTCCAAAATAAGGTTTATTTTTTCTAATTTGTTCAGAAAACT
Source organism: Nitrosopumilaceae archaeon (assembly GCA_035528495.1). GTDB lineage: Archaea > Thermoproteota > Nitrososphaeria > Nitrososphaerales > Nitrosopumilaceae > Nitrosomaritimum. The sequence continues at coordinate 13,942 of DATKYM010000094.1, forward strand.
CCGTTGATAATTTTTTACTAATCAAACCTTTTTGAGTACTTGCAAGAATGTTTCCATTAAGATCTGTTACAAAAATAATATCAATTTTGGATTTTTGGTCGATCTCTCCAGAATTGTTTAAAGAATTTGATGTAGTTTCTTCAAGCATGGAATCAATTTGGGATTGAATTCTATTCGTTGTAGATGGATCTTTTATTTTGGTAGAATCAACTTGTAGAGGTAAAAATGTTGAAGCAAATAATTTGGCTTGTATTTGTCTTGTATCGAGATAATGTTCTATATTACTAATTGTTGAGACCAAGGACGAATCAAGTGCTAATTCTTTTTGAGTTATTAAATCATCAGAAATTTCAGAAATGCTAATCCCCTCTAAAATTATTATTGGGATTATTGCAATACATAAAAAAAAGAATTGCAAGTTTCTTGTTTAGATTCATTTGATCGATCCATTATTTTTCATTTGTTGTACGATCATATTGTTAGGTTGTACAATTTCTTGATTTTTTGCAATTTGAATTTCTTTTAATTTATCAAATATACTGTTCGGTGAATTAATTTGATTTTTACTCCATTCTAAGAATTTTAAATCTTTTTAATTTTTAGAAAAAATTTTCAAATAAATTCAACCAAATTTAGTTCGCTTAATTTGTAATAGCAGTTAAAAGTTCGTTTAATTGAATCGGTTTTTTCAAACAATCCTTGATCCCCTCTTTCTTTAACAATTCATTGATTTGTTTATCTGTAAAGGCAGTTGCTGAAAAAATAATAATTTTTTGATCCTTTAGAATTTTTTCTTTTTCTAGGTTTAAAATAATATCAATTCCACTTAACTCTGGCATCGAAATATCTAGGAGAACAACGTCATATGTTTCACCTTTGATTAGTTGAAGTCCTTCTTTAGGATCATTTGTAACTTCAATCTCAAATCCCTTTGCCTTGAAAAATTTTGAGAGTAAACCTGTGATATCTTGGTTATCATCGATTATTAGCACTTTCATGATATAGGATTTTATCTAGTCGTATTTAGTAAAATGTTTGTTCAATTTATACAAGAATATTTCGTTAAATTATTCAATTTTTACAGGATTCGTTATTTTGGATATTTGGTTTTCTTTGAGAAAATGAATAAAGTATAGTTAAAAAACGTAAACGCAGGGCCGGTGGTTTAGGGGTATAATGTCACGTTCGCAACGTGAATGTCGGGGGTTCGAATCCCCCCCGGTCCACTAATTCCAGAAACTATTATACATTAACAAAAAGTATTGGATTTATGGAAGTCTTTGATGGAAAACAAGCTGCCCAAGATTACATGTCAAAACACACACTAGCTTTTTCAACTCCAGAGCTAACCCTAATGAGATTTGCATTTTGGCTAGGTGATACAGTACCAGATCCAAAAAACAAAGAAAACTCTATTCCAAGAATGTTGACCTTTATGATGGAACAAGATTTTGCCCCTGTTCTAATTGATGATGATACATATGTCCCATCAGGTGCAGTAAAAAATTCATCGAAAATATATGGAAATCCACACCTAGAAAATGTGATAGAAGGTAAATTTTGTTCTGAATGCGGTTCAAAACTCTCATCTACTGCAAAGTTTTGTCCCGAATGTGGAACAACGCAAGAATAAAGTTAAAAAAATTATCTTATAATTTATTTCCACACTTTGTACAAAACTTTGAGTTTGGTCTAAGTGGGGATCCACACGAAGTACATCCATTTGTGCTAACTGTTTGTCTTGGCATAAGTGAAGGATCTGGTGATGGTAACGTTCCAGGATCTCCAAATGCCTCTGATGTAGAAACAATTCCTGGAGGTCCTCCAACTGGATTAGCTGCGGTTCCAGCTCTGGGTGGTGCCATTCCTGGTTGACCCATTCCAGGTTGCCCCATCCCTGGCATTAATCCAGGTGATTGAGTATTTACAGATCCTGTTTTTAGTGATTTCCTAATTTCAAAAATAACTTTGATTGATAAAAATTCTAACGCAGAATATGCTACTACATAATCTCCTAGCCGTTGAAAAAATTCTTTATCGCCTATCTTACCTTGTTTATACATATTATTTGTGTCAAGAAATGATTCATAATACCCCTGAGATTCATCAAACAAACTTACCAATTTATCAAAAAGCATGTTAAGAGTATCTACTTCACCAAATGACATATCCAACCGTTTCCTATGGAATATTAATTACTTTAGGATCGTATCGAGCTTTTTGTTAAATTTTGCCAAAAGTTAATGGAAATTAAAGATCAACAAGGTTTACTAACATTATTACCAAGGAAACATTTGCCCATATCCCCACACTAAATCCAATTAATTTGAGATTATGTAATACTACCTTCCTATCGCCCAATGGTTAGTTCCTATTAGAATTATTAATAAGGCTTAACATATCAGGGGCCAAACTTGATATCATTTAAAAAACAAAAAGAGAAAAACTTGTGATTAGGCCTGAAGGGCTCGATCAATCATATTTTTGTAGGATTCCTTTGATGCAGCACCAACTTGTTGACTAATAATTTCGCCTTTATTTAGAAGAATTAAAGTTGGAATACTAAAGACGTTATATTTTGAGGCTAATTCATTAGCTTCATCAACATTGACCTTGACAAATTTAACTTTGCCTTCATAATCACTGGCCAATTCTTCAACTACAGGGCTAACCATTCTACATGGACCACACCATTCAGCCCAAAAGTCAACAAATACAGGAACGTCAGAATTAACTACATCTATTTCCCAAGATTTTGCATCAGAAACTTGCGTTACTACCATTCTGATTACATTGGATTAACGATACCTAAAAAGCTTCACCAGAATCTTCACCGTAGGAGTATTGGTAAGGCTAGTATGAGAACTGGAGTTTTGATATATACTTAAATGACGTTTTAGAAAATCTGAAATGTGAGCTCTGAGCTTAGACTTAAAAAATTAAGAGGTTCTGGAGGCTATGTAATGGCAACCATTACCGATGAGCAACAAATGAAGGGGAACCTTGGTGGACCAGATTTATTTTTAGCACCAATGGGGCGATTAAATTTAGAAATTATTAGTAAACATTTTTGCAATACATGTGAAAAAGAATTTCAAGGTCCTCCAAAAATTGAGTACGAAAATCCAAATGAAGAAGTTGCAGAAAATTTAATTCTCGCAGAAAAAGGGCAATACATTTGTAATAATTGTAATTCAACCCTTGCAGAATATCGAGATTTTAAAAAGCAGGATGAAATTCAAGAAGTGGGAGCTGCAAAACCTCTAGAAATTGAACAGCCGATGGTACCTGAACCCTCAAGTCCAGAACAGTTACAGATAACCCCTGAAATCCAACAACAAGTTTCATCTCAGATTCCATCCAGTGTAGAGGCATCAGAACCATCCTCAATTAGATCAATTAGTTCAATTGAAGGATTGTTAGTGTATGATGAAAATGCTAAAAATATTGGAACAGCTAGACAAGTAGGAATTGATGCAAATCAAAAAATGGTTTTGCTTATTACCAAAAATGATGGTAGTGAGGGAACTGTTTCGTGGGGAAGTATAGGAAAAGTTGGTGACGTAATTCTTTTGGGAAATACCTCTGCACCTCAAGTAGAACAACATGGAAAATGTTCAGACTGTGGTTTTGTAAATAATGGGGATTCGAAATTTTGTGAAGAATGTGGGACAAAATTACAATAAGTTTTAAGAAAGTTCAATCGATGGTACCTAATGTGTGAATGTAATTGACAAAACGATTAATCTCAAAAAACATAATCAAAGATCTTGTAATTGTAGCTGTGGGAGTTATAATAATATGGATTGGTTTACAGGTAGCATTTGGAACTGAAAATCCATTTTATGTCGTGGCCAGTGGAAGTATGATTCCAAAGTTACAGGTTTATGATGTATTAGTAGTTCAGGGACATATTTTGTTTGAAGATTTACAAATTGGAGACATTATTGTATTTGACAGACCAACAGGACATGATAGAGTAATAGTTCATAGAGTAGTAGCAATTACAGATGAGGACCCAAGGACTGTCAGAACAAAGGGAGACAACAATAATGCGTCTATACCAGGTACGGATTTCCCAATTACAAACGAAGAATATATCGGGAAGGTAGAATACATAATTCCTCAGATTGGTTTTGTAACCCAGATTTTGAAGCCACCAACCAACTATATTCTCATAGTTTTAGTGATTAGTGTCATGATAGTAAAAGAAATTATTAAACGAAAGAATGTAAAGGAAATTTCTGAAACTTTTAACTCAGATGATTCAGATAGGTTAAAAGATTATTCAAATCTTGACAAGTTAGAAAAAGATTCAGCATACTCTGAACATTCTGATTCCAGAATCTCTGATGATAAATCTAAGGGAAAGGAAGAAAAAAGTAACGAAAAAAAAGAATGATGATACTAAAAACTAGATAAAAATAGCTAGTTTCCAAATTATATAATTAATCTTTTACTCAATTTCACCAACATTGAAGATTGTCTTTAGTAAACTAGTTTCTACTGCGAAGAAAGAGAAAAATCTAAATTTGAATTAAAATTAATTCAAGTAAAACCATAATTTATCCAATTTTATTATTTTTTGAACTAAAGTAAATCTGATGGAAAAATATTTTAAATGAGAGAATCTTTGGTTTTGAAAACTCGATTAAAGTAACCAGATGGTTCTGAAGGTTCTTCAATATCGTTAGTAATACCAGCTAGATTCTTTGCAAGGTTCTTTTTATAGCCGATCTGCATTTGCCTCTGAATCTGAATTCTTTGTGCTTGTGGTGATCCTGCACCATGCATAGATTCAGTAAGATATCCCACTGCATTTCTTCCAAGAGTCATGTTTTCAATTAGCCTAAGAATTCTCATTCTGTTTTCAACATCTACCCCTTTTCTTCCAACAAGGAATTTTTTGAGTAATGGTCCTGCTACTGGATGTCTAAAATCCTTTTCAGATGGAAGAGTTACTACCAAACCACCTGCAATGTCTTGTGCAAGTCTGCTAATCTCATATGGGAATCGAGTAACGTTGTGTTTGCAAACTTGTGCAAGCATATCTTCATTTAGATAAACACCTGATTTCATCTTATGGCCCAAATGGGAGGATGCAATTCCTGCAGCAAAGATAGTTTCATTTAGATGAGTCATCTCGACAATTTTGTCTTTGATGTGAGATACCTTTTGTACTCCATTATAGTCAGCAATTGTTGCTGCAGCACCAATAAGCACATCGCCCAGTCCGGTTTTGCACACGTAACTACGTCGATGATAGCAAGTAAAACGTTCTATAAGCATAGATGCAAACTCGTGTTCTCCATGCATGAAGATTTTATCCCATGGAATAAACACTCTGTCTAAAATCATTAAGGCTTCTTGACCACCAAATTTTGCGTTGCCATCATCAATATCTCCCTCTTCCATACTTCTGGTGTCACAAGACTGTCTGCCATAGATGTATGTCAGACCTTTTACATCTGCCGGAATTGCACCGACAATTGCCCAGTCTTTGTCATTTTCTGTTAGTCTTACTGTTGGCATTAAAATAATCCAATGAGAGTTAATACAACCAGTTTGATGAGCTTTTGCACCAGAAACATAAATACCATTTTCATCTTTGTCAACTACTCTTGTAAACAAATCAGGATCGTCTTGTTCTGATGGTCCTTTACTTCGGTCGCCTTTTGGATCAGTCATTGCCCCACCAATCACAAGATTTTCCTTCTGAACCATCTTTACAAATTCCAAGAATTTTTTATGGTAATCAGTCCCATGTTTTTCATCTATTTCAAATGTTACAGAATGTAAAGAATTTAATGCATCCATTCCAACACATCTCTGGAAACATGTTCCAGTGTTTTGGCCTAGTGTTCTTTGCATTTTATTTTGCATAACTAAATCTTGTGCGCTTTCGGCGATATGTAAGAATCTGTTAATTTGGAGTCCTGTAATTGATGATTTAGCAGAAGCAAGTTCTTCTTCCCTGACGGCAAGATCATATGTTTCTGCAACTGCATTAATTGAGGGTCTAATCATTGGATGGTCTACTGGCTCTTTGACTAGTTCTCCAAAAAGGTAAATTGTGAGATCTCGGCCTCTGAGACTTTCAATGTATTCGTCTCCTGTTCTAATTGTTTTGAGGATCTCGGCGTTTGCCATAATTACGTCCCCTCGAACTTGTATAAAAATTCTAGATCAATATTTAAGATGCCTAGGAATAGATGCGATCAGAGGCCTATTCTAACATCGAGTATTCTACAACCTTTTCCTTTATCCATTACGAGGACAGGATTCATATCTAATTCTTTAATTTCCTTAAAGTCAGTTACAAGCTGGGATAGTCTTTGAATACATTCAGATAATTTTGAAATATCTGATGGTTTTTCTCCTCTTACTCCCTGTAGTAGTTTTTGTGTCTTTATTTCGGATATCATATCATCTGCCTCTTTACTTGTTACAGGAGCTATCTTGAATGTCACGTCTTTTAGAACCTCTACATAAATTCCTCCCATACCAAGCATAATTACGGGACCAAAACCGGGTTCTAATTTAGAGCCGATAATCATTTCTTTTCCACCTTTAACCATCTCAACAATTAGGACTCCCTTGATCTCAGCTTTTTTGTTGTATTTTTTAGCATTCTTGATAATTGTTTCAAAAGCTTCTTTTATCTCGTTGTCGTTTGTAAGATTTACTTTTACACCTCCAGCATCTGATTTGTGAATTATTTGTGGCGATGCAATTTTCATTACGACTGGATAGCCGATTTTGTTTGCAACCTTTACTGCTTCGGTATCAGTTTTAGCAAGAGCACTTGTCGGTAGTGGGAATCCATATGCTTTGAGAACCTCCAGCCCTTCTTCCTCTAGAAGATTTGGTCGTCTCTCTTTTTTTACTTTGTCAAAAATCTTTTTTGCCTTTGATTTGTCTACTTTGAATTTAGTTATCTTTCCTTCAGGTCTTTTAATCCAAATTGCGAATTTTATCATTGCAGCAAGTGTTCGAATGGCTCCCTCAGCATATGTGTAGTAGGGGACATCTCCTTTAGCTAAAATTTCCCTATTTGTGATTCCTTCATCTAGTCCCATTAAACTTGCAAGCATCGTTTTTTTGTATTTTTTTGACATAGTAACAATTACATTTGCTAATTTATCGTAATTCAGAGTTCCCGAAGGTGTACACATTGTGATAACTGAACCAACTTTAGGATGTTTTAGTACTCTATCTAAGACATTGTGAAATCTGTTAAAATCTGCATCACCTACAATATCAATGGGATTACGGGAGCTTCCCCATGGAGGAATTACTTCGTCAATCTTTGGACGAATACTTTCAATTTTGGCCATTCTAATTCCCAATTTAGAACATGCGTCAGTGGAAATAATTGCAGGCCCACCTGCGTTTGATACAATAACTAATCCTCCTGCTGTTGGAAGTGGTTGTTTTGAGAATGCAGTTGCATAATCAAATAACTCTTCCATGGTATCAACTCTAATTGCGCCAGATTGTTTTAGTAAAGCATCATAGATTTCATCAGAGCCCATTAAGGCACCTGTATGAGACATGGCAGCTTTTGCTCCTTCTGGACTCCGTCCTGATTTTAAAACTAGAACTGGTTTTTTGAGTTTACGAGTGATATTTTTACACACTTTGAGAAATTCTTGACCATCTCCCATGTCTTCAAGATACATTACAATGACTTTCGTTTGTTTATGCTCAGCTAACATCTTTAGTACATCAACTTCGCTCATTACTGCTTTGTTTCCCATACTAATTACAGCAGAAAAGCCAATACCTTGTGCACTTGCATCCTCTACAAGAGCTGCACATATTGCTCCACTCTGAGATACAAGTGCAATATCTCCAGACTTTGGAGTAATTTTCAAAAATGTAGAGTTCATCATTGTTTTTGGATCTAAATTCATTACCCCAAGGCAGTTTGGTCCAATGATTTGAATTTTGTATTTTTTTGCAATATCTTTTAGTTCTTGTTCTCTTTTTGCTCCTTCTTCATCTACTTCCTTAAATCCAGCAGTAATGATTATGACTCCCCTTACTTTTTTCTTTCCACACTCTTCTAAAACATTAGCGACCAACGTATTTTTAATTACTATAACTGCAAGATCTACTGGTTTTGGAATATTCAAGACACTTTTGTAAGCTTTTTTGTAAAATACAGTTTCTCTAGTTGGACTAACAGGATAAACACTACCTGTAAATCCATTCATAATATTTGACGTAATAGTACTTCCGACACTTCCTCTTTTGTCAGATGCACCGATAATTGCTATTGATTTAGGTGAAAGAAAAACAGACTCGGCCACTTTCTTGAAGTAAACGATTTTCTATAATAAAGTTATTCATAGAAATAGGTGATCTAAAAGTTTTTAGCTCCCCATCATTTTACCTGCAAGATTTTCTTTTCTTGGAACCCATGTCACCGTTAGATTGAAGAATTTTCCCATGAGGGACCAGGATTCTTGAGCAAGTTCTCGAAGTTTTTCGTTGTTTATGGCAAATTCGTGATTTAATTGATTTACCGTGTTCTTGGAGTCACTATAAATTATAATTTCATCTTCTAAATTTACAAATTTTTTTAATGCGGTAATTATCGCCAAATATTCGGCCTGATTGTTTGTAAGGTTTGGTTTTTTTTCATAAAAAGATTCCCCCGTTTCTTTTACCAAAAATCCATATCCACTATTTTCCCCGCCAGAGCCGTCAACATACACATTAATTTTCATCTTTGTACACTCTCGTCAATTTTATACTCAAATTTACAACTATCATATAGATAATTGTAGATATAACTTGTGATATAATTGAGGCTAAATATGGATCATAATTAATGGATAAGAAATAGAATTGCAATATCCATCGAGCTATGGTGTAAACAATTTCTGCAATTCCAAGTGATGTGATTATTTTAATTAAATCGTGTCGGAGTTTATACTTGTCAAGTTCTCCAGATTTTAGAAGATATTTTTTCCTATTGTCAATATAAAATAAAATTCCAAATGTAGAAAAATAAAAAACGTAATCAAAAATCAAAGTATAAGTGGTATTTAGATAATCTTCTTGTTCTGCTAAACTTTGAGCAATAATTGCTGAAAAAGTAATCGAAACTACAAATGCAATTAGAATGTTTTTATTTAGTTTAAGATATTCATGTAGCATTAATTATTTTACATACTACTACAATTAAACTAAGTTTAATCCAAAGTAATTTTTAGGAATATTAACAAACCCACTAGCTCAGCAATTCCTACTCCTAACATATAGGGAAATATTTCATGTGAAAAGAGCTGGTCCATCGAAAAATATGCCAATCCTCCAATAATATTATGGAGAAACAACATACTTGTAACAACAATCATTCCGAGTGGAAGTTGGGCCTTGGTTTTCCCATACATTCTTCCAAAAATATAAATTAAAACTCCTAGTACTGCCATATTTGCAATTGAAACAATAGATAACACGAGGGAGGTGGATTCCATTTAGAGAAAGAAACCTCCTGTGCGTTTATTTACTTTTGTCCAATTTTGCTGCAATTTCTTCAAATGTCTCCATGTTTACTTCTAAAAATGTAGAGATGAAATATGTAACTCCATATTTTTCTCCATATTTTGAAATTAGATTATTTTTCTCAAGGACCTTAATGTGATGTTGAATGGCTTTGTAATCCAAACCTAGTTCTTTGGCTAGCTGATTTGTGTTCAATGGTTTTTCCTTTATAGAAAAGATGATTCTCAATCGATTTAATCCCCCTCGTGAACCAGTAAAAACAAACCAAAGTAGTCTTTTTGCATCAGGATCATTTGCCATTAATAATCATCATCAGATAGTTTTCAACTAAAAGGTATTGTTTGAAAAAATTTAGCATTTCCTTAGAAAGTATAAAATAGATAATTGAGTTAATTTATGTGATTTAGTATGATGTTAAACTATGACGCTCCGTTGTATAGACCACCTTCAGAAGCCAGATCCTTAATTTTTCAAGTCACATTGGGATGTTCATTTAACGAGTGTTCTTTTTGTGATATGTATAGATCAAAGGAATATTCAGAACGGTCATGGGATGAAATAAAATTAGAAATTGATATGATGGCAAAACAACTACCAGAAACTACTAGAGTATTTTTGGCTGATGGTGATGCGTTAAATCTTGATGCAGATTATATGGTAAAAATTGTGAAGTACATTTATGAAAAATTTGTAAATCTTGAGAGAATTTCCTGTTATGCAATGCCTATGAATATTTTAAAGAAAACTCCTGAAGAACTTGAAAAAATGTACAAAGCAGGATTAACAATGTTCTATTTAGGAATTGAAAGTGGTTCTGATATTGTTTTAAAAAAAGTAACAAAAGGTGCAACCTCAAAAACAATAATCAAAGCAGTAAACAAAGCAAAGAATGCAGGATACATAATGTCTTGTATGGTTATCCTGGGTCTTGGAGGTAAAAAATATTCAAAAGAACACATTCAAGGGACTGCAGAAGTAATTAGCGCATGTTGTCCTCAATATGTTGGCACTCTAACTCTATATCTGGAAAATGGAATTAAAGAAGAATTTTTGCAAAAATACAATGGCGAATTTATTCGATTAAATGATGATGAGGCATTAATGGAATTAGAAGAATTATTAAGTAATATAGAAACCAAGGACGAAATAATTTTTAGGGCCAATCATGGATCAAATGCTTATACCATCAAGGGTACATTTCCACAAGACAAACAAAAAATGTTAGATCAAATTAGATGGGTAAAAGAGCATCCCGAAGTTGCAAGACCTAAAGGATTAAGAGGATTTTAAATTAAATTATTCTGATTCAGGTATACTACTTTGAAAATTGTAACGTAATAATCACCTTCAAATAATTTTGTTGTTTGATTGTTTTCTTTATTTAAAACTCTAAATTTGTACTCGTAACTTCCATCTTCTGCAACATCAGTTTGAGCAAAATGGGCAGGCTCATCATTTTTAAAAATTTGAATAATTACAGGATAGCCTGCAACAGGATCTTCAATTTTACCTTCAACAAACCCCCATGGTAACGAGTTTTCTTCTGGAGAATGGAATATGATGGAAGTTTTCTCAATTCCAATTATTCCGTTTATTGGAATGTATTCGGTTTGTGGTTGATGTGTATGACCATTAATGAGAGTTTGGCCTGCATGAGGATGTGCAAAAACAAAAGAGGAGGATGAGGAAATTACTATTACACAAAGAATGAAAATTGCGTAAAACTTTAGGTTATTCATATAATAGTGAAAAATTTTAGGTGATTTAATAATTACTACTAAAGTTGTTCGATAACGGATTTTAGATTATCTGGCAGATCCGGCAATTCAGTGTGACTTTCATTGTTTTGAAGCATTTCAGGTCCAATTCTACGGACTTTTTGTGTTCCAATTAATGTGTCGATATTTCTTTGGATATCTTTTTCAGATAGAATTGATTTTAATTTTTCAAAAAGTATGACCTCATTTTCATATTTTTTTATTGCATATTGAACAAGTATCATTTTTTCAATCATGGAAAAATCTGTCATGTGAGACTCCAATCCTTCCAATGTAAAAAACATTACCAGTTCAAATACAAATTTTCTTTAAATCGTCTTTATTTGGAATTCCGATAAATTCTAATTTTCCGTCTACAACTAAGCCAGGTGCGGTAAATATAGAATATTTTTCCAAATACTCTGACTTTTCAGTAACGTCTATCAAGTCATAGAATATTCGCAGTTTATCCAACATTTTTTCAAGTACTTTACAATTAGAACAATCTGGAGTTGTTAGAATTTCTACCTTCATGATTCTATAAATTGATCGGGATTTTTCTCAAAGGCCCATCTACATGTTGCACAACAAAAACGATATTCCTTTCCTTTATGGAAAAGCGATTCTCCTTTGTCTATTTCCATGCCGCAAACAGGATCTTTCATAGTACTTTTTCTTTTTTCCGAGTAAAATACCATATGACTGGAAAAATAATCAAACCAACAAACAGTATTGGGGCTAATTCTTGAGGAATTTTTGAATCAAAGTTATGAATATGTTCCCCAACGTGAAATTCTGGTGGAATAATTGTTGTTGACACTAGATTATTCCAAGCTAAATGGATGAATGTTGATTCATACCATTCATGTCCCCCAGGAATTCCCTGAATAATTAAAAATGCCCCAATAACAATCAACATCCATCCAGTAATCTTTTCTATATTTACTCTACTAGAGGTTATTCCTTTTGTGGCATTTATGCCAATAATGGCAAGAACAGAAAGTAAAATTAATGGAATTGCTCGTCCTACACCGTGGACTATTCCCAGACTTGCACCAACTTCTGCACTTCCAGTACTTGCCACGTAAATTAAAAGCCAATAAAACATTGGATTTGGGCAACCAACTCCAGCATTTCCTAATAGTAATCCCATGAAAAATGATTTGGAATAGTCGCCTCTGCTTTGAATAAATTTTGGAGTACCCGAATAAGTCGGTAATTTTAATTCGAATAGTTTTAGCTGGGACAAACCAAAAAGGAACGCAGCCAACCCAGCAATTAAGAACATGTAGATAGAAATTTGATCCAGCTCAGCTGTTTGTCCTAAAACTCCAATTCCCAATCCGTAAAACATTATTGTTATTGTAAGACCTGCACCAAACAAAGCAGCCATAAAGAGTCCTTTTTTTCCACCTTTACCCATGCTTAGAGGAACTATAATGAAGACAAGTGGGAGTGTACACGGTAAAATAATCATAGATAGTCCTGCAACATACGATATGATCAACCATGAAGGATACGACAACTCTTGTCCTGCACCTATTGCTATATCATTTGTAATTCCAAAAATACCTCCAACAAAAATTAATGAAAAAAGTACAAACAGTAAAACAATCAGATATTTTTTTGTAACAATTTTACTTGACACATGTTAGATGATTTGCACAAATATTTAATCTGACTATATTTTATTAAATATAAATACATCTTGGTTTTAAAATAACAAATTTTTTAAAAATTTTTGATTAGCCCTAGATAGAATTGGACGTATGGTTTAAATATGAAAATCATAACATTTTATTTAATGTCCAAAAGAATAACTATAATGATCGATGATGACTTGGATAAAAAATTGAGATTACTTCAGGCAAAAGAAATTCAAAATACTTCTGCTTCGGTAAGCTATTCAGGTACCCTTAACAAAGTATTGCGAATTAGTCTTAAAAAATAACATAGTAACTGAAATTTGAATTTTTATTTTAAAGACTCTAGAAGATTCTTGTCTTCTGGTGCATATCTCTCTATTATGGATAGGAGATATAATTTATCTGGACCAAATGGTTTTTTGTCTCTATTAAGATCATTTAAGATTCTCATTAAAATTTCCTTATCCCCTTTGTCATTCTGTATCAATACAATTATAGATTTCATAAGATCTTCAATCATAAGATCCTAAAGTAGATAGTAAACTAAATTTCTTTCTTGAAAAAATGAATGTTAGTTAATTCAATTTTTTGATCGTAGAGAATCTAAAATTTGGAAAAAAATAATTTTAAGGCTCTACTGGTATTTGGATAAATGGTGTTCCACCTTCTCCCACAACTAGAGGTAATTTACCATCCCATGCTTGAGTCTTGAGCCATTCTAAATAAAATGGATTTTGTGCAAGAGCTTCATTAATAATTTCTATTGCTTTGGCCTCACCTGATGCTTCTGCAATGTTTGCAGCTGCTAGACCTTCTGCTTGGGCTTCGAGCTGTCTTGCCTCTACTTCAATTCTTATAAGATCATTTTCTGCTTTTTGGGCTTTTTGCTCTGCCTCTACTTTTGATTCTATTGCTCGGTCAAATAATGAAGAGAATTGAAAATTAGTAATTGAAACTACATCAGTGTGAATATTGTATACATTTAGACGGGTTGTAATTTCTTGCGTAATATCTGATTTTACTTGCGGTCGCTTGGTGATTAGTTCTGATGCATTGTAATTGGCAGTAACTTGTTTTACTACTTCTTCAACTGCGGGCTGAATAACCCTGCTTTCATATTCCAATCCTACCTCTTTGTAAAGTGAATGAACTGAATTTGGTGACGGTCTATAATTTACTGTCACTTCTGTGGATACTGTCTGAAGATCTTTTGATGCAGCAGAGGTCTCTTTAACAAATTTCAAGGTTCTAACTTCCATGTTTATCACAGAATCTTGAAATGGGACCACAAAATGAATTCCTTCATCAAGGGGAGGTACATTTGTATCAACTGCATTCCAGTGGCGTAAAACTCCTCTATTTCCTGCATCTACAATTTGTATTGAGGCAGATAATAACACTGCAATTACAATTAGGACAGTAATTCCAAGCACAATTCCCTTGGCCATACCAAAATTGATGGTTTTGGGTGTTCCTTCAAATCTAGACAATATGCATTAATGTCTGCTGATGCCATAATTATATTATTGTAAACGAATTTTGTTTAATAATTATTAAAAGAAAATGGATCTATTGTACATAGAATCCTGGACTCCAATCATCAGTTCTTTTCAGATCAGTTGAGCTAACTGTTTTTGATTTTGGATAATTGTTAAACATTGCATCATAAACTGGATTGTTAGGATGGTATCCCAGACATTCAAATTCAAATGTATTTGATAATGCAAACCCTTTGAAGTAACCTTCCTCACCCTTTCTTTGCGTTTTTATATCATAGTCTGTTACTCTACAATCTACATAGTTGAAACCTCTAACGGTTTTATCATCGTAAAATAGGTCAATGTCCACCTGGAAAAGGTCAAGGAAGTTGTTTGCACCAGTGGTACTCGTCAGAGCCAAGTTATCATCAACCATTTTGTAAAGCATTGGATAGTCTCCAACAATTCCTTCTAATTCAAATGAAGGACCGGACTTAACCAAAACTTTACCTTGGTTAAAGATGGGGAAATTAATTACTTCGATACCATTGTCATATGAGAAGGTAGCAATGGCTCGAGGACCATTGCTGATTGGATACTCATGAGAAGGTAGAATCTTTTCTACCATTGTTTTACTTATTTGGCCAATATTTTTGGTTTTCCCATATGTATTTTCGATAGTGTCAAGACCAATACATTCAAAGTCAACCTGTTCTACATAGGCAAATCCACTTTTTCCAGTAAAGCCTTCTTCTAGATCATCTTGAGTAGTAATTTTATCTGCACTTACACGGCAGTCCCTATACTCGATTGTTCTTAAAACGGTATCATCTTTTTTAAATTCTACTGTGGATTCAAAGTCTACATTTACACCATAAGTTATTCCACTATTACTTCTAGATTTTTCAATTGCTTTGTCTAGTAGTAGATGTTTTTGAAGAATTCCTTCAACTGAAAATCCAGGTCTGACATTACGTGTTGACTCTTCAAATCCGTCATTGGTCTGAAAGTATGGAAATTCAATTACTTCAATACCTTCATCAAACTCAAATGTGATTAATGTGCGCACATTCTCAGCAAATGTAAATGGTGTAGAGTCGTATTTAGTAGGATTAATTTCAGTTTGTGCTTTGGAATGTGATAAGTTTGCCGATGAATTAAGGCCTCCACATTGAAAATCTATATCGTCAACAATTACAAAACCAGAATTTGGAAATATGTAAGATTCGTAACTATCATTTAGTGTCTTTACTTTGTAGTCATCAACGTAACAATCATGGTATTGTAATGTTTTCACTATTGTGCCATTTTTTATAAAATTAACTGTAACCTCAGCCAATTGATAACTCCATTCATAGCTTGGATTTGCTTTGTGCTTGAAGGCCTTATCTAATGCTTTGTGTAGATGAGGAGCATCTCCAACTACACCTTCAACTGAAAAGGTTGGTGAAACATTTTTGTTTACATAGTTATTTGACATTCGAAATACTGGGAATTCCAGAATTTCTACTCCATCTTTATATTCAAAGTAAAAAATTGTTTGAATATCATCAATCCTTTTGTATGAATCTGTATTTTTAGGGTAAAAAACAATATCACTTCCAACTTCAGCATTATTTGTGGGATTTTGTGCCAATTCACCCGTTAATGGATTAAACAAAAGACCGTCAAAGTCCTCAGCAAAGGCGTTGTTTATTCCAGTTATTGATACAATAGCAAGAACTGCAAATACTCCAAGTGTCGTTGTCATTATTGCGTTTTTGAAATTCATTTATCATCAATAATATTGTAAGATTGTATGTTGATCTCTTGTATATTCTAATGTGGTATAATTGTAGATATTTTTTGAGGTCAAGAACTCAATTCCTTTATCTTTGTTTAAAATTGTTATGTGGATAAGACCTAGATTATGTGATTCATATTTTAGTATATTTTTAGAAATTTCTCGTGATTTTTTATCTACATATTTTTCCACATACAAAAAAAGAAAAAATTCTTCTTTCTATTCGCCTCTACGGATTTACCATGTATATCTAAGATTCAATCATCATTTTGGGGGTAAAAAGGATAGAGGCAGGCGTGAAAATTGGATATAGTAAAATACCAATTTATCACATACAATATGTGAAGTATTCTTGGGTTGTCATAATTCTTTTTAGTATAATTATTGGAACCTCCCATTTAGGAACTGCAGAAGCTATAGCGTATTTTCCACCTCCACTAAAACAGATCAATGACGGAATAGAACCAACAGACGTTACTTGTGCAGAAGGGTTGGAGCTTGTTTTAAAATTCGCTAATGGAAAACCAGCATGTCTTAAGCCAAGTTCTGTTTCAAAATTAATTGAACGTGGTTGGGCAATTCACGTATTGCCAAATTATGAAAAAAATGAGAATAATAATTCTGAAATCTTTAAACTCGGAGAATTTTCTGTAGAAACTGAGAATGTAACCTATTTTCAAAATTCTAAAGGATATTTGGCAAAACCAAGTATTGATGGTCAATACCCTGCCGTTATTATGATTCATGAGTGGTGGGGATTAAACGAAAACATACGTGATATGGCAGAAAAACTAGCATCGCATGGTTATATTGTATTTGCTGTTGATTTGTATGATGGTCAAGTTGCTACCACTTCAGATGAAGCACGTGAATTGATGAGTTCTTTTGATGAAAAGTATTGGATTGAAAACATGAATCTCGCATCTTCATATGTTCAAGAACAATATGCTCCTGAAAAAATGGGCTCGATTGGTTGGTGTTTTGGTGGAGGACAGTCATTAAGTCTTGCATTAAACAGCAAAGACGTTGATGCTACAGTAATTTACTATGGGCAATTAGTGACAGAAAAAGACAAGCTTTCAAAAATTAATTGGCCAATTCTTGGAATTTTTGCAGATCTTGATCAAGGAATTACACCTCAATCAGTAGGAGAATTTGAGGCTGCATTAAATGACCTTGAAATTCCAAATGACATTTACATTTATCCAGATGTAAATCATGCATTTGCAAACCCTTCTGGTGAGCGATACGCACCTGAAGCGTCAATGGATGCATGGCAAAAAACTATAGAATTTTTAGAAATGAATTTAAAATAAAATTATTTTGTTAGGGGCAAAAATGGGCCCACGGGGATTCACCTTCCAAATTGGGGATAATAATGGACACA
>DATKYM010000095.1:0-13811 GCA_035528495.1 Nitrosopumilaceae archaeon
TAATTAGTTTGGAATGCATCTCGCCTATCACCATTGGTGTATTTTACTTCTAATTGTAAAGATTCTAGTTCTTCCGAGTATGATGATGCAATGGGAATAAACAATGAAAAGATTACTGCATATGCAAAGATTTTAAAAATGTTTGAGTTTAACATGTTAATCACCAGTTCTTTTTATGCTAGTCCAAACAGCTTTTGTTCCTATCAACTGCTCAATTAACGCTTTTAGTAATAAAAAGTCAACTATCTGTTTATATCCAAATTGTATAAACACCGCATAGGGTAAAAGTTTTAGATCCTCATTATCAATTCTTATTGCCAAAACAGCCATTAGAATATGACCAACCATAAAAATTCCAAGTGCTTGTAAAACCCACAGTACATCACCCGTTAATAAACCCCAAATGAGATTTGTAATAGTTACAATACCAATAATGGGAGCCATTACCATCCCTAAAAACAAATAAGGTGTTGCTATTTTTTGCAAATTTCCAAATCTAGAATTACTCATAGCATCTTTATGTCTAGCTAAAACTTGGATATTTCCACGATACCATCTTTTTCGTTGTTTTACAAAATCAGCCAAGTTCGATGGCGCCTCAGTAAATGCCACCGCCCTATCACTGCCTTGGGTAATAAGACCTGTTTTTAGAACTTTTATTGTTTGATCGAAATCTTCGACAATTGTCTCATGGCCATAAGAACCAGTATTGGCAAAATGCTCTTTTTTGAATGCACCTAATGCACCTGGCACTATTGTTATGGCCCCAAATTCATCAAATGCCCGTCGCATAATTTGTAGTCCGACAATAAATTCCACTGCTTGACATTTAGTAAGCCAATTAATTCTATTTTTTATTTTAACATTGGCAGCTACTGCACCCACGTTTTTATTTGCCTCAAATCCTTTTACTAGCTCTGTTATAGCTCTTCTTCCAATAATAGTATCAGCATCTACAATCACTATAATTTCTCCTTTGGCATAAACAATACCATAGTTTAATGCCGATGCTTTTCCTCCATTTTCTTTATGCAATATTGTGATTTGATTTTTAAATTGTCTTACAATAGATAATGTTCTATCAGTACTTCCATCATCTACAAAAATAATTTCCTTTCTTGGATACTGAGCTTCAATTATTGCTTCCAGTGTTTTTTTAATTACCACTTCTTCATTAAATGCAGGAACTATTACTGAAACTAAAGGATAGTTTCTTAAATCAGGTCTAAGAACTTCTCTACGTTTGCTCATTATAGACATTGGAACAAATAGCATTGTAGTCCAAAATGTAACAGTCAAACCCCAAAGTAAGAATATCCTTGCAGGAAACTCAGATAAAATAGCTCCTTCATAGATAATTATTCCTCCTAGTAAAAATGGAGATCCTATTAAAACCAAAAAGAAAGCTGAGGGATATTTTAAAAATTTTTTATTTTTTAAAGATTTTGTTGACCTATGACTGATCATATGATAAATGGATAATGCACCCCCAATTCCCATAGTAATCATGCTTAAAGGCCCTGCAACAAAATACATCCCCAAGATTAGAAAAATAAAAATTCCTGCCGCCAGGATAAATAGAATAGGGTCTGTTGCAGTCTTGTTTTGATTATTAATACATTCGAGGTTGTCTGAATTCATTTTCAAAATATTTTTAGGGCCAAACATTGCAAGTGGTTCTTTTGATTCAGTAATTGATTCTGTATTGGTTTTTTGAATGCTTTTTACTCCTAACTTGGCAAGAGGTTCTTTTGATTTAGGAACTAGATCTGAGTCCATTCCTTGTATTCGATCTGGTTCGATCATAAACCAAAATTATCCCGTATTTTTGACTACAAGTTTATAGTTACAACTTGTTTGCCAGTTTACTTCATCGAGTTTAAATCTGTTTTCACATTTCAAACAAAGATATTTAGATGAAATTTCTGAAAAAAAGTCACTGCAGTTATTGCATATGTAATGATTTGACATAATCCTATGGTCCACACCTACAGCAGTAATTTTTTTCTGGCAATGTGGACATGTATCATTCTTGTATGTTTGTTCTTCAGATACATTTCCACAACCATAATGCTCGATTAATTTTCCCATTCTAAAATGAGAGCTATTACAATGAGGACAAGAAAATAATTGAGTTGTTTTAACAGAATTACATTTGTTACAAGCAATCTCTTTTTTTTCTCCCAAGTTGATAATTTTACCAGAATTTTCTAATTCTTTCAAATATGATTTAATGGCATCATCAGAAAATCCTATCATTTGTTCAATTAAATTAAGACTAACTTGTTTGGTGGAATTTAGGATAAAATTTATTCGGTCTATTAATTTTGTCTTAATTTCATCTTCTGCATCTTCAATCATATTATTTCTGTCTGAATCTTTTTTGAAAAAGAGGTCTTCTTTTTCAAGGGTTTCAAATACATTTTTTAAAACCTCAAATCTTATTGGTTTTTCCAAATATTGGTAAATTCCAAGGCGTATCAAGTCAGTTACCCCTTCATCATGTTGTTCGGTTGCAGTTTCTAAAATTATTCTGGCACTGGGTTGAATATCAAGCATTTGAGTTAGTACTGAGCGACAGTCCATATCAGGAAGCATATAGTCCAGAAGGACAATAGGGGCAGCATCTTCTTTTACTAGTTTTTTAAATTTCTTGATTGCAGAATATCCATTATCGCAAGTATGCACATCAGAATAACCTAATTTTCCTAAATAACTCGTTAAAAGTAAGGTGACTGACTTGCTATCTTCAACAATTAATACTGAAGGCTTTGTACTCATCATTTGATATGCTTCATATTTTGCATAAATACTCATGTGTTGTTAAAATGAACAAAATCTATCCCAGGTCAATTTGGGCCGCCCAAGAAATCTCTGGTAGTTGTTTCATAATTAATCATAATTATAAATAAAAAAGAATGTCGTAAAAATTATTGAAATGAAATTAATAGTTTTTATCAGTTTTTCAATTTGAAAGTAAATATCAGTGAATTTTTAATTCGTAAGTTTGTTAAAATGAATCATATTTCCCAATTGAGAGAAGCGTTAATTTATTTTCAGACAGAGTATGTAATTATATTTTTCACAAAAACCTAAATTGATAGAATTAAACTCTTAGATATTGATTCACGGGCCATCATTAGCAATAGGTGCAGGAATCGCGTCTGTCACAATAATAATGGTGTTTCTAGCAATTAATGGAGCAGCTAATGAATCAGAACTCATCTTAAATGCCAATCCAAGTGATCAAGAATTAATTTTATCAAATACCATGCAATCAATACTTGAAGCAAACGTAGTACCCATTCTAGGTGACCCTAAATCACCTATAACCCTAGTTGAATTTGGAGATTATCAATGTCATTTCTGTAATGTTCATTTTCACAACACAGAGCATAGTCTTTTAGAAAATTACATTTCTACTGGAAAAGTCAAAATGATCTTCAAAGACTTTACAATTATAGGTCCTGATTCTATAAATGCCGCTCATGGAACTCATTGTGCAAACGATCAAGGAAAATTTTGGGAGTACCACGATATTCTTTACAATAATTGGACCGGAGAAAATAATGGATGGGCATCTTCAAATAATCTTTTGAGGTTTGCCCAGGAAATTGATTTAGATATTGACAAATGGTCTGACTGTATGGCTAGCGCAATACATTCTCAAATCATTACTAATAGTGGTAAAGACGCGCGGGATTTAGGATTAACAGGCACGCCCGCTTTTTTTGTTATTGGTCATGATAACAAAGTAACGAAAATTTTTGGTGCCCAACCCTTTGAGAATTTTGAGAAAATATTTAATTTAGAATTAGAAAAACTCTCATAGTTTAGTGACATTAATCCCATTCACACCTATGATTTTAAAATTATAGATAAGACATACCACAATTTTGATTGGTCAAAATCAAAAACCTTTTTAAACATTTAGGCATGAAATTGCATCTTGGATGGCGCCAATAGCTAAATTTCATCAGAGTTAATCCTTATATGAGTACTCTAGAAGCCAAGCTTATGGCAGCAGGTATTGATGATATTTCCATGTATATTCCAAGACTCTATGTTGATGCAGGGGACTTTGCAAAAGCCAGAGGACTTGATCCGGACAAACTCCAAAAAGGATTGGGAGTCTCCCAGATGGCAATGGTAGATGCTAATCAAGATCCTGCTTGTTTGGCTGCAAATGCTTGCTTAAAAATTATGCAACAAAACAAACTATCGCCAGAAGATATAGGTAGACTATATGTTTCAACTGAGTCCGCCTTTGATGAATCAAAGGCAATGAACTCTTATGTTATTGGAATGCTCGAGCAAGTTTATGGGCAAGGATCTTTTGAGCACTGTGGAGGAATTGAAACAAAGTTTGCATGCGTAAGTGGTTCTTATGCTCTTTACGATAACACAAATTGGATACGTGCAGGAGAAGCAGAAGGAAAAGCTGCACTAGTGGTTGTATCAGATATTGCAAAATATGACATGGGAAGCAGTGGCGAGATGACTCAAGGAGCGGGTTCAATTGCTATGCTTCTTAATGACAACCCTAGATTGTTAGCATTTGACCCAAAAGTCACTGCGACTTCAATTAAAGATGAATATGATTTTTACCGACCATTTGGAAAAGAAACTCCAATTGTTCATGGTCAATACTCTAATCTATTGTATATGATTCAAGTAAAAAAGGCATTAGAGACATTCAAGAAAAAATGTATAGCGTCAGGATTAATAAAATTAGAAAATGGCGAAACAATTTTAGATCATATGGATTACATTAACATGCATTTGCCCTATAGTAATATGGGTAAAAAGGCCTTGGCATATCTTGTAAGACATGAATGGCGTCAACTTCCTAGATGGAAAAAAATTATCCAAGAAATTGGAATAGAAGAACCAATACCTAAAGATCCTAGAGGCACTATAGAATCTGTTTTAGGTGACCAAGAATATATGACAAAAGACCACGAGTTTACAAAATTATTCACAAAAACTCCCGAATTTCAAGACGTGTATGAGGCAAAATTATCTAGTTCGCTCATTGCATCAAAAATGATTGGTAATTTGTACACTGCCTCACTTTACCTGGGTTTTAGAAGTAGTCTTGAGTTTGAGTACCAAAAAGGAATTGATTTGAATGGAAAACGTATTGGTTTTGGCTCTTATGGTAGTGGTGCAAGTGCAATGGTATTCAGTGGGGTAATTCAACCAGGTTACGTAGAAGTGGTAAAATCTATGAATTTAGAAGCAGAGCTTGGTCCGAGAAGGAAATTGACCCTAAATGAATATGAAACAATTCACGAAAGTAAACTCAGTCCAGAAGAATCAATGTTGCACCCAAAGCACGAATTCATACTAGTAGACGTCAACAAGACCGCAGAGTCTAGGGGTGAGCGTCGATATGTCTTCAATGATTGATCCATGATTGAACAAAGTAACCCCATTAAGGAATATCTTTTTGAGCACATAAAAAAATCAGACAAAAAATATCAACAGTTATTCTCACAGGAAAAAATGGAAGAAATAATAAATGATATTTTGAATAATTGTTATCACAGAGTTTCCTTAATGAAAGATAAAGAAGAAAACTTTAGAGTTTTGGCAACAGGAATATTGCACTATATGCTTACAAATGCCATGATAACCAGTCAAAGGAAAATAGAACATCAAGGAATTGAAATTGATATTGTAATTCCAGACTTGAAAACCCTAGAGAAAGATCCAAAGAAAACTTTGCTTGTGTACATTGCAAATACAATTGATAACAATACCATAAAGTCAAAACTAACACAGTTACAAACTATTCAGCCAGAAAAACAAAACATATGGATTGTATCTACAAAAGACCTTGGTTTTGATAAAACATATGTAATCCAAAAAGGAAATTCCTCATTTTCAAAAATTATTTATGATATTGGAAAATTTGTAAACCTGCAAGATCAAAATACATTTAAAATTTTACGTATTTAAATTATCATCTAGCAGATTCGGAATTTTTTTAACTTTATTTTTATTGTTTTAATCCTATCAAGGATAAGAAATACAAAAGTTTAACAAATTGTCAATTCTTCGTAAAAAAAGATTAATCTATAAATCATTGCTATAACGAATAATGAATTCTATATTTGTAACTGGATCTGATACGGACGTGGGCAAAACGTTCGTTACAGCAGGGTTGGCAGTAACTTTGAGAAAGATGGGTATCGATGTAGGGATTATGAAACCCTTTGCAGCAGGAAGTCCACAGAAAAAAGGTTTCAAATCAGAGGATGTGGAGATTTTATCTAAAGCTGCACAAGTATCAGACTCTGAAAATTTAATGAATCCACAATTTTTTAAAATGGCAGCATCTCCATACACTGCATCAAAAGAGTTGAAGGTCAAAGTTAGGGTTGATTTAGTGTTGTCGAATTTCAAAAAATTATCCAAATTACACTCCATGTTATTGGTTGAAGGTATGGGAGGAATCATGACTCCAATTTTAAAAAATTATTTTGTTTCTGATTTAATTAAAGAAATGAGGCTACCTGCAGTTATTGTCACTAGAACCAAAATAGGAACTGTCAACCACACGATTATGACCTGTAAAATGTGTGAAAAGTACAAGATCCCAATCAAAGGAATAATCATCAACAATTTTGATTCAGATGGCTATAAAGTAAAAACTCTCAAACGAGACTTGGGCAACTTAACTGGAGTTCCAATTTTAGGTGCAATTCCCTATATGGAGAATTTTAGTGATGATTCGTTGTATAGAAATTTCAAAAAGAATGTAGAGATGAAACAGCTAATTAAATAATTCAACTAATGTAAATTCTGTTTTATTATTTTATTGTATTATTTTATTGTATTATTTTATTGTATTATCAAATCTAATTATATCATATCATTTTTTCGATACAATAAATTTTGTAAAGTTTTTTATTTTTTTTATATGTCTAGATGGGACGGACTAGACAAAGTGGGATTTGGATTCAAGGAAGGTAAATAAGAGTATTTTTCAGATCTAAAATATCCTTTAGTGTTTGAATATATTTTTGATAGTAATTAAAATGAATTTACACTAATTGGGATTACCGCTTTTGCTCTAACATTGGTTCTTTTTGGAAATGTTAGTTAAGATGATGCAGTAAGATTTATGAAATTTAATGGAGAAGTTCCTGAAGATCAATTTCTAGAAGGAATAAAATGGATAATTAAAAACAAAATCATTAAAGGTGTCTAAAAAACTTGACCCTGAATTACCTTTAGAAAGATGTTTTGTAACCCTAGTAAAATTTTCTAAAATTTGATAAATCAATAAAGGATTCACCGTTTAATTATTAAGATGAAATGTTTTAAAAAAAACACTTGAAAAAAAAGAGTTCTGTGTGGCACCCTAACACTCAGATGAAAGAATGGGAATCATTTGATAAGATTTCACATGCAAAAGGCATGTGGTTAATTGATTCAAAGGGTAACAAAATGCTCGATGGAGTTGCCTCAATGTGGTGTAACGTTTGGGGTCATTCGAAGCCAGAATTAGTCAAGGCAATTATTGATCAAAGTAAAAAATTACAACATTCTTCAATGTTCAACCTTACAAATGAGCCTGCAGAAAGACTCGCAGAAAAACTTGTAGATATGTCTCCAAAAATGCACAAGGTGTTTTACTCTGATAACGGTTCATCGGCAATGGAGATTGCCCTCAAGTTAGCTTTGCAATATTGGGATAATACAGGTGAGAAACAAAAATCAAAGTTTGTAACACTTGAGAATGGGTATCATGGAGATACTTTTGGGGCAATGTCAGTAGGATATGTGCCACAATTTTTTGGTAAGTTCAAAAAACAATTGTTTCCCACCACACGAATACCAGTCCCAAACAAGTATAGAATTCCAAAGGCGTTTACATATTTGGATTATCAAAATTTTTGTCTTGAAAAAATTGAAAAACATTTTTCCAAAGATGATAAAATTGCAGCCTTTGTAATGGAAAGCGGGGCCCAAGTTGCAGGAGGAGTCATAATTTATCCAAAAAATTTCCAAAAAAAGATCAATCAATTATGTAAAAAACATAATGTCTTGTTTGTGTTAGATGAGATAGCTACTGGGTTTGGGCGGTTAGGCTCCATGGTACAATATACAGAACAAAAAAGCACCCCAGATATTGTAGCATATGGAAAAATGCTAACCGGTGGATATATGACGATGGCTGCAACTCTTGCAAGTAAAAAAATCTACGAGTCATTTTTGGGTGAATTTAATGATTGGAAACATCTCTTTCATGGACATACTTTTACCGGAAACCCAATAGCAGCTGCTGTTTCACTTGAAAATTTAAAACTATATCAAAAAAATAATCTGATTAAAAAAATTCAAAAAACATCCAAGGTTTTTACAAAGTATTATGAAGAGATTTCAAATTTAGAAATAGTTGGAGACATTCGTCACCAAGGAATGCTTATGGGGATAGAGATGGTCTCAGATAAAAAGAAAAAAATAGCTATACATCCAAAAAAATCAATAAATAAAATATTCTTCGAAGAAGGGAAAAAACATGGAATTTACCTTCGAACCCTCGGAAATATTGTAATGTTAGTTCCTCCGTTGGCAATATCTGAAATTGACCTAAATTTACTCTTGAATCAAACTATTCTAACCATAAGATCTGCTCAAAAACAAGTTTTATGATGCTGTTAACCACCAAATATTTGAAGGTTAACCTTTCTAGTAATATTATTTAATGTAATTTTTCTCATATTCATTGTGAACCCTAGTGACTTTATCCAAGAGTGTCAAGAAAATGTTCTTTCAGGCGTTGGAATTACTTCAGAAAATGCAGCTGAATTATTTGAGATTCCTGAAGAATACATAAAAGAACTTGCAAGTGCCGCAAATCAAATAACTCGTGAATTTAATGGAAACAAAGTAGATGTTGAGCAACTAAATAATATTAAAAAAAATTCGTGTAGTGAGGATTGTTCTTTCTGTGGACAATCGGCATTTTTTGATACTGGAATTGAGTCATATCAATTACCAACACCAGCCGAAGTAGTCACAAAAGCTCAAAAAGCAAAAGACGAAGGTGCAGAATCTTATTGTCTAGTAGCTGCATGGCGAGAGCCATCACCAAAAGATTTTGATAAAGTTTGTACAATAATAGAACAAGTGAATATTAAAGTTGGAATAAGTGTAGAGTGTAGTTTAGGATTCTTAAATGAAAACCAGGCAAAAAAACTTAAAGAATTGCATGTCAAAAGATATAATCACAACTTGGAGACTGCAAAATCAAAATTTGCAGAAATTTGTACTACCCACACCTATGAAGACAGAATAAAAACTTTGCAAATTGCAAGAGATGCAGGATTAGAGCTGTGTACTGGAGGTATTATTGGATTAGGTGAAACACAAAAACAACGATTAGAATTAGTTTTAGCACTTGCCGCAATTTATCCTGAGGAGATAACAATCAATATACTAGTTCCAATTCCTGGAACTCCACTTGAACTGCAAACTCCACTTGAAAAATCAGAAATTATCCGCATGTTCTCCGTTATCCGCTTTTTATTACCAGAATCGATGATAAAAATTTCAGGGGGAAGAGAAACCAATCTTGAAGATTCAGGGGAGGAATTATTGCAAAGCGGAGCAAACGGAATAATTACATCAGGGTACCTTACCTTACCAGGAAACAAGGCAGACCAGGACATCAGGATGATAAAAAAAATAGG
Organism: Nitrosopumilaceae archaeon; assembly: GCA_035528495.1. Classification (GTDB taxonomy): domain Archaea; phylum Thermoproteota; class Nitrososphaeria; order Nitrososphaerales; family Nitrosopumilaceae; genus Nitrosomaritimum. The sequence goes on from DATKYM010000095.1 coordinate 9,708, forward strand.
CCTTGAAGTCTAGTCTCAGTTTTATAGACTCAGAGCTTGAGCAATTAAAGAAAACCCACCTTTTAAGACAATTACGATATGGTACAATAAGAGGTGCCAAAATTTCAATTCATGGAAAAAATCTATTAAATCTCTGTTCTAACGATTATCTTGGAATTCCAACAACTAAATTAAAAATACATCAGATGCAATCAAGCTCAAGGCTAGTCTCTGGAAATGACGAAATGTATAAAAAATTAGAGGAAAAACTCGCCCACCATAAATCTCAAGAGTCCAGTTTGATTTACCCAACTGGCTATATGGCTAATTTAGGCGGCATATCTTCAATTGCAAAAAAAGGAGATTTGATTTTAAGTGATGAATTAAACCATGCCAGCATAATTGAATCATGTAGACTATCAGGGGCCACTATTTCAATTTACAAACATAATAACATGGAAGATTTAAAACAAAAATTAAAACAAAAATCCAAAAACAAGTTTGTGATAACTGAAGGAATATTTAGCATGGATGGAGATTTTTCAAAATTAAAGGAGATAACAGAGATCACACAAAAAACAGATTCAATTTTAATACTTGATGATGCACATGGAGACTTTGTAGTGGGAAATGATGGAAAGGGTACTGGTAATTACTTTGGAGTGTCAAAGAAAATAGATTTGTACATTAGCAGTTTAAGTAAAGGATTAGGCTCTTTTGGAGGATACATCGCTTCCTACAAAAATGTAGTTGATTTAAACATCAACCAATCAAAATCATTCATCTATACTTCTGCCCTTCCATCATTTTTAATAGAATACTCTATGAAACGATTTGAATCTAATCGGGAACATCAACGAAAGAAATTACAAAAAAATGTAAAATTATTTTTTGAAAGATTTACCGAAATTGGGTATTTGATTAATTCTCAAACACACATCATCCCCATAATTATTGGAAAAGAAAAAACTGCAATAGAGTTTGGGCAATATTTATTCAAAAATGGAGTATATGCTCAACCAATTAGGTATCCAACTGTTCCTAAAAACCAGGCAAGATTAAGAATTTCTGTCACTGCATGGCTATCTCCTAAAGATATCGAAAATGCACTTAAAGTGTTTGAAAAGGCCTTTCAGAAATTTTTGAAATAATATACATACTCAATTTTATCCAAAACATAGTCATAAAAAATCCTTTTTTAATTAATAAGATCAGGTTTAGACATAGAAATAAAAAAAATGGAAAATCAATGCTAAAAATAAATCATCTAAAACCATCGAATCCCCCCAACGCAGGGGATCCTGTTATGACTGCAACAGTAACAACAATACCTAAAACTACGGCAACCAAAATAATTCTCTTGTTCACAACCAAAACTGATTCCACTCATTTAAAAACGAAATGAATGGAACCTAAACTGGAAGAATCTTTTAATTAAAAAATTACAAATTTAATGCATGGCGGAGATTACCCTCGTAGTAGCAATTTTGGCAGGGTTAGGCTCATTTGTAGCCCCTTGTATTTTGCCAATGATTCCTGCATTTTTAGCATATATTTCAGGATCTACCTTAAGTGAATTAAGTAACAAAGGTGAAACTAAAACAATTACAGTAAACAGAACTAAAATCATTTTAAACACCATATTTTTCGTTCTTGGTTTTTCACTAGTATTTTCCACATTGGGTGTGATCATAAACAGTGCGTTGACAAATTCATCTGGAGATATAATCAATGGTTTCAATCAAGCAGGAGGGGTAATAATTATTGGATTTGGTGCTTTTTTGATTCTATCTTCTAAAATCAACAAATTAAATATTGAAAAAAAATTCATCCCTAAAAGATCAAAAGCAAGTTATCCCCTTTCTTTTATTTTTGGTTTAGCTTTTGCAGCAGGATGGACTCCATGTGTTGGTCCAATTCTTGGAACGATTCTCACATTAGCAGCGACTACACCTTCTGTGGCATTTAATCTTCTTTTAGCATATTCTCTTGGTCTCGGGATTCCTTTTATTTTGATTGGAGTGTTTTTTTCAAGGGCTAATAAAATTATTAAATCAATGAGTAAACATTTGAAATATTATAATTTAGTTTTAGGTGGATTTATCATACTTTTAGGAGTGCTAGTATTTACAAATCAATTAGCATATATTGCAAATTTCCCCCTACTAAATGAATTATTATTAGGATAATAAAATGAAATCAGAAATTAAAATTGCGGTAGTTTTAGGCTTGGGAATAGTGGTATGTGTAGGGATGATTAGTATCTTTTTTTCTTCGCTTGATTCTGAATTTGAATCTAAATCCATTATTGAAAATAACATTGATCCAACAATTCAAATTGACAAGTCCAAATTTAAAAGAGCTCCAGATTTGGTGGGTATTGCACATTATCTGAATACAACACCAGAGAATTTGATTGAAGAAATGAAAGATAAAGTTGTACTTTATGACATATGGACATATAGTTGTATTAATTGCATCAGAACTCTCCCATACATTACAGCATGGAATGATAAATATGCCGATGAAGGGTTGCTAATAATTGGAATTCATTCACCAGAATTTGAATTTGAAAAAGTTCCAAAAAATGTAGAATTGGCAATTGCCAAGCATGGAATTACGTATCCTGTTGTAATGGATAATGATTGGGAAACTTGGAAAGCATTTGAAAATAGGTATTGGCCGAGAAAGTATATTGCAGATCATGAAGGGTTCATCAGATATGATCACATTGGTGAAGGCGCATACCAAGAGACAGAAAAAATAATCCAACAGTTATTAAAAGAAAGATCCTTATCGCTAGGGATACAATTGGCATCTGCTGACTCTCTTGTAAAAATTGAAGAGTTTGAACATACAAGTTTTAGAACACCTGAATTGTACTTTGGTTACAATCTTGCCAACGGACGAAATCAATTAGGAAGCATCGAAGGGTTTAATCAAAATGAAATTACCACTTATAGTGAACCAACCAGTTTAGATCTTCATAAATTCTACCTCATTGGAGATTGGAAAAATCTTGAAGATAGCATGAGATTAGAAACAAATTCAGGTTCAATTAAAGTTCTATATCATGCTAAAGAGGTAAATATTGTAACTTCAGGCCACGCAAATTTGGAGGTGTTTCTAGACGGTGTGGCACTGGATGAAAAATATTCAGGAGACGATATTGAATCAGGAAATAAAATAACCGTTTCAGAGCCCAACTTGTACAATATAATAAAAAGTGAAAAATCTACAACCCATGAATTAGAAATTAAAATTGATCAAAAGGGGTTTGAGATTTACACATTCACCTTTGGATAGATTGTAACTCAACCCCGGTGTCACTAGAGGTACATGATTGCTGGTGACAAATTAGTTTAAAACATAATTTCAAATGAAACTTTGGAGAAATTATAATTTGATTAGTAACTCATGGAATAAAGGTGCAGGAGAAAGCTTGTCTCAAAAAGTCATGGGAAGAGTCAGACCCGATGAACCATTAAAGAACAAAATAGAGTTTGCTCAAAGAAAATTACAGTCACAAATCACAAAATTAGAAGGAATTGACATTAAATTACAAAGAAAACATGATATTATTTTTGAAAAAATAGTGAATGCACAAAAAACTCACAATAACGGTTATGCAAAGGCGTATGCAAATGAGCTCTCCCAGTTAAGGAAGATGAAAAACATGGTAAGTGGCGCAAAATTATCAATGGAGCAAGTTCAGATTAGACTAAGCACCGTATCAGAGCTTGGTGATGTAATAGTAACACTTAGTCCTGCAATGTCATTAATCAAGGGAATAAGTTCCTCATTAGGGGGCATAATGCCGGAGGCAAATGCATCAATGCAGGACTTGTCACAAATTTTAGGAGATGTTTTAACCGGCTCATCAATAAATGATACAGATGTCATGAGTGCAGGAATTTCTGAGAATTCCGACTCATTAGCAATTCTTGAGGAAGCTAATTCAGTTATTGAAGGACATACAAGAGCATTCATACCAGAAGTGCCAAATCATCTAAAACATGAAATCATTCAAAGACGTGCAGTAGACGTTTTACTATAGAGTTTGTGGTTTTATGTTAATTTCTTTTTACTTTTTTGAACAAGGATTTTTTTAATTCTAGATATTGT
>DATKYM010000096.1:0-23340 GCA_035528495.1 Nitrosopumilaceae archaeon
ACCAGCTAAAGAAACACCAGCTAAAGAAACACCAGCTAAAGAAACACCAGCTAAAGAAACACCAGCTAAAGAAACACCAGCTAAAGAAACACCAGCTAAAGAAACACCAGCTAAAGAAACACCAGCTAAAAAAACAAAGTAAAAATGATTTTTAGTTTTATAAATAACAAATAATTTTATTCTAATTGATACAAATCAAGTTTACATTCAATACTACAATCAGGAGTTGACCAGTCAAGAGTATCTTCCTGTGGGATAACTCCTAAAGGATCATAGTTATCAAACTTGATCATTCCTTGAACTGAGGATAGCATTACAATCTTTGAATCCTTTGAAGTTGATGCTCTCAAGTCGATTTGAGAATTATTTTCATTCAGAATTCCGTTTGTCATGGTTGAAATTGAATTTAATACTCCCACAGGGATATTTTCTCCACCTTCTACATATAGAATGGCTCGTTTAACGGAATTTGATGATGTAGAACTGTAGAGCATTTTTAGTGAGTCTCTTAAAGAATCTTCAATATTTTGTCCTTCTTTGCTAGACGTTAGGATGTTTGTTTCTGTTGATATTTCAGAGGAGTTGAGTGAGTTTACTACATTAATTATTGCAGAATTGGCAATATTATAACATGTTTTAGGATTGAGGTCTGGGTTACTCTCAAGAAGAGAATCATTATCCAAAACTACTGTGCAATCTGAATCTGCTTTGAGTCTTTTTAGAGTTACACCTGAATTGAAAATTCTGTCCTTTTCATATTTGAAGGGCATAATGGCAAAGGAAATTAATCCCACCTCTGATTCTCTGCATATTTCAGAGACAACTGGAGATATGGCTGCTCCTGATTTTCCGGCTAAATTGGTCATGAGAATAACTGTTGAATAATTTGATATTACTGATTTTATTTCTTCAGAAACTTTGTAAGTTGAACCTCTAATCAATTGAGTTGATGGATTGATAATTGAACCAGTTGAAACAGTTATTTTTTGACAGTCTACTTGTAGATCTTTTTGATCATTGCTAATAACAAGGCAATCTGAATTTAGAGTTTCTTTTGCTTGTATTGCTAGTTTCGAGCCTGCTCCTCCTAATCCTATTATTAAGATCGGTTCTTTGACTTGAAAACTCATTCTATGTGATATTCTATGATTTAGATAAAAAACCTTCTTACGTTTTTTTAATCAAATTTCAGATCTAAAATATTTAGCTTAGGAATAGGAAATGTGTATTAAAATAAATCCTCAACTATCTAATATTATGGGTTCTTGATCGCTAAAACTTTTTGAACTATTTAGATCTAAACCATACATCTAAAATTTAGGTTTTGGTCATAATTTGAAATTATTTTTTGGGAAGGGTGAAATATTCAAAAACAGATAATTTAAAAATTATTACCTGGAATGATTACTATCGTGGTTCATTATTACGTCAATAAAATAAAACATGTATCACAGAGACCTTCTACTTGCGTGAATTGTGGTAAATTAGACTTTAAAAAAGACGCAGTTTTAGCTACTACTGGACCCTCTGAAAAAAATGCTGATTATGTTCCATCACTTCTCTGCCTCTCATGTGAAACTTTGATGGTTATTACTGCTCATCCGGGAGCAGTCATTGGAATACATCATTCTGCAGGAAATCAAGTTACAATGCGTGGGTCTGAATAACGGCATAATTTTTCTAAACCATTATTAATTTGAAATTATTTTTTGGGAATGGTTTTCGAGCTAAGGTGGATTAGCTAAACTAACTAAGGAAGTACGAGAATAGAAGAAAATAAAAACATTAAAAGAAATAAACATTATGACCAATGAGAAGAGGATAAAACATTCCACAAAATGCACATTTTGTGGCAAGTCTGATCATGTAGAATATTTAGCTGGACTTGATTGGTTTTGTAATGAGAGATGTCATTACAATTATAGACATATGAACGACAGTCCATAATTAAATTTCCAGGAAAAAAGAAACTATTAAGAAAAGAGATACTAAGGTAGATTAGCTAAAATTTAGAATTCTATAAAAAATAAATCATGGTGCCTAAATTGACTCTATACTTAGAATAACTATCTGGGAACTCTCAAGGTGAACATTAAAAATAAAATCCTTGATAGAGTTGGTTTGTTTTATGTCTGTTTTACACATAAAACATATATCAAAACAATTTAGCTTACGATCTTCCCAACAAGACTGTGTCTGGTAATGTCAGTAATCTCTACAGTATGAGTTTGCCCTAGGACAACACTCTCATCTACAAAAATCGATTTGTAGGCAAAGTTTCGCCCTTTGATTCCATCTTCTGTTTTCTCGTCAAAAAGAACTTCTCCGCTCCAACCGATCCATTTTTGATTATTCTCAAGTGAAATTTGATTAATCATTTCAAAAATTTCCTTACTTCTCTTTTTTACTTCCGAAGCATCAATTTGCTCCCATTCCGCCGCTTCAGTTCCAGGTCGTGCACTATACTTGGAAAGATTGACTAGATCGGGTCTTGTCTCTAGTAGAAGTTTTTTTGTCATCTCAAAATCTTCTAGGGTTTCAGATGGAAAACCTACTATGATATCAGTTGTAATGGTAAAATTAGGGAATCGGTCTCTCACTTTTTTGACAACATCTCTAAAGGTTTCAACTGTGTGTCCTCTTTTCATATCGTTTAGTACTTTGTTGCTTCCACTCTGCACTGGAATGTGAAGAAATTTGTAAATTTTATCACTATCGAATGATTTTATCAAATTATCTCTTATTCTTACCATGTACATAGGATTCATCATTCCTACTCGAACCTTAAAGTCGTGAGGAATATCTACAACTGTGTCAATAAGGGTTGGTAAGTCTGTGTTGATATCAAAGCCGTAACATCCATTATCTGTTGATGTTAACCATACTTCTTTACACCCATCATTGATTTCAGTTTCAATTTGTCTTACAATATCTCCCATTCTGTAACTTGTCAAATCTCCTTTGGATAATTTAGTTTGGCAGAAGGTGCACTCACTCATGCAACCACTAGCAATTTCTACTATCCCAACAACTGGGTTCAATCTTATCTTTGGGAGACCTACTTTTGATAGATCAGTGTCTTCCAAAGCAATTCTTCTTGTTCCATTTAATGTAGATTCAATTACCTGTAATGTCTTGCCTAAAGAATTAGGTCCTAGCATACTTGCATTCTCTGAAAATTTTTCAACAGTTGCTCTTTCAGCTTTTGGAAGGCAACCTGCAACCACCAGTGGTTTTGTTTTTAGGGATTTTATTCTGTGCATCATCTTATTTGCGGTTGAATCCTTTACAGAACAAGTAACTACAATGTTCAAGTCAGACTCTGAAGAATTATCAACAAGGGTGTGACCTCCGTTTACAATTAATCCTGAAATCATTTCAGAGTCTGAAAAACTAGCCGCACATCCGTATGCTTCTACAAAGATCTTTGCCATGGTTTATCCAAACAAGGAATCGATTTCTTTGTTACTCATAAGTTTCTTTGATACTACTAATTCTCTAATTGTTTTCCCTGTTTTTAGAGATTCTTTGAACAATTCTGCAGATTTCAGATATCCAATCTTTGGTGTAAGAAGTGTAACGATTACCGGACTATTTTCAATGTTTTCTTTCAGTTTTTCTCTATTTGCAGTTAAGCCATCAATTAGATTGGCAGAAAATATCGGTAAGAAATTTTTTAACATATCAGTAGATTCCAATATGCACTTTAACATTCCAGGCAACATTACATTTAGCTCAAACTGACCTGCTTGAACTGCATTTGAGACAGATGTATCGTTTCCTATAATGTTAAAGCAAATCATATTCATGCATTCTGCTAATGATGGATTTACCTTTCCAGGCATTATTGATGATCCTGCATGAACCGCTGGTATTCCCAACTCTGCTAATCCCGCAATGGGACCTGAGGCCATTAATCTAATATCATTTGCAATTTTGTTTATCTCAAGGGCCAAGTTACGCAAGGATCCTGATAAATTTGATACGGCGAATCTACTCTGCAAAGCAAACTGCGTATCTTTTTCAGGTTTTATTGGAAGTCTTGAAATTTTCGCAAGCTCGGATATTACAATTTTTCTGTATCCTCTGGGAGTGTTTGCACCTGTTCCAACGGCTGTGCCGCCTAGCGCAACACTCTGCAACTCTTTTTGAGCCGTAACGATTGAATTTTTGGCTCTAGTAATTGCTGTGGCATAGGCTGCAAACTCGTCTCCAAGGGTAACTGGAAGTGCATCCATCAAGTGGGTCCTTCCAATTTTTTTAAAGGATGAAAATTGCGTTGATTTTCTTGTTAATGATTTAATTAATTTATCAATGGCAGGAATGGTGTCTTTGAGATTCATTAGAATTGCCACATGCATTGCAGTAGGATATGTATCGTTACTTGATTGAGACATGTTTACATGATCATTTGGATGTAAGTGCAAATATTCCCCTTTTTTCTTGTGGAGTATTTCTAGGGCCACATTTGAAATCACTTCATTAGAGTTCATGTTAAATGCAGTTCCTGCTCCAGAATTTATCATATCCACTACAAACTGATCTAGATATTTTCCGGATAGTATTTTATCACATGCTGCAACTATTGCTTTTCCACGTTTGATGTCAATTGCCCTTGTTTTCATGTTTGCAACTGCTGCTGATCTCTTTATCATTACAAAGGATTTTGTCAAATTTTCATGTGCCCCGTGCCCTGTTACCTTGTATTGCTGAATTGCTCTTCCGGTAAAGGCACCATAATATGCATCAGAAGGAATTTTCACTTTTCCCAAAGAATCTTCATCTAATCTATATTTCAAATCAATAAACCTCCTTTTTCCCCATTATTCATTCTTTTTCAGAATTATTCTTAAGTTCACATAATCTTTGTAATGCCAATTATTATATAGGAATCCCTAGTCACGGTGCTTAATGAATAAGCGTACAAGTATGCTCTTTACTTTTGCAGCAGTAGCTGTAATGGGAGCAACCTTATTCGGAAGCACATACACACAAACCCAGATTGCTGGACAATCTCTTGATGCATCAAAACTAAATGTTGATGTATTAGAGCAAATCCACCAAATGGGCGGTTTAGAGCTTGTAATGCCACAAGCATTTGCAGAGACTGATTGTGGTGCATTAGGCGACTCTGGACGAAAAGTCGTAGAGTTCAATTTGGAAGGTTACAGTGTTGATCTACCTATAATGGGTGGAAAAACTTACAGTGCCATGACCTTTAGTGGACAAGTCCCAGGACCAACACTAAGAGTTACACAAGGTGACGTTGTAAAGATGACATTAACCATTCCAGCAGATGAAGTTACTGGTCACGGTAACGACATGCATGCATCACAAATATCATCAGGAGCTTTTGAATCCGTAAATCCGGGTGAAACTTCTCAATTCTGCTACATAGCAGAAGCTGCAGGTGTTTTCAAATACCATTGTTCTGGTGTTAAACTAATTGGTATGGACCAACACGTACTTTCCGGCATGTACGGAATTGCAATTGTTGATCCAGCCAACGGATACAAAAAATTAATGGTAGAGAAAACAAGTGGTAGCGGAAAGCTTGATAGACAATTCTATGAAGCTGATGCATTAGAGTTCCAACTCCAATACAATCAATTGTACCTTACACCTGAAGGCAATTATGATGCAGGAGCAATGTTCATGCATCACAACACTGCATCAGTTGTTAACGGAATGCAATTTGGTTATGTACCAAACATGGCTCATAACTTGCTTGTAAACGGTGATACCAACAAAAACATCTTTGTTGCACAACCATGGAATGGACTTGAACTCAAGCAATACCAATCACAACTCTTGTTTGTTGAAAATGGTCAACATGTGAGACTCTTTGTTGAAAACCACGGTAATGAGCCACTATTCTTCCACATTGTAGGAGAAATATTGGACAGAGTTACTCAAGGTAACAGAGTACAATCCGCAGCGACTGAAACATGGTTACTCGGTGGCTCACAAAACATGATTGTCGATATAGTCTTTGACGAACCAGGTGCATACGCAGCAGTAAATCACGACTATGCAGCAATTTACACTGGTGCCGCTACAGTCTTTGTAGCAGGTGATCCATTTGGCTTGAACCCAGTTCTAGTCGAAAAAGGTGTAATTGAGGCCCCAGTGGCATCCTATGCTTACGCATTAGGTAACCCAAGTGATGCTGTACCACCAATGGGTAAGAACAGTATTGCACATCCTGCAATCAATATTCACGGTTTGTACACTGACGAAGTAGCTTCTGAAATGCAAGAAAATGGCATGATTGCCTTATGGGAAGTAATTCCTGTAGTAGCAGAAATGCTTTCTTGATAATTTAACTTCTTTTTCTTTTTATTTTTAATTAAGTCAAATGAATTTGCATATATTTTCAAGATCTATCTTGAATCATCTTTTTAAGATAACTTTTGAATGCATTTAAAAAAAGGTATATTTGACTTGTAGAAAATTGATATTAAGTGAAGTATCTAGTTTTTTCATTATCTTTTTTGTTATTGACAAGTAGTTTTTTCTCATCTGTTTACGCTGATACAATCTCAACTGATAAATCAAATTATATTTTTGGTGATGAGATAATAATTTCAGGAAAAGTATCTTTTGTAGATGGGAATTTTATTGGACTCCAAATCGTTAGTCCTTTTCAATCTGATATTGTAGTGATTGACCAATTTTTCCCTCAAAATGATGGGGTATTTTCTAAATCATATAAAGCCCAAGGACCAAAATGGGGTGAAGATGGATGGTATTCGATAAAACTAGTTTACAATGAACAAGTTTTTGAAAAACAATTTAGTTTTAGAACATCTGAAATCCCCGCCGATGAATCAATACCTCCCTCAGAATCAAATCAAAATACAACAAAATCTCAAACCATTCCACTTAATTCCAAAGATGAAAAATTTAAACGGGATCCAAAATTAATAGTGAATGATTTTCCAGATCCTACAAAATCCCCAAATTATTATTTTGACAGATACTTTAACGAAAATGCATATCGAGATTGGTTTGATTCAACTTTTGAGGATTTCTCTATTTTTGAAGTTGTTGGTTATACCCCAACACATGTAGAGGGATTTCCTGATAATGAAAATTCAGCCTGGTACTATGTCAATCGATACAACACGGAAGAACAATATCGTGATTGGGTTGATTCTCAATTTCCAACAAAATCTATTTTTGAAATACTGGGATATCCTGAATCACTATTTCAAAAAGTACCGAATTGGATTAAAAATAATGCCAATTGGTGGTCTGATGGATTGATTAGTGATTCAGAATTTTTAAACGGTATCGAATTTTTAATCAAAGAAAAAATCATCTACATTACATATGCTACTGATATTTCATCATCAACAGATCAAACTGTACCTATGTGGATTAAAAATACTGCAAAGTTGTGGGCTGTAGGACAAATTGATGAAAATGAATTTCTTAAAGGAATATCATTTCTAATAGAAAATAAAATCATTATTGTTTAATTTATTTTTTCAAAATTTTGGTGCTTCTTGAGGCTAAAATAGGCTAATAATTTGTCTTTACTTTGATTCCCACATGTTCTTTTAATGAAATATATTCAGTTGATAATTTAGAATCTCATGGGGTTTGAAGATTCAGTTTTAATTTGTGATGAAGTCGATCCAGTTTTAAATAAAATTTTAGAAGATAATGGTCTGAAAGTTTCTTATGAACCAACAATTACCCCTGAGCAAATCAAAGAAAAAATATCTACCTTCAATATTGTGATTGTTAGAAGTAGAACTACAATAACTAAAGAAATTATTGAAAAGGCAGAAAATTGTAAAATTATAGCGCGTGTTGGTGTTGGGCTTGATAATGTTGATCAAGAAGCAGCTAAAGCTAAAAACATTCGCGTAATTAATGCAGTAGAAGGTGCGATGAATGCAGTTGCAGAATTGGTTTTAGGACTAATGTTGTCTTTAGCTCGTCAAACTACAAGAGGTGATAGAGCAATACGAGATGGCAAATGGCTAAAAAAAGAATTGAAAGGAACGGAACTTCGTGGAAAATATTTGGGAATTGTTGGTTTGGGGAATATTGGAAAAAAATTGGGAAGACTTGCCAAGGCATTAAACATGAATATTATTGGCTATGATGTTGTCCCTATTGATGAAGAATTTTCAAAAGAAGTCGGATTGATGAAAGCTGATCTAGACACTCTTTTACAAAGTTCTGATTTTGTGTCAATTCATGTTCCTCTTTTAGATTCAACATATCACTTAATTAATTCTCAAAAATTATCAATAATGAAAAAAACTGCAAAAATCATCAACACTTCTAGAGGCGGTGTAATAGATGAAGATGCACTCTACGAGGCAATAAAAAATGGAAACTTGGGTGGTGCAGCATTAGATGTTTTTGAAAAAGAACCTGCAACTGGAAATAAATTAGCAGAATTAGATAATGTCATTCTTACTCCTCACATCGGTGCTCAAACCAAAGAGGCACAATCGCTTGCAGCAAATGTAATTGGAGAAAAAATCATTCAGATTCTCCGAGGTGTAATTTGAGTCAAAAATCTCTTTAGATTGCATCAAATAATAACTAAAAAAGCTTGACTGATACGTGATTAAATCTCGTCTTCTTCTTTTTAACACCTATTTTAGGTAAAATTGTTGTTGAAATATCTAGGGATGACTAACTTGGAGCACAAAATACGGGGAGGTATCCCTAATCTTAATTATATTTTAATAATTTCACTTGGATTAATTTTTGTCTCTTCATTAACAAATTCAGTTTATGGAGACGTTGCAACTGTAACTATTGAAGGAAATTCATTTGATATTGAATATTTTGGAGATGGGGTATCTATTTCTGGAACTGAACCCGACTTGGATTTTGTTTCATTAATTTTTAGTGTGAATGTGGGAGATTCTCCTGGAGTTTTAGATATTACCTTTGAGAGAAGTTTCTTTGATTCACTTTACCAGGGAGAAGATGATGCCTTTATTGTTTTAGCCGATGGAGATGAACCTAATTATTTTGAAACCATAACTACTGCAAAAACTCGAACCTTGAGCATTACGCTTCCTTCAGGAACAGATGAAGTTGAAATTATTGGCTCTGTATTTGGGAATCCAGAACCAACACCAGAACCAACGCCAGAACCAACACCAGAACCAACACCAGAACTAACACCAGAACCAACATCCGACCCTACCCCTATACCAAAGGAGGATGTCAAAGTTGAAGATAGACCAAAAACTGAATGTGGTTCGGGAACAATTCTAAAGAATGGTGTTTGTATATTAGATGAAAGATGCGGTACAGGTGCTATTCTAAAGGATGGAGTATGTATTGCTAAATCGGGATCATCTACTTCAATTCCAAAAACACTCGGAAGAGAATTAATTTATGGTTTTGTTGCAGCCTTTGTTATTGCTGGAATAATTGGTGTAGTGCTTGGCATAATATCTAAAGCAAGCAAATCATCTTAATCGGACTCTTCACATCTCGAGTCTTCATTCATCATTTTTGTAAACTCCAAACCAGACTGTGTAATTGTACTCTGGTAGGGTATTATTCCTATTATTTTTGTTTCAAAATTTGTTACCATTATCATTTTACTTGGGTCTAATCTAATAGGTAGTTCGTCCTCAAATTGTCCATCCATATGCATGAATAGATATTGTGATTCTGCAAAATTCTCTGAGGAGAATTGAATGTCTATAACTTTAGAGGTGTTTGGGTTGATTGTGGTTGATCCAATCTCAAAAACTCCTTTAAGGTCATTTGTATAATATGCCTCAATTCTCAAGGCATCAAAACTAGTAAAAAATGACATTGGATTACACATTTCCATTGTTTCGTAATTTGCCATTTCAAAATAACGAAATTCAGTATTTGGTGTTCTTAGCTGTAATTGTTCAACTGAATAAATACCCCAAACACCATATGATACTGAACCAATTATTACAATTATTGAAATCAAGGTGATAATAGAATATTTATCCATATTTCTAAATTGAAATAATTTTTTTATCAATTAAATACTGAAATGCATTTGCAAGTGTCTCATCGGAAATTTTTTCATCTAGCCACCAAATTGTAATAGTTTTAACCCACTCTGGAATGAATACCTTGTCTAAGTTTTCTTTATCAATCAGATAGGGAAAATTGATAATATCAGTTTCAACTGTTTTTTGTATTGCATCCATCAAAATCCCTCCAGATATCTCGTTATTTATCCAACCAATTGCAATATCTTTAGTGTAATATGGGATTACAATATCCCCAGAATCAATTAAATTAAATTCTGTCGTATACTCTGCACCTGAATATTGCAAGTCAATAAAGTATCTCCCTTCTGGGAATACTTGTTTTTCAAATGGGAATGGTGAGGGAACCTCGGTTTTTAATTTTGAGATTTCAATGGGTATAGCACTACTTCCTTTACCTGTGTCATCTCTTATGTGGATGATTGCAAGATCTCCGGTGATTTCGCTTACATCTATTGTGTAGACTAACTTTTCGCCATAGCTAAAAGTTGTCTGATCTAATAGTATCTGGATTGATGGTACCGCTGATGCATTTGGAAAGACGATAAATAATATTGTAAAAAGTCCTAGGATTAAAAAAACCGTTTTCACATTGAAAAATATTTTTGTTTGGTAATAAAAACTGGAAGAATTTCTTAGGAATCCTTTTTAATGAGAATTTTATATTTTGATTATCGAGTTTTCTGCGGACGCGACTCTTTGAGTGAGGCTAGTAACCCGCTCTTAGAGAATTTTAAAATGATTATTATCTTCTAGATTCGTCGGTTCCATTTCAGTTAATAGTGGCTATTTTTGCCTTGATTAACTGTCTAGAAATACGGTCCTAAAGGCTTGGATATTCAGTTATTAAAGGGGATTTTATTAGTGCCCATATGCCTACTTTGCAAGATAAGGTGTGGATAAAACTTTGGAATGAAAATTCTACAGATATCCGTGATCGAGTCATTGGTTGGCGTAAACAAAACGCAATAATTAGAATCGATAAACCAAGTCGAATTCAAAGAGCAAGACGATTAGGCTACAAGGCAAAACAAGGAATTATTGTAGTGAGAATGAGGGTTGGAACTGGTGGTATGAGAAAGCAAAGACCAAGGGGTGGAAGACGACCGAAACATCTTGGTGTTACTCGTATCAAGGCTGATGACAGCATGAAAACAGTAGCTGATAGAAGGGTGCTTGAAAGATATCCAAACATGAAACTTTTGGGTTCATACTTTGTTTACAAAGATGGAATACATTATTGGTTTGAAACAATCCTAGCTGATCCTCAACATCCAAGAATCGTTCAGGATAAAGAATTAAGAAATAGAGTCGGTCCGCCAGCTGTCTAAAATTGAACTTTAAATTATTACTTCCATCCTTATTGCTCTTGGTGTTTACTCCAGCCTTTGGTGCTATTTCTGATGCTACGGGTCTTGTAAACCGATTCGATATAGAAACTGGGGGGCATTTATTTGAAGTTATAGTTACTGCTAATTTTGATGTCCAAGAAGTAGAATTTGATAAAAATAAAAAACAATTAACGTTTCATCTAGTTAGCAGTCTTGAAAATAATTTAGGTGAAATTATAATACCTCGGAATTTACTGAGCGGAAATTTTACTTTTTATCTAAATGATCAGGAACATTACCCAAAAATTAAATCAAATGCTAAAATTGCTTTTATCACACTCAACTTTACAGGCTCTGGAAATAACAAAGTAGATGTGATTGCTACAAACTATCTAGATCTCGACGAAGTGATTGTATCTGATAATAATGTTACATCTGGCGAAGAAAATATTTCATCAGGAGGGGGTGGTTGTCTAATTGCCACTGCAACCTTTGATTCTGAGCTTGCACCTCAAGTACAACAATTACGAGAACTAAGAGATAATAAAATATTGCAAACTAGATCAGGTGCAGGTTTTATGACTTCTTTTAATAATTTCTATTATTCTTTTAGCCCACAGGTTGCGGATATGGAACGAGAATACCCATTGTTCAAGGAAGCCGTAAAAATTGGAATTACTCCTTTACTACTCTCCTTTTCCCTTTTGAATAATGTGGATATGAATTCAGAGTTTAACATTATAGTCTATGGTTCTAGTGTTATTGTTTTAAATTTAGGAATGTATTTTGTGGCCCCCGCCCTTATTGTAATGAGAGTTAGCAAAAGATGAAAAAATCCACAATTGGGGTTATTGTTATTGCAGCAAGTGTGATTGTTTACTATTCGGTAATGTCTTTATTGTTTAGCCTTTGAATCTTTTTGGAAATATTTTTTTTGAATTCTATTATTTTTTGGAAAATACAAAAATTGAAACAAGGTTAAACAAAACTATGTAATAGTTCTTCCTAGTCCACCCCCTTGGCTTTTATTTTTTAAAATATGTAAAATAATAAATTGACTGAAGCTAATTTTCGTGAAAATAAACTTCATGATATTGCATTTATGGGTTTACGTACTGTAATTGGAGTACTTTTCATTGCGCATGGTGTTGGAAAATTCAATCCAGGGTTTGTGGGATTTTTGACAGAACAAGTTGGTTTACCTGCCGAAATGCAGATCCCAATTGCACTAGCTGAAACTGTCGGAGGAACTGTTATAATTATTGGAGTTTTGAGCAGAATTTCGGCCTCAATTCTGGCAATTGACATGCTAGGTGCCATTTTCTTGGTTAGGGGGGCTTCTAATCTTACCGGCCAAGGTGGATACGAACTTGATTTGATTCTTCTTTCAGGGGTATTGGTGATTATAGTTGCAGGACCAGGACGAGTATCAATTTCACATATTGTTAAAAAAATACCTCGCTGTTTACACTAGTTTTTAAATTTTAATTATTTTTAATACTGCTCTTCTGGTATTTTGAGATGAGGGTTGTTTTTATTTTAAACAATTCATCACTACTTGTGACTAATGATAAAATTGCGCTGATTGGAGGCTTTTGCATAATCGTTGCGTTATCATTTGCAATCATAATTTTTCGATAGATTCAATCTAGATTATCTTACCTTAAAACATAAAATACTAGGTGCTAATGAAATCGTTTGTTGGGAAAAAAAGAAGCACTATCTTTTCTCAAGAAAAATAATACATCCATTATTCAAGCCTGGCAAAATTACAAAATACAGATTGGTCGTTCGAATAATAGCAAATTAGATGGAGTTTTTGAGCAAATGTTCAAAGCATGGTTGTTATCTAATAAAAAAGCAATTACTCTATTAGAAAAAACTCCCAAAAGACCTACAAAAGTTAAAGAAACCACCTTTAAAAAAAAGAATTCCAAAACTCCTCGAAAATAATTTTATATCTATTTTTATTACTCATATTATAATTTGAAAATAATTTTAGGTTTTTCTTGATCTAATAACTAGATAAAAAAATATTGATACTTTTCCTTGAGATTATCCTTCTGCAATTAACTTTTGAATCATAGAGTCCAGATGTCCCGTTTGACCAAAGGACACATCTCTTAGAATCCCTTTTCTGTCAACAAGAATGGTTGATGGCGTACCCTGTAGTGAAAATTTCTCAAAAGTCTCTGGCGTATATTCTCTTGATTTAAAATGATCCTTTACTCTTTGAATTATTTGATTTCTATAATCTTCGGGTTGTGAATCAAACTCTGGAATCTGGGGATAGATAAATTTCATAATTTGATCGTGGGTTATCTCTCCGTTAACTTTGGTTAGGTTATCCATTCCTATGGGAAATGGGATCTTAAAAGGCAATTTGTCTCCTTCTTGCAACTGTCCATATGATGAAAGTGCTTTTTTTGTCTCTCCAATTACCTCGCCAGTCTCTGCAAGCATTTTCAAATTTTCTAGTGTATTTTTATCAAAATCCTCAAAAGCTGTAGCAATTCCTAAAACTCTGACTCCGTCATCTTTGTATTTGTTGTAAATTTCTATTGCCTCTGGAATTGCATGCATAAAACATCCTGGACAATTTACCTGAAACACCTCTACGAGTACAATCTTGTCTTTTTCCTGATCTAGGCTGGTTGGTGCACCTTGAACCCACTCAGATACTCCTAGGCTGGGTGACTTTTGGCCTATAACTGCGCTCATAACATCTAATCGTCTTTTTTCCATTAAATACATATCTGAATTTTAAGGATCTACTTTTACATGTGCAACTTTAATTTTCTCGGAATTTAATTCCCTAATTACATTCAGAACAAATCTTATCACTTGATATTTTCCCCCTCCGGTGGTCTAAATGGTATTCATGAGATTTCTTCTCTTCTTTTACTTCTTTTCCACATTTTCTACAAACAAACATTATTTCACATTCTTTTGAACTGTTTTGTGAGATTCATAGCCTTTTTTGTATGATTGGACGCAACCATAAACTCACTGTTCTTTTTCATTTAGGCCTTGATCTCATATTGATTAGAACTTCATCAAATTTAAGAAATACGTTTATTCTCAAAAATTAATTTTTGAAATTGTGAACAATCTAGATTAACCTAATATAGGACACAAAAACCTCCAAAACTAAATGCAAGTAGTAACTGAAGATAGATTGCATCTTTTTGCAGAAATGGAGGCAAAGTATGAACAAAAAGACGCTTCGTATTTTGTAAATCTTTTAGACCACCCTGATTTTGTAATCCGTACTCGAGCAACTTGCATTTTAGTAGATTTTGGTGGCGAGGATAAAGTTCCCCATATTGCCAAAGTTCTCAAACATGATGAAAATGAACTAGTAAGACATGAAGCTGCTTTCTCATTAGGACAGATGTGTCTTTCTAGCGGAATAAACCCCCTTGCAGATGCCACTCTAAATGATCCTAGTATGTTTGTTAGACATGAAGCTGCAATTGCACTTGGAGTGATTGGATCAAAAGATGCAAAAGAAGCTTTAGAGAAAGCTCTGAATGATCCTGATAAACCTGTTGTAGAATCTGCTATTGTAGCATTATCTAATATTGAATTTATGGAAAAATTAAGTAAAAACGAAAAGTTTGCCAAGTTGACGGGTGGATAAGATGAATCTAACTTATGGAATAATTATTGTCGTCGGTCTTCTTGTCGCAGCCATCTTGGGTATGATTGTAATGGATCCGGGATATCTTTCAGAAGCTCCTTCTATGCCAACTGGTGAAAAACCAACTATCTGTACGATGGATTGGCTTCCACAATGTGGGGTTGATGGAATAACATATGGTAATTTATGCATGCTAAATGCGGCTGATATTGAATTATCTTACAAGGGTGAATGTGTTGTCTCCGAACTAGAATCTGAATCCACCGGTGCAGTGGAGATAGAACCAACAACTGAACCAACAACTGAACCAACAACTGACACTTCATCTATGGCTTCCCCTATTGCACCTCAAACTCATATGGTATCAACACCAGAAGGAAGTGGTGTTCCTGGATGTGAAGAGACTAGTGAATGTTACCTTCCATACTCTCTTGAGATTCAGATTCAAGATTCTGTTTCGTGGAGTAATGATGATACTGCGGCCCATACCGTAACTGCCGGTAGTGTAGCTGATGGTCCATCTGGTCTTTTTGATAGTAGTTTGTTTATGCCCGGAGCAACTTTTGAGTTTACTTTTGAAGAAGCAGGAACATACCCATACTTTTGTGTAGTGCATCCATGGATGACTGGAGAAATCATTGTAAATGAATTTGAAGAAGTAATTGCAATTCCAGAAGAATCCACTATCGATGAATCATCTACTGAAGAACCAATAATGGAAGTACAACCATCCGGTCCTGTGGAAGTTACTATGGCAATTGGTTCAGGTCAATTAGGATGTGAATTAACTAACGAATGTTTTCTTCCATATCAAATAGAAATTGGTTCTGGTGAAACTGTAACTTGGAATAACATTGATTCTGCTGCACATACTGTAACTAGCGGAGTTCCACCAACTTCTGATGGTAATTTTGATTCAGGAATGATTATGGTTAATCAATCATGGGAGTTTACTTTTACTGATTCAGGAGAATTTGATTATTATTGTATGGTTCATCCCTGGATGGCAGGGAAAGTAGTGGTTAGTTAAATCACTAAAGTGCTGTAACCTTAGTTCCTTTTTCAGCTGACTCAAATTTGTAAATTTTCTCAACGGCAGAGTTTTCAAATATTTCTGCATCATGTGTTATTATTATGAACTGCATTGCCATGTCAGAATTTGAAATATTTGATAATTGGGATAATACTTCTACCAATGATTTTTTCCTTTCAGCATCAAGATGAGTTGTAGGTTCATCAAGTATCATTAGATTAAGATTTGAGGAACCCAAGAGTTTAGCCATGCCTAGCCTCAAAGCCAAGGCAACACTCACCTGCTCACCTCCGCTCAGAGATTCTAAATCTAAAACTTCATTTTTCGAATAACAAGTAATAGTGATGTCTCTTGCTTTTTCTGATAATTGCATTCTTTGAATTTTTGTATTCAGTAAAGCAAGATATTCTGAAGCTTTTGCTGAAATTGAATTTAATGCCCATGATCTAAGACTGGTTGCAACAGAACCATCTCTGCTGAAAATATTTGATTGAATTGAATCTAATTGAGTCATGTATTCTTTTACGACTTTTAGTTCGGTAACGGCTTTTTTCATCTTGTTTACCAACTCCTCACTTTTGGAAATTTTTTCTATTATTGCCCCTAATTGCTGATCAATCTGTGACAGATTTACTTGTTTTTCATTAATAGAATTTTTAAGTTTTGCAAATTCCTTTTCATCAAATCCCTTGGTGTCTTCTTCTAATTTAGAAATATTTTCAAAAATTATCTTTGAATGTGAGTCGATTTGAGAGATCTCTAACAGATTACTATTTGAAGAAGATGGAATTTTCTGTACATTTATCTTTTTTATTTTGATTTCTTCTTTTATTTTTTCTAATGCCTCTTCATTGTTAATTGAATGAGTCTTCAAAATTATTTCGGCATCTCTGGCAATTTGTATTTTTTTTTCAAATTCTATTTTTTTTATATTGTACATTCCTTGTTCTTTTCTGGTAGCAACAATATTTTCTTGAATTAAAACAAGTTCTTCTCTGAGATGTTCTTCTTGAAACAACGGGTTTAATTTTTCAACTTCTGAATCACATACAGGGCATTTATTATCTTTCAACTGAAGTTTGGCGGCGAGCATTTGTTTTTCTTTAAGTGATGCTTCTTGATTAGATAATTCTTGTATTTTCTTTTGGGCGCCATCTATTGCCAGATTTACTTTTTCAATTTTTAATTCTAAATCATTTTTTAATTCGATATTTTGAAAACACCCTTCACAATCCTGTATTTTACGCTCGTTTTGAGAAATTTCTTGCTGAATTTCACGTATTGCCTCTCTTGCATAAGATTGAAGTTCTAATTTTCTTAATTCTAATTGTTTTATTTTTTCAATTTTGGGGGTATCTTGTTCTAACCTTGTACGCAAATCCAAAAGATCTTGTTGCAATAGTTCATGTTCTTCTCTTAATTTTTTTTGTTTTGGGATGGCTTCTTTTAGTTCATTTTGATGGACTTCTAAATCTCGTAATAAAATATCTGTGTGGGTATCATCATATCCTATTTGCTCTCTTATTTTTTCTCGAAAATCCTTAGTAGCCTCTTTCATCGAGTTTGAAGCTACATCTAACTTGTCAATGCCTATCACTGCATTGATTAATTCCTTGAATTCCTTTGGTTTAGCTTTAATAATTGAATTAAGTTCTCCCTGCTGAACAATAGATGCAATTTTTAATTTTTCAAAATCTAAACCAATAATTTTTTCTATCTCATGTGTCATCGATTCCCCAAATTGTTTTCTTTCTCCAGCTGCAATTTCTTTAATCTCATCATTACTTTTTTCAGAAAACTTGGCTGCCAATCCCCCTTTACTGTCTATTTTTCTAACTGCTTGGTATTGTTTACCATTTATTGTAAAAGAAACTTTTGAAAAGCCTTGTATGGCCCCACGTTTTATTAAACCTTTATTGGATTTTCTTGTGTGTTGACCAAACAATGCAAAAGTAAATGCATCTATAATACTAGATTTACCTGCACCATTATGTCCTACAAAAACAGTTACTCCATTTTCAAAATCTAATTTTGTATCAGAATGTGATAAAAAGTCCCCCAGTTCTATTGATGTAATCATTTTGATTTCTCTTTTTTAAAATTTTCAAAACTCTCTAAAATAATCTGAGCGGCTTCTTTGACTTGGTTTTGAGCCAACGGAGGAAGAAGCTCTTTAATGGCAAAGTTAGCGATTTGTTCAGATCCTAATGCATTTACTGATAACCTGAACATCTCATCATTAATCACATTTGGCCTGTCTAGAAATATCGATGAATCTAAATCGTCTTTTGTGATAATTCTCCAAAAACATCTCAATGTTTGAGCTTGAAGTCGGCTGATTTGAGCTTGAATATAATCGGTCTCGACATTTTCTCCTTTGATTTTAATCTCTACAATAGATTTCCTTTCTAATGGGGATATTTTTTCCAATACCTCATCGACTATTTTTGCCAATTCCTCGTATTCTGCTTTGAAGGAAAATTGAGGTCTAGTATCCAACTTTATCCAATTGGTACTTGCCTCTTTTTCTGAGATATCTACCTCGAAAAATCCCTTTTTACTTTCTTTAATCCCCTCACTTGTTGTAAGTTCAATAGATCCTGGATAGTTAACAGGCCCGCCAAGATGATTGAAATTTCGACTGTCCATATCATGAAGATGCCCCATTGCATAATATGTGAAGTTTTTTGGAAGGTCAGTTGATTGTAATTCTCCTGCAAACTTGTTAAACTCGATAATCCCCTGATGTAGAACCAGAATTTTGTGACCCTTATGCGCATTTGCTATTTTGTCAACTTCAGAAAATTTTTCTTCAAATCGTGAAACCTCGGCCTTTCTAATTTTGTCAAATCCAGCTATCATCACTCCTTTATATTCAAGGGGTTTTCCTTGTCCGATATAATTTGAGAATTCCAAGTTATGATATACATATGGGATAGGAGTTGCTCGAATTCTACTAATATCATGTTCTCCTAAGATAAAAAAAGAGTCTATGTTATTTTGTTTTAATCTTTTGAGTGCATTTGCCATTTGAACAATTGCGGTTCCACTGGGATTTGGCACGTGAAAAATATCTCCAGCAAATATCACAAAATCTACATGATCCTTAATTGAGGTATCAATAGATTCGTTAAATGATTGGTACACATCTTGCTCTCGCTCCTCTGATGCATACTGTACTAGTCCCAAATGAGTATCTGAAATATGTGAAAATAACATTTAATCTAACAATAAATCTTTTTGAACTAATCCCTGGGTTGATTCTACCGCTATTTCATTCATCTTCTCAGCGTTTGCCCATGCATTGACTGCACTTTGATCAGAGCCCATAATCTTTTCTTTAACTTCATCAACATGAACCAAGGATGGCAAATTTGTCCATTGACCCACAAGTATTGCATCACCCACGTTCAAAGATGTTAATTGAGATATTAATTCACGACTGGTGGACTCAGTTGCTGAGGCTATTTGACGCTGATCATCTTCTTGAATTATCTTCATTATTGCAAAAGAGCCCATTTGGCTTAAAACGTTAAGATCAACACTCCTAGGTCTTTGAGAAACGATTCCAAGACCTAATCCAAATTTTCTCCCTTCTCTTGCAATTTTAGCCGCCCAATATTTTGCACTAGTATCATGATCCTTTGGGATGAATACATGAGCTTCTTCGATTATTACAAAAATTGGGGAATGAAATCTATAATTTCTTTCTCTTTTTGATTTTCCGTGTTTTGCCATACTTGCATCTTTTCTATCTTTTAGTAGTTGTTGTAAGTAAAAAGCTAGTGCTACATTCGCTTGTTTTTCTGACAATTCAGAAATATTCAATATGTTGGTTTTTCCTTCTTTTATGAAGCTAATTGGATCTCCCATGTCAGGATCTAAAATATCCTCAAATCTTTTTTGAGCTTCCTCAACAATGTCCTGAACTCTAAAGGCTGACGTTCTTATCTCTTTAAGTTTCTTGTCCTCGGTATTTACGATAAATTCTAATTCATTTTCTAACTTGCTCCAAAACTCTTTTGATTCTTTAACGTTTTTTGTAAATGCCATTCTCAACACTCTTTGCTGCACATTTGCACCATCTCTTATCTCTAATACTTCTGATAACTGATCTGCATCAAGCAACCTTGGATTAATTTTTGCATCAATTACATTGATTCGGGGAATATTTAGTGTGGTATAGTCATTATGATAATCAAAAATTATTACCGTTCCCTTTAATTGCCCAATTTGTTTTGTAATCAAAGAAACTAAATTACTTTTCCCCATACCTGTCATTGCCAAAATTCCTAAGTGTCTTGAGACAATTTTATCTAAATTGATTTTAGCCTCAATCGTTTTATTCCTTAACAAATTTCCAATTTTTACCCACCCTTCTTTTGAGGAACTAAAAATTGATTCCAACTCATGTTTTGTAGGTTGGCTGATTTCCGTGCCTGGAATAGGTGGTATTGCAGGAATAATTGATTGTCCTTTTGATAATTTATCCAAAAATCCGAGAATTCCAATATTGGCTGTAAATGTTTTGTCTCGCTTGTTAATCTCTGCAATTTCCGTACTTTCTGCTGCCTCATCGAAATTTCTAACATCTGCAAAAGCTGCACTTGATATTTTAGATTTTTCAACCAACCCTAGAATTTTTCCTTCATCTGTATCAATAGTGACATATTCTCCAACTGAAAGGGGTCTTGATGTAAGAGCAGTTACAAAAGTTGGTTTTGATTCTCCTATTACATAACCTAAACTCATCCCAGAACCTCCCTTGATCCGATTTCATTACTTAATCCCAAAAGACTTACCATCTTTGCAAGTTCTTTGTCGGATATTTTACAGTTATTATGAGCAAGTTTTAGCGCGTATGGATATCCACCAACACTATTTTTGTATAATTTGTTTAATTCAGTTTTTATTTCATCCTCGGAATGATCTTCTCCTAAAAATTCTAATTTGATGATTGGTGTTGATTCACTTAATCTTACAAATGTAGATGCAATTACTTTGTCATGTCCATATTTTTTTTCAACAAATAGTTTTGAAAATCCCGGTGATTTTGTGACGTGATTATAATAAAAGATATCTCCGGCAAGGGATCCAAGGTTTTCAAATTGTTTTTTTGTGTTTGATGTCTTTGCTATGAAAATAACATTGTTTTTCTTTTTCATAGTTTTTACCATTAAAGAATCCAAGGTTGATTGTCTTGTCATAAACTGTGAATGAAGGGATCCATCCATTAGAACTAAATCCACTTCGTCAACTGTTTTCTCACATGAATCAATCTCCATTTTACTGGCAATTCTAGAAATATCAATATCAGAACCCAACCCTGAATCGTGGAGATCAGCGAGTATCTCCCCATCGGATTTTATTGAAACTGCAGTGGCTGCCCAGAGCTCAATTCCTTGAAATTTAGTATTGTTAAAACTTGAATCAATTCCAGCAATTACTGCCTCATATTTGGTCGGTTGATATTCTATCCAGTTTTCCCTAGCTTTTTGAAGAATTTGCTCAAATTTTGGTCCTTTTAGAACAGAGAGCATCTTGTCCCTGTTCATTATTGCATCTTTGTAGACGGTATTGAGCACAAAAATAGTTATTTTTTTTGAATAAAATCTTTAGGTTATACGGAATGTTGACTACTGAATTCTATCTATATGATTATTTTGAATTAAGTTCGTGCCTAGAAGATCCATTTTTGGGACAGAATCTATTTCCTTAAATATGTAATATTTTTGAGGGACAATACAAATGGCAGATGAAGTAAAAGAAGAACCGCTAAAGGTAGTTGTTCTTGACAAAATTGCAGCACTAGTTACTGCAGCATTTGGTCTTATTGCCGCATTAGCATGGAACGGTGCAATAATTGCCATCTTCAAAGAAATCTTTGGAGATGCAGATAGTATTGGTCCATTGCTGATATATGCAATAATTGTTACGATTGTGGCAGTAATATTGACAATATTAGTGGCAAGAGCCGTAACCAATGCAAAGAAAAACGCATAAAATCTAAAAGTTTCTTGATTAATTTTTAAAGATCTTTGGATTTTTTTATTTTTCAAATATGACCTTCATTTTTAATTCATAATAAATTAGAAGTCATGTGTGTAGTTCAAGGGAATTTTATTAAAAGATATTTTTTTAGAAAAATATTGGAGGTTTGTCGTGCACAAAAAGTAACAAAACTCCAGTCAACAACACAAAGGAGGCCATAAAGTAAATCATTATGTATGTTATTCCGATTCTATTGCTAAAATAGTGACCAACAAATACCATAATTACTCCCATTATAGTTAGTCCGATCCCTAATGCTAAATTCCCTATCAATATTCACATAAAAAATTACATGTATATCTTTGTCTCGAAATAAATTTTAGAAAATCAGTCTTATCCTATTTTTCCTCTTAAGATTATTTTTTCAGATGTTCCAGACGGTGTAGTAGTATCTATGTATCGTATTTCATACCAGTTTCCAATGTGAACTACATCTCCATCGATTTGGCGAGGAATCTTTATCTTAACTTCAAAGATATCTGTATTCTCACCAGTCTCCAGAAGATAGCTAGAGTTGGCATCAAAACTTGGATTTGATAGAGGAATTCTAATTCCACCTTCCCCTCGATATTCTAATCTGTTTAGGGGAATTCTATCAACATCTCTAGAGTCTCTATTTGCATCTGGCTCGTAAACACGAATAGTAAATTCATGACCTATTCTTGTTTTACCTGCAGATGATTGAATTTGAGCAAATGTGCTTTTCAATGGAATTGATTTTACCAATATCCTCTGCTCACCAGACACATCTGATTTATCCATATATCTTACCTCTACAATATCGTCTTGATTAACAGGCCTTCCGTTAATTGTTTCAGGTAATTGTAACTTTGCGTAAAAAACTCCAGTATCTGGACCTGTTTCAACCATTTTGTTAGGACCATCAACTGGAATCCCATTAATTGTAAACTCTAGCAGACCTGCAGTAGATATTATTTCTACTCCCGAGTGGGCGATATTCAAATCATCATCTGTAATGTAGAAATTTACAAATGAACCGCCAGAAGCTGGAATATTTTGAATCTCATCTTGTGCATCTCTAAATTGAACGGTTGGTTCCTTTGAGACTAATGGTTGTACAACATCCTTTTCCAAATCTGTGAACCTAATTGGTATATGGGCTAGCCCTAAACTTTGGAATCTTTCTGAAGTACTAGGCTTTACACAAGCTGGAGATCCATTATTTCGAATTATTAGTTCAAGACCCTTCTTGCAAGTAATATCTTCGATTGCAATTCCTTTTTTTAATTGTTTTTTTGG
>DATKYM010000097.1:0-5018 GCA_035528495.1 Nitrosopumilaceae archaeon
GATAAATTTTGGAAATTTAATACTTTTTTGTACAAATGATTCCTTTTTGAACCTATCACAAAATCCAGAACAAACTTGAGCCATACTTTTTTTATTTGAAAATCATTACCTATGATTATTTTTTGAAACTATTTCGCAAGATTTCGTTAAGTGTACCTGAAAAGCTAACCGATCTATTTGTGCTTTGAATTTTTTTTGCCTGAATTAATCTCAATTTTTTATCCAAATCCTCATCAATCATAATTGATACCCTTCTTGCCATACTATTTAGAAATCTCCTGATACCAATCTGATAATGATTCTCCTATCTCATGAGGATTATCTTCTTGAACAAAATGGATTCCTGGACCAATATCTACAGTTTCAAG
The DNA here is from genome assembly GCA_035528495.1 of Nitrosopumilaceae archaeon. GTDB lineage: Archaea > Thermoproteota > Nitrososphaeria > Nitrososphaerales > Nitrosopumilaceae > Nitrosomaritimum. The sequence continues at coordinate 369 of DATKYM010000097.1, forward strand.
ATTTTTCAAGTTTATTTTACTCCATTCAACTACAGGTTCCGTAATTATTACGCCTGGAGTTGCATAAAATAATATTTTTGGGACTTCAGTCTCTTGTAACCACTGATTATATTCAGTAACAATCTGGTTGACGTTAGCTGGTTCTCCACTAATTGGTACCTCATTTGGCCATACCCAAACTGGTTTACGACTTTCTACTGTTGGATATGGTTCTCGGTAATGGTTCATCTCCTCTTCAGAAAGCTCCCTAACTATCATACCAGGTATCATCTGCTCGATAAAAATATTCTGAGTCATAATCATGTCCTCTCCAATTCCAGGAGTTCTGAACATCTGAAAGATTTCTTTGCTTTCTGCTGGAAATTCATCCCAGGTCATAGGCATTACAATGGCCTCCATGAAGGCAATTCCTTTGATGTTATCCTCATGGTGCATGGCATAATTAAAACCCAAACCTGAACCCCAGTCATGTATAACAAGTGTGACATTTTTCAATTCAAGTTCTTCAATAAACGCATCAAGGTATTTTGCATGGTCTACAAATCGATAATCGATATCTGGCTTATCTGATTTCCCCATTCCGATTAAATCAACTGCTATTGCTCTTCCATCATCTGAAACATATGGAATTATGTTTCTCCAAAGATATGAGGAAGTTGGATTTCCATGGATGAAAAGAATTGGATCACCTTCTCCTTCATCTATGTAATGCATTTTAGATCCTAAAACTTCCACATACTTTGATTCAAATGGAAACTCCGCACTAATTTCTTTTTGTTCAGATAATTCTTGCTCAACTTTTTCTGCAATTCCTAAACTTTCCCAATTTAGAACTGTAGTTTCAAAAACACATGCATACTTGTCTGCATTAATACGGTAAACCAAAACATGTCCTTCATTACATAGAGTTTCAGAATTAATTGATATAGCATTTGCAAAATTGTTAGAAGATAAACCAATAGTGAATAATGTCGCGATAACAAAGATAACCAAAATCGTGGAATGATTCTTCTGAAAAGTTCTCTTTTTAGAATTAAAAGAAATTTGTTGGGAGAGTTTCATTTTATGAAACCCCTCCGTTTTTGAGATACTCCTTAAGAGAATCTCCTATTTGCCCAAAAATGCCTTGAAGTATGTTTTTTGCATCCGTCTCTGGCATTTCTCCAGGGTGAAAATTCAAAAACCATTCAACTTGGGACTTGTTCTGCTCAAGTTCACTTATCTGAGACTTTACTACCATTCCTGCAAATGGTGGAGGAGCCTTAACAATTTTAATTACGTTACTCATTTTGTTATCGTCTTGATCTTCAAGAATTTCATCTATATCAAATGAATTCTGATCTGGGCTCTGGACGGTGCAAATTCTCTTTGAACCAACACCAGTTCCTTCTGTAACAACTTTGGTCACAATTGGGTTATACTTTGCGACTCCACCAAAGTCACTAAGTACTTTCCACAAGTCCTTAGCTGGTGCATCAAATATGACTTTTAATGAGGTTTCAGCCATAATCACTTTACCTCTGCAACGGGAGGTAAGAAAAATCCCTGTAATAATTTTTCATATTCCTCGTCTGATTTTTGTCGTCTTTCCTTGAATAGCATTTCTGAATCTGGTCCAGCTTGATACCTAGTCTGAGGATTATCAGATGTTGCAGCTTTTAGAACAACCTCTGCAACAACGCTTGGACTCGAACAGTTTTCATAAAGACTTTTCATTATTTCTCCCATCTTTTGCGTAAGTTCAGAGTATGCTGATGTAGGTTCTAATGCTTTTTTGGCAAATGGTGATGCGCTTATAACATCTGTTTTTATCACACCAGGTTCTACTAGTATAGCATGTATTCCAAATGGTGCAACTTCACTTTTGAGTGATTCAGTGTATCCCTCCATTGCAAATTTGGTGCTTGCATAAGCTGACATTAATGGCATTCCACCAAAGCCAATTGCCGAGCTGATATTTACAATAGATCCACTTTTTTGTTTACGCATTGTTGGAAGAACTTCTTTGATGGTTCTAATAATACCATAAAAATTGGTGTCAAACTGTTTTTGCACCTCATCAATTCCTAAATCTTCTGCTGCACCCATTAGTGCATATCCAGCATTGTTAACAAGCAGATCAATTCTTCCTTCTTTTCTTATGACTTCTTGAATCGCCTCATGTACTGATGCGTCATCAATAACATCAAGTTGCAATATTTCAATTGGTAAGTTTTCCGATCGAGATTTTATAGCCTCAGATTTGCCAAGATTTCGCATTGTAGCATACGTTTTAAATCCATTTTTAGAAAGATGAATTGCAGTTTCTAAGCCTATTCCACTAGAACTTCCAGTGACAATTGCCACTTTTTCGGGGGTTTGTATATTATTCATGTAGACGCTTGCATGCTTGCAATATATAACCTTTATTTTTTTGCTTGCATGCTTGCAATATTTAAATTAAAGATCTACCTATTATGAATATGGCAAAAATTCTATATGTTCGAGGTTTTAATGACTCTCTTCATGATGAGCTAAATGAAATTTCAAAAAAAGAGGGGGTTTCACCTGGAGCAATAATTGAAGAGGCACTTGAACAATGGAAGCAGAAAAAAGAAAAGGTTCCAAAAAAACATCATCTTGTTTTATGGTCAGATGAAAAAGAGCTAAATAATTTTTTAAAAAAAATGGACGAGGTTACAAAAGAAGATTGGTTGCAGCTTTATTCTGCTCCTCAAACAAAAAAAAGTCAAAGATTTTTTGAGAGTCATGGATGGAACAAGGCTGCTAAAAATAATAATAGTTTTGAAAAAAATCCAGGAAAATACTATGAAGAAGTAGGTAACACACTAAAAGGAAATCCCAAATTTAATCAAGCATGTATCATCGGAGTAGGACAACCTGATTCGATAAAAGATGCAAAACTGCTTGAGAAAGTATACAATAAAAAAAGAATAGAAGGGGCTACACTTTGTTGCTATAATACAAAATCATTTGCAAATACAGATTTTACAGAAATTTGTGAATTATTTGAAGAACATGATAGGATATTTGTTTTAAAAAATGGAGAAACATTAGAGCTAAACATGAGTAAACAAAATCCATTGAAGATGTTGTTGTAAAAGATATGAAGTTTCGAATTAATGCGGTATTATCTGATAGATATAAAATTATTCAGAGTTTATTGTAAATGACTAGTATTCCAAAACAGATTTCTCTGTTTCCAATACTATTGGTTAATTTTATTGGTACTATGGGATTTAGCATAGTTTTACCTTTTTTGGTATTTCTGGTTACAGATTTTGGTGGAAATGCGCTTGTTTTTGGAATAGTAGCTGCGATGTATCCTGCTTTTCAACTGATAGGTGCTCCAATCTTGGGAAGATGGTCGGATCATTACGGTAGAAAAAAAGTATTGTTAGTCAGTCAGGGAGGAACGTTGGTTGCATGGGTAATTTTTCTAGTGGCATTGTTTTTACCTGTAGAACATATTCTTGCTGTAGATTCTCCAGTTTTTGGTACATTTGTAATCACCCTTCCATTGTTGGTATTATTCTTAGCAAGAGGATTAGATGGAATTACCGGAGGTAATGTCTCGGTAGCTAATGCTTACCTAGCAGATGTCACGCCTGAGAATGATCGAAGTAAGAATTTTGGCAGGATGGCAATTTCATCAAACCTTGGTTTTATTGTAGGTCCTGCAATAGCTGGGGTTTTAGGTGCAACGATTTTTGAGGAAGCTCTTCCTGTAATGGCAGCTATGTTTCTTTCATTGGCAGCAGTATTTGTTATAAAATTTTCCCTCAAGGAATCAAAGCCTTCAGTGATTAAAAAAAATCTCGAGAAAGGTAGTGTAAGAAAAGTTTTTGATCATGAATGCAAGGATTGTGACGAAATCCATGATCCCAAAAAAATTAGTTTCAAAGAAGTAATTAAATTAAAAAATATTCGATATTTGCTATCCCTCTATTTTGCAATCTTTTTGGGTTTCAATATTTTTTATGTATCATTTCCAATTTATGCAGCAAAGGGATTAGAATGGACAGTTACGGAGCTTGGAATGTTTTTTGTAGTTTTAGCAGGGTTGATGGCATTAGTTCAAGGTCCAGTACTTGCAAAAGCATCCAGAAGATTTTCTGAAGGCAAGTTAGTCGTTATGGGAAGTATAATTTTAGCCGCAAATTTTGTTTTGTTTGTTTCAAATGATATCATTTTACTATATGGGGCAGCAGTTTTGTTTGCTGTAGGAAACGGTTTGATGTGGCCGTCGGTATTATCAATTTTATCAAAATGTGCTGGAAATGATCATCAGGGTGCAGTCCAAGGCATTGCAAGTAGTTTTGGAAGCTTGGCAAGCATTATTGGTTTAATTGCTGGAGGGATTTTATATGGATTTTTTCAAGAGACTATATTTTTTATTAGTGCTGGAATAATTTTTATTGTTTTTATAATGTCTTTTAAAATTTTAAAATTAAAATACTAGAAAAATCACAATTCATTCCAAAAAATGACCCAATATTTTATCATTTTATAAAAAATTAAGAAAAAGGATTAATCCTTTTCTAGATCCTTTATTCTTTCAGAAACACCTTTTGCTTCTTTTTCAAGATAGTCTTTGTATTCATTTAACAAGCCTATTCTCTCTTCTTTTGTGAGGAAGCTTCGTGCTCT
>DATKYM010000098.1:0-4291 GCA_035528495.1 Nitrosopumilaceae archaeon
GATAAATTTTGGAAATTTAATACTTTTTTGTACAAATGATTCCTTTTTGAACCTATCACAAAATCCAGAACAAACTTGAGCCATACTTTTTTTATTTGAAAATCATTACCTATGATTATTTTTTGAAACTATTTCGCAAGACTTCGTTTAGTGTACCTGAAAAGCTAACCGATCTATTTGTGCTTTGAATTTCTTTTGCCTGAATTAATCTCAACTTTTTATCCAAATCCTCATCAATCATAATTGATACCCTTCTTGCCATACTATTTAGAAATCTCCTGATACCAATCTAATAATGATTCTCCTCATCTTTACATGGTATCAAGTGTTCATAGAGAATATCTAGTCTTTTTTCAATATCAATTGGTTCTTGTTGTTGCACAATTACGTCATAACTAGGAGGAATATAGCTATTAGCAAATACGATAACAACAAAAGATACGAATAAGATTAAAAACAAATTGATTTTCTTTATGATGTTTTACCTCTTGAATTTGTTAGAAACATCAAAAAGAAGAAATTTCTCCTTCGTTGCTCATAATTATCTAATCTAAATTGAATATTTAATCTCAGAATCTAAATTTCAAATCTGAATCCCAAAAAATAATATTAAAAATTAGAATCCACAGGGATTCGGTTACTAAAATGTGGATAAAAACGACGCAGATAGGCGTGAGAATTATGTTGGATTCATTGCAGCAGCACGATCTTTTACTTTTTGATCAACTAATGCATCAACGTATTGACCTGGTTGTGCGTTGCATTCACCAATGTTAACTGAAAAACCATCCAAGGTTTCTCCAATACATCCCTCATCTGTAACTGCTATTATCTTAACTAGTTCCATATTTTCTGCAGGTGCAGTATAGAACATCAAGTATGCCAAAAGTAGGCCTGCCACTAAGGCAATAACTCCACCTACGATGAAAGTGGAATTTTTACTTGATTTTTTCTTTGGTTGTCTGTTTATTGCGGACATGTTCTTACTAGGTGAACCTGAAATATAGTGAGTATGTTTACATTGTAATCATTTGCAATCATGAAATATTTTATTTCTTCAAGAGATGATGTAAGATCTTAAATGATATTATCTATTGACTTTTACGTTTTTATTGTATAATAAAAAGTCAATTTATCCCCAACCTAGTACAGTACTTACAATAATATAAAATGCAACAATTATGAGCACCACTGCAAATATCTTCATTAATGTTTTCTTTGGAATTTTGTTCATTACTTTGGTACCGATAAACCCACCTGCGATACCCCCAATTACAAAGAATAAGGATATGAACCAATTAATGTTATTTTCAATGCCATACATTGTCGCAGTGGTAAATCCAAAAGCACTTACAGGAATCAATGAAGTTGCAATCGCTTCAGTGACAGATAATCCACTAGTAAACATTAATGATGGCATGATCAAAAACCCACCACCTATTCCAAAAAAACCAGAGGCTAGTCCAACTAAAATTCCATTTAACCATAATTTCTTTTTTTGTAAAACTACTGTTGAACCAGTTGCCGACACATTTTCGTGAATGTTTTTATTTTTCCGAGAAATCATCTTATAAGCAATTACAATCATTAAACCTCCGAATAATACAAGTAAACTATCCCCTGGAGTTATCAATCCGAGTTGAGAACCAATGATTGCACCTAAAATTCCAGGAATTGCAAAATACAATCCAGTTTTAGGCTTGAGATTACCACGTTTTTTATGAAATATCAAGTTCACAGCAGCATTTGCTCCAACGGCTAATGCTGAAGTACCTATAGCTACATGAGGATCATCAATGCCTACAACATAAATCAAAAGAGGAACAGCTAAAATTGAACCACCTCCTCCAATAATTCCTAAAATAAAACCTACAATGATTCCCGATAAAATTGATAATATTATGGTAGATGATTCAATTTGTGGCAACAATAAATATGAAATGAGATCTGTCTCCATGTTTTATTTATCCTATTTTCCAGTTATACTACACCTGTTTGGTCCAATTTCAAATGAATTGGCCTCATCACTACTCAAATTTTTGCCATTTTTATTAATGTCAATTATTGCGGTGTGATTTGGTGGCGTTGGCATTACAGTAGAAAGTATTTGCTTTACAAAATCTTCTTTGGACATTTTTAAAAACGGAATTTTTTTGATAAGGTCTGCCATTTTTGAGCTCAACTGTCCTTTCTGATTTGTATTTCCATGTGCTGGAAAGACATGAATGTTTCCTGAGAGAACTAATAGTTTTTTCTGAAGAGTATCATAAAGAACTGGTGCAAATTCTTCAGCTTCATCCCTCAAGTCAGGTCGTCCTACACCATCAACAAACAGAGTATCTCCAGTAATGAGTAATTGACCTTCAATTAGAAATGATAGACTTCCAAGGGTATGTCCTGGAGTATGGATTACTTTTAATGTAATATCTCCAATTTTTTGTTCCTGTCCATCATTCAATATTTCATGTGGAAAATTATAGTTCTCATAAGCACTTAGATTGAGCACAGCTTCTGTTTTTTCTGCTAAGGATTTTGCAGCAGATACATGGTCTGCATGTTGATGAGTATCATACACTCTTGTAATCTTCCAGTTGTTATTTTTTGCAATTTCTGTATATTCATCATGTGGAAAAACTGGATCTACCACTATTGCTTCACCGTTAGATGAAACTACATAAGACATGCATCCTTTTCCAATTCGTCGTACTTGAACAAGATCGATCTTTTTACCATTGATAACATACGCTTTCTCAGCAGTTTCAAATGCCGTAGTCCAAGTTTCCATCCCACCTTCCAAGGATTTTGAATGAATCCCGTTTCCCTCTAGAACAAATTTTGCAACCTTGGAACGGTTTCCTCGGGCACATATAGTAACAATTTCACTGTTTTGTGGGATTTTTCTTATAGATTCTGGTTTTCCCACTTCAGATAGTGGAATGTTTGTGCTTCCAGAAATATGCCATTCAGAATATTCATCAGGCTCCCTTACATCAATTAAGAATAAATTTTGTTTTTCATCTAATTTTGATTTAAGTTCTTTGGCAGTAATATCCTCCTCAAGCGAGGTTTCTAATTTCCATTTCCAAGAAGACATTCCATCTTTCAAATATACTGCATCTAATCCTGCACTTTTCATAAATGAGACCATTTTAGATGAATATTGATCATTATCGCCTACAAGAACGATCCTCGAATCTTTAGGAAGTCTTGGCAAAATTTGTTTTTGTGTTTCAGGATTGCAAACTGCAAAGGCAGATTTTGGAATGTGGCCTGATTCATATTGATTTTTTGAACGAATATCAAAAACTATGATATTTTCATTATTATCAAGTTTATTTTTTAGTTCTTGAGCGTATATGCTGTTCTCGTATTGTGTTTCTTGTTTGTCCATTGAATAAAATATCATAAAATTGTATTTAGCCAGGACGTTTAGATTGCAAGCGTTTGCAAGCACTTTTTCTATTCAGAAAATCTAATGGTTACTGAATCTTCAGTAATTATTGTTTTACAAGAGATGTCCAAAGTAGATTGGATTAGTGATTCCAAAAATGTCTTTAGGAAAATTGTACCATTTTTTCCTAATTTATGATGAATGCTAATTGCAATTTCACCTTTAGTTTTTTCCAAATCACATGTTCCATATCCACAGTGTTCAAAGTACATCGTAATGAAATCAGTAACAAATTCAGAATTCATTCCTTTCCATTTGAAGAGAATAAACTCCTTTGGCTCCTTGGAACCAATATCTGATGCTAATTCAATTATTTGTTTTTCATCAAGGATAGCAAGAAACGATGAAAAGGCATCTTGACTCATCATCAACACTCCAAATTTTTCCATATACCTTTCAAGTTGAACATAATTTCCCAAGATCTGATTTGCCAGGGTATTTAGGCTTACTTTTTTGTCTTCAGCTATCTTCCTTAGTTTATTGTCATTTTCTTCATCAATTCTAAATGTGATTGTAGATGTTTTCTTTTTATTCAATTATTTTTGTTGAGTTATAACTGAGTATTAAATTCAACAGTAATGTTTTTAGAATAATCGTCATCCTTCCCAAAAAATAATATTAAAAAATTAGTTTCCATTGATTTCAAATTTGAAAAGGATCTTTTCTTCTAATAAATTCAATTGTTACTCTATTGGAGTGAAAAAGGAAAAAATGTTCTTATTTTTGATACTCATTGTTGATAATCACGGTATTTTGTAATATAGCAGAAATTTGAAAACAATATGAGTATACATTGGTACTAGAATCATTCAAATTTCATACTCCTCAAATTACATATCT
>DATKYM010000099.1:0-43338 GCA_035528495.1 Nitrosopumilaceae archaeon
AAGCAAGACAAGTCATTCTCATCCAAACTAACAGAGAAGGAGATTGATTCAATATTTTCCCCCCAAAAACATCTTGGAGCATCAAGCATCATTATTAGTAATGTAAGCAAGTCAGTTGCAAAAAACTGTAAAAAAGTTATCTAGTTTTTAATAATTTTTTGTGAATTTGTGTTCCATACTGTAAAGCTTTTTTTCTTTTTGTGTAGGAGATTTCTGGCACTCCGATGTCTGCTGCTAGTTTACGAATAGCATGTTTTCTTATCAAGTCTTCAGAGTCAATTATTTTCTCAGTCATAGGAACAGATTTTGCAAATGCTACAAATTCACTCGAAAGTAGTGGCTGAAGAATTGTCACTCTAAATTCAGAAGATATTAGATTGACTGCCTTCATCATTTTAATTTCATTTTCTAATTTTGCATCCATCAACTTGTTTACTTGTGATTCACCTTGGGAAATTACTTCTCGATAAGCGTTATATCCACAAAATAACTCGTCAATACCATTAGCAGTAACTACAGTATCAAGATTCAAGCTTTGTGCAAGCTGAGAAACATAGTAAAATGCAATACAGTTTTCATTCCAGGAAAGATTCTCAGTCTTTATTATTTTGTTGATATCAGAGGATATCTTTTCAAAAGTATCACCATTAATTTCTAAAACATGATGAGGAAATTCTAATTGCTCATTGACCTCTTTTGCAAATAAAATATCATGAGATTCAGAAAATCCAATTGTTAGTAGCGTGATATCATATTCTAAATCATCAAGTATTTTTGAAATCAAAGTACTATCAACTCCACCTGAAAAAGCTACGCCAATTCTTTTTTTGGAAACAGTTTTTTTAATTGTATCTTCAATATTTTTTAATAGTTCAGTATTCATTTTATTCACAAAATTTTAGACTATTCAAATTAGAAAGACGTCGGATATTATTCTTTAACTTTTAATGTAGTAATACGTTAGGAAAATTATGATGAGATTATCAACTGAAAAAATTTCTGAAGAGTTGAAAAACCTACCAGGATGGATAATCAAAGAAGAGAAATTACACAAGGATTTTGAATTTGAGGACTTTAACCATGCATTTGGATTCATGACTAGAGCTGCTATGCATATTGAAAAAATGAATCATCATCCCGAATGGTTCAATGTGTATAACAAAATTACAGTTGACCTGATGACTCATGACGCAGGCGGAATTACTCAAAATGATATAGAACTGGCAAAAATTCTAAATTCATTGGTTTGAGTTTTGATTATTAGAGTGAATAATCTTTAGGATTTTCATTATAGCATTTATAGAGCCAGAATTAAATGCCTTCACATGACTACAAGTCCCACTATTCTTGACTCGGATTTCAAATATATCGACAAAAAAGGGAACCTTTTGAGAACAAGAACAGAGCTAACAATAGCGCAAATGCTCACATTTTTGGAAGAAGATTATCAATATGATTGTGACATAATACTGAAGAATGATAAAACAGTAAAAATTGATTTTAAAACAAAGAAAGGTCTCATTGAAGTAATAGACAATGAAGAGGATATAAAAAAATACATAGAGATCAAAGATAATACTGAAGATAAAGTCATGGCAGTGGGCCACCCAAAATATTCCGCACAAATTAAAGAGTTAGAAGATATTGTATTTTATGATAAAACACCTCAGACAGGTTCAATCTTTTTAGAGGATCAATCCTTTACGTTTGATTATGCACATATCTTGCCACTAGTTGAGAAATGCTCTATCCTTCATGGACATACATCATCAGTAATGGTTGAACTAGTCGGACAGATGAAAGATAATCTCCTAGTAGATTTTGGAGTTGCAAAAAAAATAATTAAAGAAGTTGTAAATATTTTTGATCACAAGTTTTTCATCAATGAGAAATATCTAAAAAAAGAAGATGACTCACATTATCAAATTCAGTTTGATGGTCCCAAAGGAATGTTTGATCTTCAAGTTCCCAAAAATACAACATATCTTTTGAAAGGCGAAGCAACTGTAGAGAATTTATCATCAGAGATAATCAAACTATTAGCTCCCAAAATGCCATCAAATGTTGAGGCAGTCGGAGTTTACATTTATGAGGGCTACAACAAAGGCTCTCACATTATTTCCAATATTTCAAGATAGTTAAGAAATGGACCCTAAAATTAATGAAAAAGCATGGAATCCAGAATTGGAGAAAGAGATTCTCAAACAATGGGATGAAGAAAAAATTTATGCATTTACCCCTACAGATGATAACTTTACCATAGATACTCCTCCCCCATATCCATCTGGAAGACCTTGGCATATTGGAGCAGCAGCTCACTACTCACAAATCGATATGATTGCAAGAACTGCAAGGATGGCTGGAAAAAATGTCTATTTTCCTATCGGAATTGATAGAAACGGGCTTCCAGTTGAATTGTACACAGAGAAAAAACATAACATTCGAATGCGAGAGACAGAACGTGGAGAATTTCTGAAATTATGCAGGGTTGCACTTGATGATTTAGAGGCAGAAATGCTCTTGATTATGAAGAATTTGGGATTGAGTGGGGATTTTGCCAACTATTACAGGACAGATTCTGAAGAGTATAGAACCCTTACGCAATCTACTTTTATCGAACTATGGAAGAAAGGACAAATCTATCTTGCCAATAGACCCAACAATTACGATTGGGTATCAGGAACTACAATCGCAGATGCAGAAATAGTCTATCAGGATTTACAAACTAAACTAGTTTACATGAAATTTAAGATAAAGGATACTGATAAGGAAATAATTATTGCAAGTACAAGACCAGAACTTTTGTGTGCTTGTAAAACAATTATTGTAAATCCAGAAGATGAAAGATATTCTCAATACATTGGTAAGAAAGTAGTTGTACCAATTACGAATGTCGAAGTAGAACTTAGAACTCATCATTCTGCTCAGCAGGAATTTGGTTCAGGAGCTGTAATGGTTTGTAGTTATGGTGATCAAAATGACGTTGCATTGTTTCGAGAATTAGAATTAGAAGAAATAGTTGCCATAGGTCTAGATGGTAAAATGACTGAAGCTGCTGGAGAATATGTAGGATTGAAACCAAAACAAGCTAGAACAAAAATTATTGAAGATTTAAAAAACAAAGGTTTCCTTGAAAAAACAGAAGACATTAGTCATAGAACTCCAGTTTCTGAGAGAAGTAAAATTCCAATTGAAATAATTCCCATGGAAGAGTATTACCTAAAACAAAAAGATGCAGTAGAGAAAATAAAAAAACTAGGACAAGAAATTACATTTTATCCATCTATGCATAAACAAATCCTCATGAATTGGTTAGAATCAATCAATATTGATTGGCCCATATCAAGACGAAGGTATTATGGTACTGAAATTCCTATTTGGTATTGTAAAAATTGCTCAGAGCCATACGTTCCAGAACCTGGAAAATATTACAAACCCTGGTTTGAAAAGTGTCCCATAAGTCAATGTCCAAAATGTGAATCAACGGAATTTGTAGGCGAGGAAAGAACATTTGATACTTGGATGGATTCAAGTGTATCACCACTTTTCATATCCAAATTTAACAAGGACCCTGAATTTTTCAATAAAATATATCCTGTCTCAATTCGTCCACAAGCAAAGGATATTGTAAGAACGTGGTTATACTATACGCTTCTAAGGTGTGACCAGCTTACAGGAGAGAAACCATGGTCTGAGGCCTGGATTATGGGATATGGGCTTGACGAGAAGGGAATGAAGATGAGTAAAAGTAAAGGAAATGCAGTTGATCCTTTGCCGGTAATTGAGAAATTGGGAGCTGACACTTTTAGGTTTTGGAGTGCAAGTGAAATTAATCACGGTTATGATTTTAGATGCAACGAGCAAAAAATAGAATCTACAAAAAAGTTTCTAAGTAAATTATGGAATGTTTCTAGATTCTTATCGAGTTTTCCTGTAATAAAATCAGGAACACCAAATGCAACTGACTTGTGGATATTATCAGAATTAAACATCCTGATTAAAGAATGTAAACGAGGATATGAGGAATACAACTTTTTTGTTCCAGCAATTGCAATTAGAGAATTTACATGGAATGTTTTTGCCGCACATTATATTGAAATGGTAAAAGCAAGAGCTTATGGAATTGGATTCTCAGATGAGGAAAGAGATGGTGCAATTTTTACCTTACACAAAACATTATCAACTATATTGAAATTATTAGCACCAATTACTCCATTTATCACTGACCATCTTTGGAAAATTCTGTACTCAACAGAGAGCATCCATAAAGAACATCAAGTAAAAGTAGAAGATGAATATCCAGAAAATAAATTAACAAATGAAATAGCAGAATTTAATTCTAAGGTGTGGAATGAAAAGAAATCCAAAGGTCTATCTCTAAAAGATTCATTTTCTTTTATTATTCCTGAGAACTTGGAAGCATTCACAAAAGATTTGAAATCAATGCATAATTTAGAATAGGAGAAATTTTAAAAATTAATTTTTAGATTCTTTTACTAGATTTACAAAATATTTGTGCAAAGAAACATCAGTAGTTAATTCTGGATGAAATGCAGTTCCAATAATATTTCCCTTTTTTATTGCTACAATTTTTTCATTAAATTTGGACAAAACTTCAACATCTGCACTTATTTCAGATACTGATGGAGCTCGAATGAATACCCCATTGAATTTTGGAATTTTAATTGAATTCATTGAAATTTCGGCCTCAAATGATTCTTTTTGTCGTCCAAAGGAATTTCGCTCAATCTTTATCTCAACTAAATCTAAAAGTGGTTGACCTGTTTTCCCCATCACACGGTCATCGGCTGTTTTTGCAAGTAAAATCATGCCAGCACAAATGCCCAATACAGGCATCCCGTTCTCAATTTTTTCCTTGATTATTCGAAGGGAACTGTTTACAAGGGAAAGCTGTCCAATAGTAGTGCTTTCACCGCCAGGAATTATTAATCCATCTACTTTACTAACATCGTCTGCAGTTTTTACCTCCACTGCTTTTCCTTCAATTCCTAATTCTTTTATCGCTTTTTCAGTAGAAATAAGATTTTCTTGAACATCACCTTGAATTGCCAGTACCCCAACAGTCAGACTCAAGCTGAACCCCCACGGTCTTGCATTCTTAATTCTAAAGTGTTAACATCTAGGCCTAACATTGATTGTCTTTCATCAATCATTTTTTGAGCCTCTTTTACTTTTTCTGGTTCATCCCAAAAAGTTGTTGCCAAAACAATTGCTTTTGCTCTTTCTTTTGCGTCATTAGCGTTAAAAATTCCAGAACCTACAAAAATACCGTCACATCCTAAAGACATCAAATATGCTGCATCAGCCGGTGTAGCTATTCCACCAGCAGCAAAGTTTACAACCGGTAATCTACCAAGTTTTGCAGTTTCCTCTACAATATCATAGGATACTTTGAATTCTCTTGCCATTCTTACTAAATCTTGATTATCTCCAGAATCATAAATGGATTTTATTATTCGTAATTCATCATTGACTTTTTTGATATGAGTAACAGCTTCTGCTACATTTCCAGTACCTGGTTCTCCTTTAGTTCTAATCATTGCAGCTCCTTCCTCTATTCTTCGTAATGCTTCAGCTAAAGATCTTGCGCCATTTACAACAGGAGTTGTGAAATCCCATTTCCAAATATGATGATGCTCGTCTGCAGGAGTTAAAACTTCAGATTCATCAATCATATCAACATCTGTTTCTTCCAAAACCCTAGCTTCGTAAACATGTCCGATTCTACATTTGGCCATAACCGGAATCGTAACTGAATCCATTATATCTTGAATAATTCTAATACTTGCAGTTCTGGCAACCCCTCCTGCTTTTCTAACGTCAGAAGGAAGTTTGTCTAATACCATAACTGAAACAGCTCCAGCCTCCTCTGCAATTTGTGCCTGTTCAACAGTAGTGACATCCATAACGACACCATTTTTTAACATGTGAGCAAACCCACGTTTCAAAGTAGATGTACCACGAATAATATCTTCAGTATTAGATTTTTCAGAAATAATCCCTCTTGCATTCTTTCTTTCTCCTGCGAGTGGAAGCATAATCTGAGTTTCTTCTGAGCCTATTTGTACCTATTCACTTATTTGATTTATTATTTGATCAAGTTGGGATTCTACCATGGTAATTATCGGTGGAATGAATTTTTCTGTGGCATTTTGTTCTGGCCAATGAATTTGTTTTATTTGTCCATTCAAAGTAATTTTTACATTTGATTTTTGGTAATCAATTACATCTTCCTTTACCGGAAATGATTCAGAAGGAATTTCAATAAAGCCAGTTTCTTTAATCAAGGCAGTTAATTTCCGAATTTTTTCTTCACTCAATTTAGATTTTATGTCAGGTTGTGGATATCCCTCCTTCGTTACCGTATATTTTATTTCGCCATTATTTTTGATAAGAAGAATCTCAGTTTTTTGCGCACCTTCACGTTCAGTAACTCCAAAGGAAATTTTTTTTAATTGATGTTTCGTGTATTCAAATTCAATAGTATCATTTGGATTTGCAGCAGAAAAGGGAATATCTGGTTTTGTGATTAATGGTATAGCAATCAAGAGGGCTATAATTACAGGAATAGATCCTATTGCAAGTACGATTGGTTTAACCATGATTTTATTTACATTTCTAAATTCAGTTGCATTGCAATTAAACCTTAATGAAAGTAACTTAAAATTCAAGTCTGTTTCAATCTTTTCTGTGGGGTCGTAGCCTAGCCTGGTAGGGCGACAGTGTCTACAAAGATCACCGCTAAGGGCTCCAAAGGTAAACTAAGCTAAACTGACTCAGGGATGATGTAAGTTTGGAGCTGTAGTGACCCGTAGGTCGCCGGTTCAATTCCGGTCGGCCCCACGTTAAAAAATTTATTGTCTATTATTTTTCAAAACATTCAAGGCAGAGCCATTTTTGAACCACTCTATTTGAGAATTAGTATACGAATGATTGAGCAATATTTCCTCTTGATTGCCATCATTATGAGTAATTTTACATGTAACAGGTTTTTGTGGTGCGAGATCGTTTAATTCAATAAGACTAATCTTATCATCTTCTTGAATTTTATCATAATCATCAGAATTGTTAAAAGTGAGGGCTAAGACTCCTTGTTTTTTCAAATTTGTTTCATGAATTCTTGCAAAACTCTTTGTAATTACAGCTGCACACCCTAAATGTCTGGGAGTCATTGCGGCATGTTCTCTACTACTGCCTTCACCATAATTTTTATCACCTACAATTACCCATCTGAATCCTTTTTCTTTGTACTGTCTTGCAATTTGTGAAAAATTTTCCATTTGATGTGTTAAAATATTTTTTCCTTTTCCCACTTCATCATTGAAAGCATTAACTGCACCTAGGAGCATGTTATCACTAAGGTTATCTAAATGACCACGTAACGAAAGCCATGCGCCAGCTGGGGAGATATGATCAGTTGTACATTTTCCTTTCGCCTTTGCAATTATAGGTATTTCTTTAAAGTCCATACCATCCCATTTTGAAAATGGTTCTAACCGTTGAAGACGTTTGCTTTGTGGATCAATTATTACCTCAATATCATCAGTATTTTCAGGTGGCTTTACAAAAATTCCTACAGGTATCACAAAGCCTTCTTTGGGAACTTCAGGTGCAGATTTTGGTGGCTCAAGTTTAAATTTTGTTCCATCTGCAGCAGTTAATTCATCTTTTAATGGATTAAAGGACAATCGTCCACCGAGAGCAAGGGCGATGATCATTTCAGGACTACCAATAAAATTTAGCGTATTTCGATGGCCGTCATTTCGACCAGGAAAATTTCGGTTAAAGGTTGTGACGATTGTATTTTTATCATCATTATCCAATTCAGGTCTAGACCACTGTCCTATACAAGGACCACATGCGTTTGCTAAAACAGTTGCACCAATCTCTTTTAGGGAACTCATTTGGCCATCCCTTTCAATGGTTCCTCTAATTTGTTCAGATCCTGGGGTTATTAGTAATGGGATTTTTGATTTAATACCTTTAGCTTTTGCTTGTTCTGCCAAACTTGCAGCTCTTGACATATCTTCGTAGGATGAATTTGTACAGCTTCCCATCAAGGCAACAGAAATTGGATCTATGTAATTGTTAGATTTTACATCCTCTGATAAATCAGAAATTTTTCTAGCTAAATCTGGAGTATGTGGACCGACAATATGAGGTTCCAAGGTAGATAAATTAATTTCAATAATTCTATCAAAATATTTTTCTGGGTTGTTTTGAATTTCGGGATCTGCAATTAATAATTCTCTATTTTGATTTGCAAGTTCTGCTATTTTTTCGCGATTTGTGGATTTTAGATAAGTTTCCATTCTTTCATCATACGGAAATACGGAGCAAGTTGCACCTACTTCTGCTCCCATGTTGGCAATGGTAGCTTTTCCAGTACAGCTAATGGATTTTGTTCCCGGTCCAAAATATTCTATTATGGAATTTGTTCCACCAGAGACTGTTAGTTCTTGTGCTACTTTAAGAATAATATCCTTAGGTGCAGTCCATCCATTTAATTCTCCTGTGAGTTTTACACCGATTCGTTTCGGATATAGTAATTCCCAAGGCATTCCAGCCATGGTTTCAGCTGCATCCAATCCTCCTACACCAACTGCAATCATGCCTAAACCGCCAGCATTTGGAGTATGAGAATCAGTTCCAATCATTAATCCACCAGGAAACGCATAATTTTCAAGAACTACTTGATGAATAATTCCTGCCCCAGGCTTCCAAAATCCACATCCGTATTTAGCAGAAGCAGATTGTAGAAATTTGAAAACTTCATTATTTTCATCGAGAGATATTTTCATGTCGGTGTCACCCTCCACTTCAGCCCTGATCAAATGATCACAATGGACTGTGGTTGGTAAGGATGTTTGTTCAAGCTCTGCTTGCATGAATTGTAACATTACCATTTGACCAGTTACATCTTGTAAGGCGACTCTATCAGGTCTAAGAAAAACGTAATTATTTCCTACATCGAGATTTTCATCTATAAGATTCTGAAGATGACCGGACAATATTTTTTCAGTAAGTGTTAATGGTCTTCCAACTATTTTCCTATATTTTGTGATATTTTCTTGTAATTTTTTATAAACATTAGATACTAATTCTGGCGTGCTGTCAGTGTCCATAGAATTTGTGAAATTCGCTTGAATTTATTGTTAATCAAAATCTTAAAAATTTTATTGGTTAGGCATGAGTATTTCTTAACAATTATAAGCCAAAAACAGTCACATAATTGATTATTGGAGTTTCAGAATTTAAAATGAGGGGTTGGCATGGTCAATAAGGGTTTTCCAAAATTTGGAATGTCACAAGCAGGAGCCTATGTGGCTGCGCTAAAAAGTTACAATTTGCCAGATTTTATTTTAGTGATAATTGCCAAGGAATGCAAATCTGAACTTCTTGAAAGAGGAAGGATAGACGATAGATTGCAAAGTATGAATGATGATGCATTAATGCTATTACACCGAGTTTTTGTAGATTGTGAAGAAGATGATGCTGGAAAATATGCTCAGTATAGATTTTATGCATATGTATCAAGTATGTATCACAAATGTGAGGTTATTGTAAATGAAACAATTCCAGGAGCAAGTGGTACTAATCACAAAATACCAGTAGCCATAAAAAATAATGGGATGTATATTGCAGTAGCCTACAACAAGGCAACTGGTAATCCAGTAAACAAAAAGGAAACTACCAGATTTTATGAAATGGTAGATGATATTAAGAAAGGAGACCACGGGACAATGTTGGCAGATGGAATTTACGGTTCCTCAGTTGGTTTTAAGGCAGATGCTTTAGTTGAATTGGGAAATTTAAATAAATCAAGATCACATGATCCTGAAAACAAACTTGATTTTAAAACGGCAAATTTTGAAAATAATATTTACTCTGTAACCAAGTGTTAGAAAATTATTTTAAAATTCAATATTTTCTTGATGTTAAATGTCATAACTTTATTCGATTTTTTTAAATGGGAAGACTTGATGTATCGATTGCAAGAAATAGAGGTTTTCCATCAGTTTTTTTAAAATCTGATCCGTATTGTTCAAAGTATAAATCAGAGAAAAGATGTTTTGTCCAAATATCATGAACATTGTCAATAAACTTTTTGTGATTTAATTGTCTTAATAGCTCATGAGTTATTTCATGAGATATGGTGGTACAATTTTTTTCTGCCATAAACAATTGGTCATAGGGATCTTTGGGAGACTGCCACCAAATCATTCCAAAATTTTCGGAATGATATCCTTCACACGTGCAATCAGTCCAAAGAGGTCTAAAGTGACAAAGATAGAAATGATAAATTTCTTTCCCGCGTTGTTCATGATCCCGGATCAACGTAGGAGTATCTAATTTTTGAAAAAGGCTTCTAGGTTTTGTAATTAATTCATCACATTGAATTTCAAAATCTTTTCCAAATTTTTCTTTAATCCATACTTTAAAAAATTGACTCATTTGTTGTACGTAATCATATTCAGGTTTTCGTTTTTCATGATCTTCTTCTTTTACAACAAAAATAAAATGCAAAATCATATTAAAAAAAAAGGTGTTATGTCTGACCTTCTATACCCATAAGGGTTAGTGTTGATCGAATCTTCTCAATTTTTCGGATTTTCCAAGTTATTGTTTCACGTAGTTTTTCAACCGTGTCAGATTCAATCTTGGCCAAAATATCATATGCGCCAAAAGTTCCATGAACTTCCTTTACACCTTCTAGACCCTTCAATTGCTGTATTATAGCTTCTTCAGAACCTAGTTCACAGTTTATTAAAACATAAGCTGTTGCCATATTCCATATTAAACAAATCGACTATATCAATAAAGCGATTTCTAGGGGTTAATTTTGAGAAATTTTAAGAATACTTTCCCAAATATCTTTAGGTACAGGCATTACAGATAATCTAGAAATTCGAATCATCTCCCAATCCTTGAATTTCGTTTGTTTTTTCATTTCATCTAATGTAACTGGTCGCTTTAACGGTTTTTTGTATTTTACATCGACTACGATGAATCGCGGATTTTCTTCTTTTGGATTAGGATATGGTTTTGAGGTAATTTCCATTATTCCAACAGCTTGTCGTTCTGTACCAGTATGATAAAACATAACCAGATCACCTACAGACATATTTTTCATATGTTTTAAAGCAAGATTATTGTGGACACCATCCCAAATAGTATTTTTTTCTTTTTTTAGAGTCTCAAAATTATATCCTCTTGGTCCGCTTGGTTCTTGTTTTGCTAACCAGTAATTTACCAATTCAATTTCCTATTCCTACGAGGTTGTTTTATTTCTTTGATTATTCAAATGTCCCCCGGTTCTGACTCGCACAAGATCATTGGTATTTTAGCCAAAACCTCCTTGGGTTCTGAAACCGGGGTCGCCCTACATGTAGCATACCTGGGTGAATTAGAAATCATTGGTATCAATACGATCGCATCATCCTAATCCGTCTGTATGCCTGCTCTTGGGCATTTAGGAAAAGATTTAGTCAAATATTAATCCAGATAAGTTAATTTCAAAACCTACAACTGGAACGCGTATTTTATAATTTTCAATAGTATTAGAATTGATTTCGCCCATAATTCCAATTGTTTTTCCTTTAACTAAAATTGAAGCCACTCGACCTTTCTGAAAAGTTTCATGAGATGAAGTTCTTGTCTCTAGCTCTAGATTAAATCCATTTTTTAATGCCGCCTGTAAAATTGATTTTATTTCACTAAAATTTGCCTCTTTATGAGCAGATACAGCCGCAAAACTAGATTTCTCATCTATTCGATTATTTTTAATAAATATAGTTCCTGTTTCAAATAATTTTTGAGGATATGATTCATGAATATTTCTAGAAAGATTTTCTAATAATCCAGGAAGTATAGAGTCTCGTAAAATTGTGTGTTCTTGGCTTTTTGAATCAAGTACGGAAATAATCTTCCCAGGATTTCTATTAGTCATTTCATATAGAACTCGTTTGCTTGTCAAACTTGAATTCAGAGCTTCAAGGTAGCCAAGACCAATCATTACATGACTTAATAATTTTAGTTGAATTGAGATCGGACTAAATTGTCCTAGAGTTTGAGAAGGAGTTAATGTTGGCTCAAGGTTTTGAATTCCATAACCCAAAGCCGTTTCTTCGACTAAATCCATTGGTCCAAAAATATCAAATCTATATGCAGGAATGGTGCAGACAATATCTTTGCCTTTACTTGATGCATCCAATCTAGACTTTTTTAATGATGAGATTATTTTTGAAGTTGTTAAATTCAAACCAAGCATCTGATTAACCAGTGTAGAACTAATTGATATTTTTCTTTGTTCAAGTTTTGGCGAAGAATTTTTTGCACCCGAAATTTTAACAAATTCTAAAGTAAATCGTGCACTTTGTAAAATGGTTGCCACTACTGAGAGCATATCTTCAGCATCTTCCTTGTTGATACCAGTTACTTCTACAAAGAGATTTTTGGTTTTGGTGGTAACTGTTGTTATTGCGGCATTAATTATTGGAGGAAAAGATACGATATTACCACTTGAATCAACTATTATTGGAACATGTCTAGAATTCCCTAAAATGTACCCATATTCCCTGCCTACATCTGTATTTTCAAGTATTTCAGAAATAGAACTTTCTTTATTAGATTTTAAGGGGATGAATTTTGAATTTCTGTTAGTTGTTTTGTAGGTTAGAGGAAATGAAATCGGGTCAAGATCATGAATTCCAATTGAAGATTTTTTTCGCTTTCTTCCAATTCCCATATGTAGATCTTCTTGCATTTGTATGAGTTGTTCAAGAATTTCTTGATCAATTTTGCCATTCGTTGCAACTATTCCCGTTACATATGGGCGAATTACAGAAACATCAGATTTGACATCGATTGTAAATTTATTAGATTTTCTAATATTGAGTTTTAGCGCTCCAGTTTTAATTCCAAGCAGTCCTTGTAAACCTAAGGCAATCCCAATATCAGTAGAATAATCAGGTCTATTTGGACTATATTCAACCCGAACAGAGTTTTTGTCTTCTGATTCAATATCCAATCCTAAAAAGGGTAGTAGTTCCGAGACTTGTTTTTTTGACACCTTTCCAACCAATTTTTGGAGTCTAGAGTAAGACAATGTAATTACTGGCATTTTGTTGCACCTCTTAACCAATTTAGATTATTATTGTAAAATTCCCTCACATCGTCTAATCCGTACTTTAACATTGCAATTCTTTCAATGCCTCCTCCCCATGCAAGAACAGGTTTAGTTATCCCTAGAGGTTTTGTCACTTCTGGTCTAAATATTCCCATTCCAAATAGTTCAATCCATTTTCCTAACCTATCATTATAGACCATGGTTTGAAGTGACGGTTCGGTGTATGGAAAAAACGTTGGCCAAAATTTAATTTTTGTAATTCCAATCCGTTTATAAAATTCTCGTTGAATTCCCATTAAATTTCGTAAAGAAGCATCTTTTCCAACAACAACACCTTCAATTTGATTAAACTCTACAAGATGTTTGTAACTTACCTTTTCATTTCTAAATACACGGCCCAATGAGAAAACTCTAGCCTCTTCAGGTTTTTTTTCGGCTAGATGTTTGATAGTAACACAAGTGGTATGAGTTCTTAGAACCATTTTTCGTGCTTCATTAATATCCCAAAAATATCGCCAATTTTTCTTGTGAGATTCTGAAACTTTTCTAATTTGTTCTGGAGTTCCGATCTTCTTTTCAGAAACACCATCCAAATAGAAGGTATCTTGCAATTCTCTTGCTGGGTGATCTTGTGGAGTAAACAGCGCATCAAAATTCCAAAAGCTTGGTTGGATCATATTTCCCAAAATTTCAGTGAAACCCAAAGTGACAAATATTTCTCGGATTTCATCAATCGTGTCTTTTAACGGATGAGTTTTTGCAACAAATACCTCAGGGACTTTGGCTTCTACATCTATTGCTCCAGAGGATGAACTTGCGACATCTAAAGTTTGACCATTTTTTGTTAATGAGATTTCTTTTTTTTTAATAATATTTTCAACTACAAAATCAGGTCTTTTCAAGAGACTGGCCAAATCATTCTCATCAATTTGGTTTTTAGAGATCATACCATCCCCAATCTGTTTAAGAGTTTTTTCTCCAGGAAGATTAGAAGGATAATTTTTTATAAAAATTTTATTTTCCATGGCATCGATCCAACCATTCTTTTTTGCCAGTCCCATTGCAGGACCGAAAACAGATCCAAGTTCTTTTTGTAAATCTGAGATATTCTTTGGATCATTTTTTATTAAATCCAATAGTTTTCTCTCAGGTAATCCCTTTTGGAAAGATTCTAACCCGTTTTTTCCAAGCCTATATTCTACGTTTGATGATTCATCAACAATCGCTAAATCTTTGAGTTTAAGCCATTCTATTCCCCGTCTAACTTGATCAGGAGAAAGTTGTGTTAATTTCTCAAGTTTTTCTGGAGTTAATTTTAATTCCATCTTCAACACAGAAATAATTTTTTTTTCGATTTCATGAAAAACTTGTGACAATAGCAGAAAGTTTGAAAAAGACTTTTTAAACCTTAACCTAAGTGAAATTGAATGTCAACTGAGGACTTTGTTGTAACTCCATGGCATGTTGAAGGCGATATTGATTATGATAAATTAATCAAACAATTTGGAACTGAAAGAATTTCAACTAAAATTCTTGATAGAATCAAAAAAATTACAGGAGAGGATCACTTTATGCTCAGAAGAGGTGTTTTTTTCTCCCATAGAGAAATGGATAGAATTTTAGAAGATTATGAAAAAGGCAAAAAATTTTTTCTTTATACAGGAAGAGGTCCATCAGGTCATACACATATAGGTCATCTAGTACCTTGGGTTTTTGCAAAATGGTTACAGGAAAAATTTGATGTAAATATGTATTTTCAGCTTACTGATGATGAGAAATTTTACGCAAAAGCCAATTTAACATTAGAAGATACCAAAAAATTTGCATATGAAAATGCCTTGGATTTTATTGCTCTTGGGTTCAAACCAGAGAACACAAAAATTATTATCAATACAAGAAATATTCAAACTCTGTACCCCATTGCAGCTCAAGTTGCAAAAAAAATTAATTTTTCAAATACCAAAGGAGTTTTTGGATTTACAAATGAGACCAATATAGGGATGATATTTTACACATCTTTACAATCAGCCCCATGTTTTATTGAAGATAAACCAGTGTTGATTCCTTTAGGAGTAGATCAAGATCCTCATTTTAGAATTACAAGAGATGTTGCACCAAAAATAGGAAAACCAAAACCAGCTTTGATACATAATATTATGATTCCAGCATTAGAGGGCCCAGGAGGAAAAATGTCAGCATCCAGTGAAAATGGAACTATATTTACTACAGATAGTCCTAATACTGTGAAAAAGAAAATTAACAAGTATGCATTTTCTGGAGGACAGTCAGATGTTGAGCAACACAGAAAATTGGGAGGTAATCCAGATGTGGATGTATCGTATCAATATCTCAGAATATTTTTTGAACCTGACGATAATAAATTAAAATCAATTCATGATGATTACAAATCAGGAAAAATGCTTACTGGAGAACTGAAAGGAATTCTCATCGAAAAAATAAATTCATTTCTTGAAGTCCATCAGGAAAAAAGAGAAAAAGCCAAAGATCAGTTTGAACAATTTCTTTTTGAGAATAAATGAAAGTTAAAGTAAGTTGTGAGGATAAATACGAATCACGTAAATTAGCCAGTCTTATTTTTATCAAAGATTCTAATGAAACATACATTAAAAAAATTCTAAACGTAGTTGAAAATGAAGTAGTGGTTGAATTAAAAGATAAATCGGCACATAGTATTGTTTTAAAGGACGAACATCAAGTTGAAAAATTTGTTGATTTCATTCAATCAATAATTGAAAAGAAGCATAAAATAATATCAGCGAATATTTTTGATCAGGATGTTGAAATAGTAAAAGAATGAAAACTCAAAATAATTACCACATTTATTAGAATAAGCATAGGATTTTTTTGGAATAATTAAATTCAATATTCCAAAGGTTAAATGCCAAAAGCGGCCCAAAGACCAACAACGGCTACTATTACTATTAGGCTTATGCCTAATGCCTTAAAGTCACCATTCATGATTAAAGTTTGAAATTATTATAATTAAAGTGTTAATAAATTCTCAGGTCTGATTTTAAGAATTATCTTGGAAAACGATTATTTTTTTTCTTGAAATCACCAGTTTTTTTTTCTGGAGGTGAACTTGGTTTTTTGAGTTCATTACAGTTTAAACAAAGAATTTTCAGTTCATTTTTTGCCAATTGAGGATCGGAGATATATTTTCCCCATGAGGATGCAGATCCTCCTCTTCGGACATCATCAAAAGTATTTTCATCATGAATGTGTCCAAATCCTAATGCTCGTTCATCTTTGAATCCGCAGTTAGAACAAACTTTACCACCTAGAATTTCAAACAATTTTTCTTTTAAGGCGCCATAGAATTTTTCAGAGCCTCCAGAATAGAAACTCTCCTGTTTTTTCAAAAATTTACCCGTTTTTGGTCTTTTTTCTGAATAACTATCTCTACTTGAGCGGGAATCTCGATTATTAAAATTTCGTGAACCTCTATCATCGCTTGAATATCTTGAACCTCTATCATTTTCTGAATCCTGTGGTTTGTGTTGTCTGAAACAATCACTACAGTATACTGGTTTGTTATTTCTTGGAACAAAAGGAACTTGACATTCGGTACCGCAATCAGAACAAGTTACAGTGGTAGATTCTTCTCTTCTATTATCTCTTGAACCTCTATCATCTCTTGAATATCTTGAACCTCTATCATCTCTTGAATATCTTGAACCTCTATTATCGCTTGAATATCTTGAACCTCTATCATTTTCTGAATCCTGTGGTTTGTGTTGTCTGAAACAATCACTACAGTATACTGGTTTGTTATTTCTTGGAACAAAAGGAACTTGACATTCGGTACCGCAATCAGAACAAGTCACAGTGGTAGATTCTTCTCTTCTACTATCTCTTGAACCTCTATTATCGCTTGAATATCTTGAACCTCTATCATCGCTTGAATATCTTGAACCTCTATCATCGCTTGAATATCTTGAACCTCTATCATCGCTTGAATATCTTGAACCTCTATCATTTTCTGAATCCTGTGGTTTGTTTTTTCTGAAACAATCACTACAGTATACTGGTCTGTCAGTTTTTGGAACAAAAGGAACTTGACATTCGGTACCGCAATCAGAACAAGTCACAGTGGTAGATTCTTCTCTTCTACTATCTCTTGAACCTCTATCATCTCGTGAATTTCGAAATGATTTTGAAGTACTGCTGCTAATATCTCTGATTTTATTTCCAAATGTATTTTTGCCAGTTTTTACTTCGTGTAAATCCAAAACTATCAATATTATAGAAAATTATTGGATATAGATAGTTAGAGCTTTATTTTGTGCCTAAGTGAAAAAATTTGTAAATTATACTAATGATTTGTCCATCTCTATACTCATTATTTCTTGTACCTTTAAAAAATAAAGTTTTGTTGAATATGGCATTTTTTCTAAATTCCCGTCAACCACAATCATAAAATATCTAACCGCTCTTTTTGAAATATCAAGATTGAATTTCATAGGTAATATCTTATCTTGCTCAACTTTGATTTTGTCTTGTAACCAGGGAGGAGCCAGTTCTATGGTTTCTTTAATTATTTTTTCATACCAATAAGAAAGATTTTCTGGATGTAACCCTTTCTGAAGATTGGAAACATCAGTATCAAATTTTTTCATCATGCTATTGATAATGCGCATGATTGATAGCTCAAAAATTTTGTTTTTCTTATAATTGCTCAAACATAAACAATCTTCTAGTCAACTGATGACAAGTTCCCATCAAAGTCGATTTCTTGGTTTTTTATCCTCGTAGTTGAAATTCTGCTACCATCTTTGGCCAAAACCATTGGGACAACTACTACTTCGACTGCCGGTAATTTCTTTTCTTTCCGGAGGTGATTTAGAATATCTCCTTGATTAGAAGTTTCACCACTTACCACCAGTGCCTGTATTTCTTTTTCGAAAACTGCAGGTCCAAAATCATTATCTAATTTACTAATTTCAAATTTCCTGTTAGGGAAATTTTTTTCAATTGTTTTCACCAATGTCTCTAATCTTTTACCATAATCATTTTGAAGTTTTTTTCCTTTTTTTAGAGCCATGTCATCACTGGTCAAACCAATGATAATTCTAGCAGATATAGAAAATGCTTCTGATAATAAGGTGATGTGACCTTTATGGATAAAATCAAAGGTTCCGCCCACGGCTACCAAATCAAATTTTTGCATGTATTGAATATAGTTTATTTTAAAATAAGTCTACTAGTTGACAACTAGTATTACAATTGGTCCCTCATTTGCTATAGGCACATGATTTCGATCCCACACAAAGGTTTCAATAAAAAATACTCCTTTATGTTCTGGAATCCAATCAACGGATATTGATTGAGAGCCTGTACCAATAAAACGACCATCAGATTTGCCTAAAAATTCCACAGTAGGAAAGCCAGAATTTTTCACCTGAGAATAGTACGTATATGAAGTCTCTTTTGATGATTGGTCAGCTGAGAACTGAACCCAAACGTTACTTTGAATATGCACCGTAGACCCTACGGTAATTTCAGGAAGTTTGTTTCCCAGAGAATCCTCTAGAGATACATTAGAGATAGTTACTAATTTTGTAAGCTGTTGAGGAATTTTTTCATCTATAATATTAGAATGAAAAACATCTGATTGCGCAAATATTTGAAAACTTGATACCTTTTGATCAATCTCCTCATCAAAATAAAAATCGACTTTTTCATTTGCAGTAACATCTCCAATAGGGATAGAAAATACCCCTACAAGCCTAGGAGGAATAAAGGAATCATAAAATGCCAGATGAACAAACGTGTCAGTTATTGGAGAGCCCCCATTGCTTAAAATCCCAGATAATTTTAGATTCTCATCTAAAGTTATATCAGTAGATTCAACTACTAATTGCTGCGGTTTTGAAGAAGAGGTTTGAAATCCTTCAAGCATTACTGAGATAGACGTGATGTTTGGATTAGGAGAAGTTGATTTTATTTGATAGGGAGAAGTTGAGGATTCAGGTATTACTTCAAGAATAGTCCCACCTCGAACTGTTTCCAGGGGCTCGTTTCCAGTTTCATCATAAAAGTTAACCCTCAACTGGATATTGCTAATAGAAGTTAATTCATTTTTATTTATCACATTGCCAACAACGACGGTATATCCTTCATTATCCTTGTAGACATATGGGGATTCACTAGTTAGAGCAACAGAGAGGGTTGATGGATTATCAGATTTTCCAGCAAATCCTGGAGAAATCGGAAACAACATCAAAATTAAAAAGAAGCTGAGCAGAACTTTTTTCATATCGACTTTACTTTAGATATGAGATTAATTTGTACAGTATATCATATAGTCAACAAGAAAGGTAACATCGTTTAACCTAGGTTTGACTAAATTGAGGTTAAAAATAGATTAAAAAAGTAAATTTTACTAGCTTTTCTTTGCGGTAATTGCAAGCCAGTAAATGAAACCAGGTATTAAGCCCACCATTAAAGGAATCCATACAGGCCATGCGTCTGCAGCACTTGTCATATCATAAAGCAAAAACTTATCCTATTTAAATCCATCCAGGATTCTGAATTTCAGAATAGATCTGTAGCAAAAGAAGTGGACTGGACGGGATTTGAACCCATGACCCCCCGCGTGCAAGGCGGGTATACTACCAGGCTATACTACCAGCCCACATAAAGAATGGCTGTTGCGAGGATTTTAATTGTTGTCTTCTTGGCAAGAATTTTATTTGAAAAAAAATTGGTTTTTTTATGGTACTATTAGAATCTCAAGTGAAACTAAAAGCAGGTGATAATGCACCTGATTTTGAACTATTAGGAATAGATGGCAATAATCACAAACTAAGTAATTATACTCAATACCAAGGAATTTTAATAATTTTCATGTGTAACCACTGCCCATATGTTAAAGCAAAATTCGAAGCTTTTAACGAATTGTATGAAAAGTTTGGAGAAAAAATCGCCATAATAGGAATCAATAGTAATGATTCAAGAGATTATCCTGAAGACAGTTTTGATAATATGAAGAAAATAGCAGAGGAAAAAGAATTGAAGTTTGATTATCTAGTAGATGAAACTCAACAAATTGCTAAAAGATATGGGGCTATGTGTACTCCTGACCCATTCTTGTTCAATAAGGATGGGAAATTAGTTTTCCATGGCAGGATAGATAACGCAATGAAGCCAGATGATATTGCTTCGGAGAAAACGATGATTGTCAATATAGAAAAGATGCTTTCTAATGAAAAAATTGAAAAAGATTTTGATCCTTCTATTGGATGTTCAATCAAGTGGAAGGAAAATTAAACTTAAATGACTCATGTCGAGAGGGTTGAATGCGGGCTCGTAGCTCAGCTTGGCTGGAGCGTTCGACTGATAAACCATTCAGAAATCGAAAGGTCGTGTGTTCGAATCACACCGGGCCCACTTAATTATTTTAAATTTTCATAAACGGTCTCTGACCATTGTCGAACATTCTCAAATTTATCAACTTGTAAATCACAGTCCAATTTTGTCGTTTTTCCCATTTTTCCACATAACACTAAACGCATGTTTTTGCCTAGTTTTTGTTTAATTGGATTAATTGAATCAGAAAAGAAATTAAGACGTTCCTTTGAATTTGAAAAAACTGCAACTATCAATATTCCAGATTTTTGCTTCCAAATTTTACTAATCAATTTTTGAAAATCAAGATCAAATAATACATTAATTGCTGAAGACATATCACCTAGATGAAAAACAGTCCATTCATTAGAATGAAAGGAAGCCGAAGCAGCTTCTGATAACAACGTATTTTCAGGATCACCTGAAAGAATGATTATTTTCTTTTTTGGGTTTGATTCCACTGGGATCTGCTGTAAAATGTGAATAGATTTAGAAATAATGTTTCCTAGAAATTTTGCTTCAGAATTACCGATTTTTCCCTCGTCATATAGGGATTGAATGTGCCGAATGGCAGGAATTATCACCTCAACTACTAAACGATAAACAGAACTTTCAGAATGAAGGCAATTTTTAATTAATGAAATAACCTGACTTTCTGATCCCTTGATCAAATCGTCTAAAAATTGTGATTCAACTTTAAAGTAATCATCAGGAAACCTAAATGTTTCTTGTCCAGATTCTAAAAACCAAAGGGTTGTATTTCCAATAATTTTTTGTTTAAGAAATCCTTCTGCAGCAAAAACTTTGAGATATTTGGTCATGGTAATTCTATTCAAACTTAGTTTTTTAGAAATTTCAATTCCGGACATTCCCATTTTTGAATCCTGAAGGACCTTGATCAGTTTTTGTTTTAGCTCATCAATTTGATATCCTCTACCCATATTATTTTTGGATTATGCTATTGTATAAAGACTAATTTCCGCTGATTTGAGCATAATTTTTAAGAAAATAAAACAATAAATAGTTGGGTACCTTATTGTACGGTAAGGAAAAGTAAATTGCCAAAAGCCGGATTCAAATCAATAACTGTATCAGAGACTGTTTACGATAAATTTCAAGAAGTTTATCTAAAAAATAAAACAGATCTAACAATGAAAGGTGTCAATAGTTTTTCAGGTTATGTCACTTACATGTTAGAAGAGTTGATGCAAAAAGACAAGACTTTTGCCAGATATGCTCCAAAAATCGAAAAAATTTCTGTTGATGATGACAGAGTGATACTAAAAGATAATATTAAAAACCGAATCGCTGAGGTGGCGGTTCAAAAAGGCGAGTTATTTTGTCAGCTTTGTGAGGAAAAGGACTGTGTACATGTTGGATTTGTCTTTTCGCTTCCAGATGTATATGAAGTTCTTAATTCTAGAGGAATAAAGCATCCAAAATAGAGCAGTGGAGGAGGCGGGATTTGAACCCGCGAACTCCTGAAAGACAGGATCACCCATATTTTGATCTTAAGTCCTGCATGTCCAAAAGCAATGTATGCCTTCTTTGGCCAGGCTTGATTACTCCTCCAAGATGGTAAAAATCCCTGTGAAATTTAACAGTTTAGAGAGAATCCAATAAGGATGAAGAATTATAAGTATTTTCAACAGCGATTAATTGTGCTTCGATAGCTCAGCCTGGTAGAGCGTTACATTGGTAATGTAAAGGTCGCGGGTTCAGATCCCGTTCGAAGCTTTAATAATTTTTAATCAAAAGTTCATAGTGACCTGTTCTTTTTTTAGAATTTGAATTAATTGATCTATTTGCTTCTATTTTTTCAAATCTCCAATGTTTTTCAGAAAACATATCAACGACCTCTTGAGAGTTAGAATTAGATAGCATTACTTTACATCCTTTGGAATCTAATTTCAAACATAATTTTGCAAGTCTTTTCAAGTCGTCATATGTGAAAGATTTTTTGGTATAACTGGTAAAATTTGCAGTGTTGCTTACCGGTTGATAAGGAGGATCAAAATAGACTAAATCGTCCTTTTTGGCTTCAGCCAATACTGCCTCAAAATCACGACATTTTATTGAAATTTTTTGGGATTGTAATACTTGGCTAACTGAACGGATGTTTTCTTCGTTTACAATATTTGGATTTGTATATCTTCCAAGTGGAACATTGAACTTTCCTTTGTTATTAACTCGATAAAGACCATTAAAGCAAGTTCTATTCATGAAGATTAATCTTGAGGTTTTTTCTACTGCGCTTTTTGGATTATTTTCTCTAACAGAGTAGTAATATGACTTTGAGTCTTTTTGATAGTTTTTTGAGTGGTTTTTTAGAGATTCCAATAGCAACTCAATTTTATCTCGAATGGTAGTATATGCCAAAATAAGATCTGAATTTAGATCAGATATTCCACATTTCTGTCCTTCTCTTTCTTTTAAGATATGGAATAACAAAGCACCACCACCCAAAAATGGCTCGTAATAAGCACCCATTGTTTTTGGTAGATTTTCATTTAAAATTGGAATTAATTGTCGCTTTCCACCTGCCCATTTTACGAATGGTTTTGGAGTTACTAAAACCTGATTAAATTGTTGTCTCACAGACAATCATTACGATATTACATATCGTCAAAATAGGCAACAAAAGATCACAATATGTGCAATAATATTTTAGCAAATTTGAGCTGAGGTTACTCTAGATCAAAATAATAAAATGAAAAGGAAAAGGTTGAGTTTTAGTCCCACTTTGACCATGCGGCCATCCACCTGTATGTCCAGGTGTTTAGTTTACAACCAAGGGCTGTAAATGTTACTCCCAATACCGAACCAGCACCAGCACCTAAAGCAACAGGACTGTTATAGAACTTTCCTACTTGCGGTTCTATCGGCGTCATGTATGGTGGTAATGTTGGTCTTGGATATTTGAAGGCCGTTTCTAGTGGGTCTGCCACTGTAATCAGATTTATCATGTTAAACATCGGTAACGACATTCCTACAAGTACTCCGCCAAACAGTATCAACGAGTGTTTGTTCTTCTTTGTTGCCCAATATGCCAAATCCAGCAACATTGCTGATGGTAACCATATTGGTGTGACAATGAAGTCATATGGATATCCAAGTGCAAACCATGCACCTTTTGCTACCCATGTGTATACTGTCATTATAAGGCCGTAGTACGTCGCTGTTCCTGGAACACCTGTAAATGTCAGGTAATACACTGCACCTACTACAAGCATCAACGTTTGAGATATAGAAAATACCGTAAACGAAGTCCAAGCCCAGTCGGTATAGAAAATGTAGTCTCCTGCATTGATCGTTAACAGTGTTGAGTTAACTCCAACTACTACTATGAATAAGTAGTGAGTACATCGTCTTAGCCAGACCATACGAGTTTGAATAAAGAGTCACTATATAAAATTTTAGAGTGTTATGGAGATCGTTAACTAAAATTAAAATTAAAAAGAAGATTTCGGAAGGATTACCTTCTAGAATCCGACAGTCATTGAGATAATGATTGTGCCTATGGCCGTAGCAGCTATCACTGCAGCGACTAGCCCATTACTATTCTTATTGGAACCTTCTTGCATAACTTTAACACAGAAGACATATCCAATTGCCTCAATAATTGTCAAAACTATGAATGCAAAGTGACCACTGTTTGTTGGATATGCCCAAGGATAATAGAAATATCCTGCTGCAGTTCCTCCAAATGTAGCTCCCCATGCTGCCAAGTATGATATTGTAATCATCCCAGTCATGTTTTCAACGCGTTTACCTATCATTCGTTCTACGTCAGCGCTAGATGATCCACCGCTACCGCCTGAACCGAATCCTTTAGGAAGAGTCATTCTGGATTTCTAATATTCAGAATCCTTTTAAGTCTTTCTTAAATTAATGGCCAGGTACGATCTACGTCTTTAAAAATAAAATAGAAAAAAATGTGCTTTTTGCACTGTGATGATTATGGGATTGATCTGCTGTACAATTTGCCTTCTAAGGCCATCTTGTACATCTCTGCTATGTACGGATTCTCACCTGGAGTTTCTGCTCCTAGTTCGACAAGTCTTGCATAAATTCTAACTACGTATGCTAAGGCTCCCATGAATGCTACTACAACACCCATGTTAAACATCCAGTGATTTGGTACTGCAAAGATTTCCTCTACAAACCAGAAATGCCACATCTCATTGACTCCAATTGTAAACATTGTTGCAAGATAACCTAGAATTGTCATCTTTAATCCAGTGTTTATTGAGTTGTTTGGACCTCTGAGAATAGGGACTTTTCTATCATACATTGCGCATGCTGCCCATCCAAGTGGTAATGCAATGAAGTGGGAATATAGCCACCAGTGTGCTGGTGTAAATGCGCTATCTCTGATAGAGGTTTGATGTAGTGAACCGTCAACAAAGTTGTCGACTTCCACTGAGGCTGCAATTGATCCCAAAGCGATAACCATGAGCCAAATTTTCTTTAGTCTCTGGATTTCAACTTCTTTTGGAATTAATGCGGGCATCTGTGCCATACTAGTTAACATGTTAATTTAGAATATAAATGAACATATTCAAATTTTAGAAATTTATTGTAATTTTTTCAATATTTTTAGTGTTATTTTTTAAAATTTGACCCTATAAAATAATATTATCCAAATAATTATAATTATTTTTGATTGATTTCAATGTATAACACTAAAGATAATCATACATTATCTATCGATCCTCGGCATCAAGGTAAAACATATAACGTTGTATATTATTTTTCAAACTATTAGGGATAACTATGGTCGAAAAAAAGATAATCGTATTAGGACTTGCTGTTGTACTCGCACTAGGAACCCTTGGTTTCAACTGGGTTGAATCAATTCTTCCAAGTGCAGAAGCACACGGTGTCCAAGCACAACTCCAGAGTCGTTTCATCAGAATTGAAGATGAAACCTTCAACAGACAATCCCTACAAACTGGCGAAACTTTGACAGTTCAAGGTACACTAGTCAGTCTTGTAGAAAGAGACCTTAGAGGATGGATATCCATTTTCTCAGAATCTACTAACGCAGGAAACAGATGGGAAATGTTGGCAAGAGACCCACCAGGTAATGTCTTTGACATTTCAGGAAACTCTGTCGTAGAATACTCATTATCTGCAAAAGCACTTGAAGCAGGTGTATATCACGTACACACTCAACTCAATGTTGCCAAAGTAGGTCCAGGACTCGGTCCAGGTCAAACAGTGGTTGTCGAAGGGGACCCAATTCTTAAACCAATTCCATATACTAACATCGCTTATCAATCAATCATTATTGGTGTCGGTTATGTAATCGTGTTTGCAACAAGACCCTGGCAAGTAATTTAAACTCCACCTTTTTCCTTTTAATTTTGATTCAGCTACGTTTTACGTATAGAGTAAAATGAACCAAATTTTATCTTCAATTAAAGACTAGATGATTTATGCTAAGTTTCAAAATAAATAAATTGGATATTTCTCAGAGTTACTTTTTTGGAAAAGTTGAATTTCGAAACGACCAGTATAAAGTAAACATACAGAATCAAAAAAGAGGTAAAGTCCTCAAATTGCCTTTTGAGATAAATTCTAAAAAGCAACAGTTTATTGTAAGGCTTACTGGGCCAGATCTTTTTGTAGAAGACTATCTTCCATTTTGTGGTCAATCAGAATGGTTAGAAATTGATTCTGATTCCATTACTTATTTTCTTGCTGACCATCAAGACCAACTTGATACAATTGAGATAATGGATGATTAAGGGAAACGACTTTAAGTAATCTTCAAGGAGATTTCACATGAAATGGCCTGGGATGGGGGATCCCTATAAGAGAAAAAAGACTATAAAATTTCTCATAATGACAGCTATTATTGGAATATCAGCCGCTGCAATCAGTACGGTTGCTCAATCAGCATTAAATCCAAATGATCCTCTCAAAGTATGTATTAATGATAAAATCACATCCTACAAAATCAAAGTAACTTTGGACTTGATAGTTGATGGAGAAAAGGCAGACATTCCGGCCAATATTGGAATTTCAGATGATTGTAAGAGAACCATGTATACCTTAACGGATGATGGAACCATTTATGTCGAATGGGAAGAGGAATATCCATTTGAAATTGGGCACTTTTTGTGGATGTGGGAATTTCCTCTACGTGATATGGATCAGTCCAAATCTTCATTGTCTGTAAACGGTAAGATATCAGAGAGATTCATCAACCACCAATTACGAGATGGGGATCATTACATAACAGAATTCGTATCAAAAGCTTATGATGAATCAAAAGATTCTGACTTCCTTCCAGAAAAATAATTTGTAGACTTTGAAAAATTAAACAAATTTATCTATAAATCATTTTATTAAAAATATCAAAAATAATGAAAAGAATAAAGGCAGTTATTTTACCAATATTTGCCGTTGTCTGGAATAAGACCGATACCTTCTCTTTCAAAGTGTCTGTCTAATTCATCAACCCATCTCTCACGATTGTCTTTGTATGCCCAACCGTGTACACGTAACCAGAATGAGATAATTCCCAAAAGGAATATTGAAAACATCATGGTTCCGAAGATGTAAATCATTACATCATAGAATAATGGATCATAGTTTGGTCCTAATTGTCCTGTTACTGATGACAGAATGTTTAGGAAAATTCCTACGATAGGAGTCATTATACATTTTGGCTAAATTTCTACGATATATAGATTTCTGTCATTATCAAGACGCACAAGATCAATGCTGAGATCTGTGACGATAAGAATTATTAAATAAAATAAGAGAAAAATATGGTATTTTTTATCCTCTACCCATTGCTGCGTATTTGCCAGATCTTCCTTTAATGAAAAAGGCTCCTGCTATACCACCAAAGACTGCTGCAGAAATTACTGCGGCTCCACCTACACCGTTTGCATCAAGATAAGGGGTTCCTGATCCAGAAGCAGGGTTGGCTTTTGCGGCTTCGACTCTTCTTTTTTGAATCTCTAAGGCCTCTTCTAAGGTATATGATCCAGTTTCTCCGTCTGAACCTACGTTACCCATGTATTGTGCAAATGCTAAAGAGCTTGCACCAAAGGTGCCGATGACAAATACAGCAATTAAGGATGCTGCTAATAGTGTGTTATTGTTCATACCGTTTACCTGTCGTTTTGAAACCAGTGTAGTTATTTAACTTTTATTCTAAACTCCAAAATAAGAAAAATAGGTACGAAATCCGAAAAAGTAACGTTTAATTTTGTTCTTCATTTAGGGGGCTTCATGGGAAGAATACATACACACAGACATGGAAAATCTCACTCTATTCGACCTGCAACCTTGCGTGCTCCTTCTTGGATTACATTAGATCCGAAAGAAATAGAAGAATTAGTAGTAAAGTATGCCAAAAATGATTTAACCCCAAGTCAAATCGGAATTAAATTAAGAGATCAACATTCAATTCCTCTTATAAAACCAATCACCAAAAAAAGTATCGGGAAAATTTTAGAAGAGAATAAACTTAGGCCAGAAATGCCTGAAGATCTTGAAAATATGGTAAATAAAGCAGTTGGTCTTCAAAAACATCTTAAGACAAACAAAAATGATAATAGAAATGTAAGATCCTTGGAATTAATTGAAGCTAAAGTCCACAGATTATCTGTCTATTACAAAAGAATAGATCGAATTCCTCAAACTTGGAAATATAAATCCGTGGTTGCTCAATTAGAGTAATGACAAAATCTTTAGATGAGTCCCTTTCATTTTTCAAAGATAAAATTTCTGAATGTATAAGATTAAAAAAATCAATTTCAGTTACTACGCATATTGATTGTGATGGATTAGCATCAGGTAGTATTATCACCAAGGCCCTAATTAGAGCGGGGGCAAAATGTACTGTTAGTACTTCTAAGGAGTTTAGTCAAGGGGTAATCGATTCGCTCAAAACAGATTCTAGGAACTTTCACATTGTAACAGACCTTGGGGGAGGATTTGCAAACAGTCTAGATCAGTCATTAGGAGAAGATTGGATAATCCTTGATCATCATCAAATATTAGAATATGAACATGATAATCCAAGAGTTCTTAACGCTTGGAAATACGGTATAGATGGAGGAACTGAAATTTGTGCTGGTGGGATGGCCTATTTGGCAGCAATGTCCCTTGATGAAAAAAATTCAGATTTATCTGCCTTGGCTGTCGTTGCAGCTTTAGGTGATAGACAAGATCAAGGAGAACGAAAATCTTTTACAAATAAAAATTTTGAAATTGCCAATACAGCCAAAGATTTGGGACTTTTGGAAATTGACCTTGATTTACTTTTAGTAGGAAGAGAAACTAGATCACTTTCAGAAGCTCTTGCATTTACCTCCCAGCCGTTTATCGAGGGGCTTACCTGGAATAGAGATACCTGTTTATCGTTGTTAATTTCTTCTGGAATTCAGCTAAAAGATGGAGGTAGGTGGAGAGTCCCAGCAGAGCTAAATGAGGATGAAAAAAGAATACTCATTGAAGAAATTACCAAATTCGCCACTGGGAAAAATGCCACAGAAATCATGTCAGAATTGATTGGGTATACTTACACATTTCCAAGAGAAGATAGAAGGAGCTTTTTACGAGATGGAAGAGAATTCTCCACCATGTTAAACTCTTGTGGGAGAATCAGTAAAGCAGGAGTAGGAATGGCAATCTGCCTGGGGGACAGAGCCAAGATTTTAGATGAAGGAGAAAACATACTATCAGAGTACAGAAAATTAATCAAAGGATACATGAATGTTTTAACCAATGAACGATGGAGAATCTCTGAAAATGAAAATTGTATCATGGTCAATGGGGAGGGAATAGTTCCTGAAACCATGACGGGGACAATTTCCTCGTTGATTGCCGGGTCCCCGAAAAATTCAGGGAAAATAATTATTTTAAGAACTAAGGGAGAAGAAAATACCATTAAGTTTTCCTCTAGGAAATCTTTTGGGTGTAAATCACCAATTAATCTAAGTGAACTTATGAAAAAAGGTGCAGAGAAATTTGATGGTATTGGAGGAGGACATAATGCTGCTGCAGGAGCAAAAATAACTAAAGACAAATTAAATGACTTTTTAGATTATTTAGATGTAAATGTCGTTAATCTGCCAAGTTAGGATAGTTCTGGATAATTTATCAAAAGAGGCGGCTCAAACCGTAAAAAAAGCCCTTGATCCTGATAATGTGAATTTCCCAAAAGGATTAAGTCTTAATGTTGAGAATATTGATAACAAGGTAGTTTTTAATTTTGAGAATGAGAACAGCATGAAAAAATTGATTGGTACCATTGATGAGGTTTTGGCTCATGTACAAATTTCCTTGAAGGTGATTGAATAATGCTTGATCCAAAACTAATCAAAGAAAATCCACAGATTATTCAAGAGATGCTCAAATCGAGAAATCTTGAGTTTGATCTAAATGGTCTAATAGATGCGGATAAACAAAGAAGAGAATTCATAGTGAAAACGGATGAATTAAGAAAAAAGAAAAATCAAGTGGCATTAGAAATTTCTCAAAAAAAGAAAGAGGGAGAAGACGCAACCACAATTTTAGACGAGATGAAAAGTATTTCAAAAGAATTATCAAATTTAGAATTATCTCAAGAGGATATTGAAAAAAAATACAAACATTTGGCATTTACAATTCCAAATCTTGTTCATTCTTCAGTACCAATTGGTAAAGATAGTTCCGCAAATAAAGAAATAAAAAATTGGGGGGTAATTCCTACATTTGATTTCAAAATAAATGATCATATTGATATTTCTGAAAAATTGGATCTAGTTGATCTCGAAAGGGCTGCCAAGGTGGCAGGTGCAAGGTTTTATTACATGAAAAACGATCTAGTTCGATTAAATCAAGCATTAATTCAATATGCGTTAGATTTTTTATCTGAAAAAAATTATTCTTTGATTCAACCACCGTATATGATTAACCGTCAATCGATGGAAGGAGCAGTGATAGCAGATGATTTTGAAGAAGTAATTTACAAAATTGAGGGAGAAGATCTTTACATGATTGGGACCTCAGAGCACGCAATGGCAGCTATGCATTCTGGTGAAATAATCGAGGGAAAGGATTTACCATTAAGATATGCAGGAGTAAGTCCTTGTTTTAGAAAAGAGGCAGGCGCTCATGGACGAGATCAAAAAGGAATCTTTAGAG
Source organism: Nitrosopumilaceae archaeon (assembly GCA_035528495.1). GTDB lineage: Archaea > Thermoproteota > Nitrososphaeria > Nitrososphaerales > Nitrosopumilaceae > Nitrosomaritimum. The sequence continues at coordinate 30,674 of DATKYM010000099.1, forward strand.
TACATCAGTTTGATAAAATTGAGCAATTTGTATTTACACGTCCAGAAGATTCATGGAAAGAGCATGAACGTATGTTAGAAATCGTCGAGAAATTCTATCAAAATTTAGAAATTCCTTACAGAGTGATGCTTCTTTCCTCTGGGGATATGGGAAAAATTTCTGCTAAAACGTATGATTTAGAAGCTTGGATGGCAGGTCAAAATGCTTACAGAGAAATTGTATCTTGTTCCAATTGTTTGGATTTTCAAGCAAGGAGATTAAAGATAAGATATCGAGAGAAAACAAATGAAGAGACCCAGTACTTGCATACTTTAAACAGCACCCTTGTTGCCACGTCTCGTGTTTTAGTATCAATTATGGAAAACTTTCAAAATAAAGATGGGCAAATTTCAATCCCAGATGTTTTGCAAAAATACATGGGTCAAAAAACCATCTAGTCGCATACCCTTATATTTTGGGTTCCAAGGTCGATAATAATTGGCACGTAGAAAAGGTCGAGTAAAAGACAAGTGGAGAGAAAAGAAATGGATCACAGTGAACGCTCCGGATTCATTTAACAACGTCCCAATAGCTTACGTCCCAATTACAGACGAGAAAAATGCTTCTGGTAGAGTTTTAGAGGTGACTTTGTATGATATTCTTAAAGGAGATCCCTCACAACATCAATACAAAATGTATTTTCAACTCGATAAAGTGGAAGGGGATAAAGCCAGTACCATTTTCAAACGATTTGAATATTCAAAAGAATTTTTGAGAAGTTTAGTGAGACGAGGTTCATCTAAAATAAATTTCATCATAGATGCAAAAACAAAAGATGGGTACATTTTTAGAATTAAAATAATAGCTCTAACGCATAGACAGTTAAACACTTCACGTAAACATGATTTGAGATTGATTGCAAGAGATGTTATCAATAAAACAGTTCCAGAAATGGAAATTGATCAATTTGTCCAAGCTACCTGTTATGGCAAAATTAATTCAGACATTATGGCTGCAACAAAGAAGGTAATTAAAATAAGACATGTAGGACTTGAGAAAGTCAAATTGATTAGAACTGCAGACAAAGAAATAGCATTACTTGAAGCCTAAACAGATTACAATTATTTTAGCGCTAAGATGGCAAAATTAGAAATAACAATAGATGTATTCATCCATGCAACTGAGGATATTGCAAAATTCTTCAAGTTTTTTAATGAAATGTTTGAAGTGCAAGAAGGAACATTTTCAGTTTCAGAGGTTACGGGTCATTTTGAGAACCCGATCACCATCCTTAGGGCAAAAATCACACAAAAATCTGCAAGTAGATTTTTAGAAAAATTCCTCGAGATATTATCAGAAAACCAAAAAAATGAGATTGTAGATGAAATAGAAGAAAGGACAGAAAATTCTAGTTTGCATTTAAGATTAGATAAACAGGAATTTGTTCAAGGACAAATAGCATTCATTGAAAAAGAAGCAATAAAATTAAAAATTCATACCCCAGTTTACAACAAAAAAGACACCGTCAAAGTGTTCACTAAACTATTTCGTGATCTCAACTAGATTAAATAGGAATAATCTGTTTGTTTAATTTGGGAATGAGGAGATAATAGCCGCTCCAGTCTGAGCGAAAGCCTTGATGACGCCGCGACGAACCGACCCAATTTCAAATCCATGAAATGGCATACAATTCATCGCATATAGCTAAAGTATTATTTTAAATACGGATTAACGAGGATTTCTATCGTGGTAGATTACGATGTAATAGTAGCCGGAGGCGGTCTAACGGGGACTATTGCTGCTCAGTCAATTGCCCATTATTCAAATCAAAATTTGAAAATTCTTTCAATTGATAGAAATTTAGAGATATATCCTGGAAGAAAATCATTATCAGGCTGGACATGTGGAGATGCTTGTTCAAAAGAAGCAGTAGATTACATGACTAAAAGAATCAAGGTTCAATGGACACGGCCAGAAATTGAACACGATGTAAAAGGCGTTATGGCATTTTCTCCCGATAAAGAAACGAAGATACCATTTGATGGAGCAGGGTATATGCTTAACCGTCAAAAATTACCAGAGATACAAAACCAACGAGCAAGAAAAATGGGAGTTGATTTTGATTTTGAAATTAATCTCACAGGCTTGATCTATGATGAACAACAAGTAGTAGGAGTTCAAGGAATTGATAATAAAACCAAATTGCCATACAAAAAAACTGCCAAAATTGTAGTTGATGCAACAGGAGTAACATCGATGCTTCGAAATACCTTGAAGAATTCCACCAAAGTTGAGAAAAGAATTGATAGACGTGATTTGGAATCTACTGGTAGATACATTATGTATTTTGAACCAGGGACAAAAGAATTAACAGAATTTGATCCAGATTATTGTATTATTCATCTAGACCAAGATATTGCACCTGGAGGATATGGATGGGTTTTCCCAAAAGGAGAAAAGAAAGTCAATATTGGTTTAGGAGTTGAAAAAACATTACTAGAAAAAAGAAACATCAGATTAGGGAAAAAAGATAACGTTCAAACACTAATGGAAGAATATCTACATAGAAATCCAGTAATAAAAAATGCAAAGTTATCACAAGATCCTGAAGACATTAATAATAACTCTGGAATTTTTCAAGTTTCAGTAAGAAGACAAAATGATTGTATGGTATCTGGTGGATATATGATGGTTGGTGACTCTGCTTGGATGCCAAAACCAATTGATGCAGGAGGGATAGGTCCTGCACTTATTGCGGGAACGATTATTGGAAATAATGTGGTACAAGCTATTGAACAAAATGATGTTTCAGAAAAAAATCTTTGGCAGTATAATCTTGATTTCATAAAGGAATACGGTTACAAAACAGCAGGTTTGGAACTTTTTAGAAGACTGGTACAAACCTTAACCAATGAACAAATTAGTTACGGAATGAAACACTTTTTGGGAAATCTTGATGTAGAATCAATCAGTAAAGGAGAGCATCCTGATTTTTCAGGACTCGGAAAAATTGGAATGATCATTAGGGGAATAATGAATAAAACAGTGGCTGAAGGTCTAAAATACACCTCTGGAAAAAATCAATGGTTAGTGGAGCATTATTACAATTATCCAAAAAATCCCTCAGGATTTGAACAATGGAATAAATCATTGCACAAAACTCTAGATGAATCCTTTGCAAAAATAGAATCATTTGGAAATTAGATCTAAAATTAAATATTGTAGATAACAACTAGTGTGTACTTGTCAGAATTATCCTATCTTGATTGGAATAACTCCATTCAGATATTAAACAAAGCATATGATTCAGATCTGTTTGTCATCATAATCGGTCCAAAGGGTACTGGAAAGACGTCTTTAGTAAGAGATTTTGCAAAAATCAAAGGTAAGAAACTTGAATCAATTAACTTTAGTCTTAGAACAAGAGAAAGTCATTTGGTAGGAACCAAAACTCTAACAGATGGAACTGTTAGCTTTGATGAAGGTCTGTTAGTAAAATCAATGAAGGAAGGGAGTCTGTTATATCTGGATGAAATCAATTCAGCAGAAGCTGATGTATTACTAAGATTAGATGAAGCTCTTGATGACAGAAGACAAATCGTATTAAAAGAATCAGCCGGGGAATTAATCAAGGCAAAAGATGATTGGTTTGTGATTGCAACAGTTAATCCTTTATCGCACAGCGGGACAAAAGAACTCCCGCCACAATTGCTAAGTAGATTTCCAGTTAGAATTAGTTTGGAATATCCACCCGAAGATGTAGAGCTAACAATTGTAAAAAAATATGTTTCAGAAAATCATGAATCAGAAATTATTCAGGGAATAAAGCTTGCAAACATACTTCGACAAGCAGCTGCAGTTGAAGAATTATTCTATTCTCCTAGTCTAAGAGAAACCATAGCATTTGGAAAATTGTTAGACCGAGAAATGTCGGCAAAAGAGGCTGCTACAATAGTTTTTGGAAATGTATACACCCAATGGGGAAACATAGAACATCAAAAGGTAAAAGACATCATAACATCAATGTTTGGTAATTAGATGCAATCTTTAGAATTAAGAAATGAGACTTTATTGGAAATTGCCACATTTTTAGTTAGAAGATGGTCTCAAAAAGAAAATATCATAGTCGAATTTTCGGATAAAATGGAAACTAAAACCAGACTCGTTGAAAATAAAGTAATCTTAACTCCGATGGAAAAAAGAATAGGTAATTATTTTCACAGATATAGGCAATTTCGAACTTCGTTATGGTACGAAGCAATGCGTATCAAGTTTTGCAAAAAAATTCTTAGCAATGATCACGCTTTTGGATTTATTCTAAATGCATTAGAAACTAAAAGAGTAGAATATCTAGGCAGAAAAATTTGGCGTGGGATGGATGAGGAAATCATTTTTAATTATTCTTACATGCTTGTTTCTAGACCTCAATTACATGCAGTATATGGCAAGGTAAGAATTGTCGAGGCTTTTTATCAGTATTTTATGTTTGGAGCAATAAAGGGGGAAATTCAATCAAGTCATTTTGAAAATATAAAAAAAGCCTCTCAACTGGCCAAAAGAATTGTAGATGAAGCAATCAAAGAAGACTATGATACGAATTGGTTAGAAAAAAAGGTAAGCGAGATCATAAAAATTTTGGATATTGATTCTCTTCTAACTGTCCCAGTTTCTTTGCCATTTATGAAGGCAGGTATGGCATTAACCAAAGAAGAGTTGTTAAAAATTTTAACAATTATTTCAAAAAATAAGGAAGGAGATTTTGGAAAAATTGATCCGAAAGCTGTACTTGGTGGAGATGATGTATACGATGAATACAAGGTTCTATTGGATGAAAACAAAAAAAGTGACAATAAGGGATTAATGCCCGAGATAATAGGGGTGCAAATACCAACTACAAACAATGTAGATGAAACAAAAATTTATGATATTAGTTTGATTAATAGTTTGAAAATAAAATTCAAGGAATGGAAATCGGGATGGAAAGAACAGCACCTAAGAAATGGTGATGAATTTGATGTGGAAAATTACATTGAGGGAAATGAGCCCTTTTTTACTGATGTAAAAAAATCCATTAAAACAAAAATTGTAATTTTGTTGGATCATTCTTCAAGTATAGCATCAGATGCATTAGAATACAAAAAAGCTACTTTGGCACTTTGTGAAGTTCTGGCTTATCTTAAAGTAAAATTTTCAGTTTATGCATTTAGTACACAAAACAGATCAGTAGTATGTTGGCAAATTAAGCCTGAAAATGTAAAATGGAATAGGATAGCAGCTAAAAGATTGGCTCAAATCGTAGCTAATGGATCAACCCCCCTAGCAGAAGTTTATGGAAAGATGTTTCCAATTTTACAATCCAAAAGACCTGATATTTTTTTGACTTTAACTGATGGTGAACCATCAGATCCAAATGCAGTTAGAATAATGACCAAAACTTTAAAGAATCTTGGAATAAAGATGGTTGCAATAGGTTTAGGTCCAAACACAATTAGAGCTACTACAATTGCAGTGAATCTCAAACATCTAGGATATGAACGAACTTTGGCAGTAAGTCGTTTAAAGGATATTCCTAGTAAGGTTATTGGAATATTAGGAGAGGATTAATCTTTTTACAAAAAAACTATCATTGGCTGATTTTAAAATAAATTGATAGATGAAATGAAACTGAAAGTTTCTTGAGCCACGAACCAAACGACCAGAGTTTAAGTGATTATACCAACGATTTAGTCTCACTTTTTTGGTAATGAAATTAATAGTTTTAAAATTATTTTTTCGAAACGATGGAAATTAAACAAATTACAAAAAAATATCAGGTATCAAAAGAGGATATTGAAATTACAAATTGGCTACTCTGAATTTGCTAATAAGAGGAGAAAAATATTCATCTTTTTTAAATAATTAACCCAAAAATTGTTGTCATTATAAGAGACAACATAAAGTTATAACATATTTTTTTATGTTTTTAATATCATGAACTATAAACCCTCACACGTCTTAATTTTTGGATTGCTCATAGCCGGGGTAGGTCATATCATGATAATTCAAAATGGGTATTGGGATAATTCCATATGGTTAATTTCTATACCAAGCGTGATAATCCCAGTAACAATATACTACCATATGAAAAATAAGGAGAAAAGAAATAAAGCAAGACGAGTCAAAAAATATGAAGACATCTAGGTAAATACAAAACAAGTTTTCAACCATTTGATGGGTATTTTTTTTATTATTCTCTACATTTTGGATGATGAATACTCCTAGGATTTTCTGTAGAATAATTTTGTTTAGACCTTGAACTAATTTGACAGACTCACTTGAGGAATTCTAATAAAAAGAGTAGTTTCCCTCAATAGATTTTAAAATTTTTTGGGAAGGATGAGAATTAAATTAATTAATGACAGATCAAATAAAAGGAAACCTAATAAATCAACTTTTAAAAATAATTTAAGGGTATACGAACTTTGAAAAAAATTCTCACCATATCATTAGTTTTTCTAACACTATCAATAATCCCTTCATCTTTTGGCTGGGATGGTCTGATGGCGATGGATGCAGATAAGAGAAATGTGGAGCGAGGTCAAATTATCACATATGAAGGATTTCTTTACGGTGATGAGCCAATAGAAAGTGAGATTGTTTCCATAACTATCTTTGAGAAAGAAACAAAGAAAATTATTTTAAAATTAGAGACTCTTCAAGAGAGAGCGTCCATTGAGTATTTTGAAAATACTGCCTGGCCTTTTACATTTCAGGTAGGTACTTCGTACAAAGAATTTACTGAGGGTATGACATACGTCGTAGAAGCAAAGTATGATAACAAATCTACAAAATTAGATTTTTTTATCCAACCTAAACCAGAACCAACTTGTTTAGAAATACTAAAAGAGAATCCAATTTTGGTATTGACAGACAAGGAAAAGTATGATCAAGGTGACATCATTAGGATATCTGGTTGTCTTTCAGAAGAAGCATTTAACCGGGCAAAAGAATCAAACACTCTCAAAGTTGTAGTTTATGATCCAGTAGGAAACAATATTGGTGCAAGTACCTTTGTGCCAAATCCTGATAGAACATTTTCTGAAGATTTTATTATTGATGAGAAATTTGGACTTAATGGGACTTATACCGTTGAAGTAGATGCTGGGGGAATATACTCATCTACAAAATCATTTGAGGTGCCTGAATTTGGTACAATTGCAATGATAATTTTGGGAATATCTCTGAGTGGGTTACTAATCAAAACAAGGTTCTTGAAACCTTTTGGTAATTTTTAATGGTCTTTATTTTTTTGCCAATCGTAAGAGAACTCATCTCAATTAACTCACCAGCCCTTGTAATTACAGGTTAGATACTATGAAGTGTCTATCTATCTCACAACCATTTGCTGACCTAGTTATTTGGGATAAGAAAAGCATTGAGTTAAGGAATTGGAATACAAGTTTTCGTGGAGAATTCCTAATCCACGCGCCAATTAAGATTAGAACAAATGACTGTAAGAGATTAAAAATTGACAAAAAACTGATTACGGGTGCAATTGTTGGTAAAGCTACCCTTTATGATGTAAAAAAATATAATTCATTAAGGGAAATTGAAAAAGATAAAAAATATCATCATGCCGCCACAGATTTTCATAATAAAAAATATGGATTCATTTTAAAAAAGGCAAAATCATTTAGAATTCCAATCCCATGGAAAGGACAGTTAGGATTTTTTGAAGTAAAATTACCAAAAACTGTTGTCAAAAATACTGATATTGTTAGTGATATTATTGATGAAGAATTTAGATATCAATGGATTGGGCATCACTAAAATTTGATAAATTTTAAAAATTAATTGTGTATATTCCTAAAATTACTATGCATTGATAAAGTATCAACACAGATTGAAACTAATGGTAGAGGAATTATTTGAAAAAGAAAAAAGAAAATTTACACCTGAAAGGGGATTTAGCCTAGTTGGAATAGATTATTTTGAAAATCCAGATGGTCAATTATATCTAATTGAGAATTTTGATATGTATCAAGATGCCCTTGATGCAAAAAATAATCGAAAAAATCCGAAAGAATATTTTATTTTGTATAAAGGTTCGGGAGGAGAATTTTTATCTCGTTAAATTATAATAAATATCATAACTTTAATTTATTTTACAAACTGTTTTATCATCAGGTAAATTGATTCATAATTTGTGAAAAGTGATACAGATGATTTGATTGATAATATATACGAAAAAGAATCAATGCCCGCCACTAATTATCAAATGAATTATACTGTACGAAAGAGTCCTACCGCAAAATACCAGATTTATGATGAACGAGAATTTACACGCGGTAGAGAAGTTCTTGGAAATCTGATCGTTCGGGGAATGAAAGCATCAGGTGGAACTGATATTGATTGGTTAATTGAACATAATGGAGGGTTTGTTATTCTAGAATTCAAGGGATTTCATAATGACAAAATCAACATACCTATGGGACAAATGATTGCTTATGAAAAATTGCATGAAAAATTAAATCAATCCACAAAATGTTACCTGTATTTCATTGGATGTGATGATATTGATTTTTCAAATCCAGACTCAAAGGTATGGATTTTTGAGATGAAGCAATGGAAATTAGGTTCAATCCCAAAAAATACCAGTGATATTTATGAAGATATACAAGTAAAACAGAACAAGTTTATTGTTTACCGTGAATATCTAGAGGAAATCAGTGTTGAGCAATTAAGATTATTAATCGATGATCATTGGAAAGAATTTGAATAATTATCCACTAAATGAAATTGTATAAGTTGCCTTTTCTGAATTAGTCTCAGCCTTTATCATAAATGTTCCAGTATTTTCCCAACCAAAACCTCCAGCAAAAGTCAAAGTATTGAATTGACCATTATTTTTTACACTTACTTGTTCTGACCATACTAATTCATCATTTGAATTTTCAATTGACATCGTGACTTTACTTCCTAAAGAAAGATTTGATTTTCCAGTGATGGAAATAATATCACCCTTTTTGTAGGAGTTTGAATCTGCATTTATTGAAAAAGATTTAGAAATACTTGATGTTTGATCTGGTCCAATATTATTTGAGATCGTATCTGAAATTCCGCTTAAAGATACCGCAGCAATAATAATTATTGCTAGTACTGCGATACCTCCTCCAATCATAATCATATTATTTTTTGAAATTGATTTTGTAACTTTGGGTGTTTGTGACCATAGTTGAGCTGTTTGAGAGGCTGTGGATGAGGAAGATGACGGAATTGAAACGTCTGCGACTGTTTGTTTTGGTATTTCCGGAATTTTTTCAGTTGGAGGTTTTGGCCTCAAATATTTTTCTGCCAATTTTCTGACATAATTTCTTTCAAAATTGCTTATTACCTCATTATTTTGGGCTGCTCTTAAGATCTGCTCTAGTATCCGTTTATCGCCTAATTCTTTATCCAATAGAACTTGAACATCATCCACAATAGAATCAGTCATACTTGTTTTATTCTTCTACTAGATTGTTTATGAAGTTACCGTGTTTAAGATTAGTAAACAAAGAAAAGAAAAAAATGCGGATCCTCGCTCATAAACTACATCGTAAATTGGGTTGGATATATCGGAAAAATGATCTAGGATAGAATCTAGAAATGAAATCTATTGGGAATGAATTTTCTTGGCCTGAATAATTACAGTTCTAATGTAATCTTTGGCAGTAGAATCAGCAACTCCCATTTGTTTAGCTCTTAGATAAAGATCAGTCTCCTGGGGATTGTTTAGGTAATGTTTCAAAAGATAGTTTAGTCTATGAGATCGTTTTTCATCACTTTTCATAAATAAGATTTTTGTTTCATCCTAAAAAGGTCAGAGGATAATGAAATAACCAGGACGTTAATGTATCATAGATTTTTTATAAAAACATATGATCTTTTTTAAATAGTAGGGATTTAGGAATGCAAATGAAACGAATCGAGGCAACTATACAAGTCGATAAAGTAGGCGCAGTTTCTGATGCAATTAAAGACAAAGTTGGAGGTTACACCATATTAGAAGGAAATGGACGTGGCTCCGGAAAAAGACAGACTATGAGGGCTGGAAGAGGAACAGGTACTTTTGAAGCCGAATATAACAAAGTATCAACAATCAGTACCATAGTTGAAGACTCTCAAGCCGAATCAGTAGTTTCTGCTATTGCAGATGCAGCTTTTACTGGAAAGGGGGGAGACGGGATTATATGCATCGAAAATGTAGAGGATGTTCTTAATATCGCATCAAAAAAGAGAGGAAACGAAGCCCTCTAATTATTTTATTTTTAAAAAAAGATTATTGTTTTTTACAATAATCTAATTAGGCAGATTTCAACTATCTCTTAATCATTTTTTTGAATTATAGTTACTACGAAAAATTAGAGGCTTAGAAACAAAGCGCTAAGGTATGTCTTTTATTTAGAGAAGATCCATAATTATTCAGATAGAACGAGATGGATGATGTTGCCAATGATTTTTTCAAACAAAAATTAGATAAAATTATTTCTGAAAAAGAGATTAGATTTGCAGGTTTTGTTAACGCCAAAGGTGATTTGATGGAAGGTAAATTCCGGGAAGACGTAATACCATTTGAAAGTGATGAGGAGCAAAAAAGTGTTTTTAGAGAATTAGCTTTAAGAATTTCCACTAGGAAAAAATTTGATTATTCAATGGGTGCCGTTAAATATTCTGCCTCAAGACGAGAAAAATTAGTTATTATGAGTTTCCCTTTAAAAAATATGATTCTTTTAATTACCGCAGAACCAAATGTGAATTTGGATAGACTAGCTTACAAAATAATTCAGATTCTCGGAAAAGATTGGAGTGAATTTTTTGGAGAATAAATTTAAGGTAGTATCTTAGATTACAAGTGATTTTATTCTTGTCCTTCTATCCCCATTAAAGTCAATGTGGATCTTATTTTAGGAATTTTTCTAATTTTCCAAGTAATGGTTTCACGAAGCTTTTCAACTTGTTCGGATGTTACCTTTGCTAAAATATCATATGCGCCAAAAGTGCCGTGTACCTCATTAACACCATCTATTGATTTTAATTCAGAAATTACAGATTCCTCTGAACCTAATTCACAATTTATAAGAACGTATCCGGTTGCCATTTTTATTTTTCAAATCCTAATTTCATAGATTAAATTAATACTGGAAATATATAAGTAGTAATCTAGTTTTATCAAACATTCATAAGAAAATTTTTGATTTCAATTAAAATATGTGCAGTTTAATAGAATAATTCTAATTTAAAAAATTTGTTTTTGGAATAGATTTAACTTGAAAAGTAATTATTGATGATAAGCGTCTTTCATGATTTTTTCAAGCTCTGTAATATTTTTTGATAAAGTAATTTTTGATCGTAACTTGGAACCCCCCTGCATTCCTTTTGTAAATCTCATTGCTTGCCCTTTGATATTTGCAAATTTTATTTTATATTGTTCTGTGAGATGAAGATATTCAAAAAAAGAATCTAATTTATTCTTAAAAGAATATTGATTATAAGTTCCAGTTTTAAGATAATCATTAATTTGTTCAAATAAAAATGGATTTCCCATGGCCCCCCGTCCAACCATTACATAATCACAGTTTGTCTCATCAATCATTGTCTTGGCATCCTCAGGAGTTGTAATGTCACCATTTCCAACAATTGGAATACTAGAAATTTCTTTTAGTTGTTTTATCATCTTCCAATCAGCATTTCCAGAATAACCCTGGTTAACTGTTCTTGGATGAAGAGTAATCATTTCGATTCCCTCATCTTCTGCTATTTGAGCTATATCTTTGAACAAATATCTACTAGCCTCAGTAACACCTAGTCTAATCTTTAATGTAACAGGTTTTCTAACCGCATTGACCAAAGTGCTAAAAATTTGTTGCGTAAGATTGGCTTCTTGTAATAGTGCACCCCCTGCCATTTGCTTTGTAACATGAGGGGCAGGGCAGCCCATGTTATAGTCAATTATATCAAAAAAAGGTTCTACAATTTTTGCAGCCTTTTCTAATGCTGAAAGATCAGATCCAAATAACTGGACAGATAAGGGTCGCTCACCTTCAGAGTATTCAATAAATTCTTGAATGGTTTTTTGATTTTCTTTTAATTGTTTTTCTTTTGCAATAATACTATGAATATTTGTAAATTCCGTAACAACCAACCCCGCACCTAATTTTTTACATTGTAGCCTGAGTGCAGGATCACTAACTCCAGCCATCGGTGCCAGGAAAGCCTTACTAGAAAATTTTGGAAGCATAAGGGTTTTTTTAATTTTAGAGTATATTTATTGTATTAAAAATCTAAAATAAATTAAGTTCACAAATAATTTTATTCATCTGGGCAGCCATCGTTGTCTTTGTCTCCGTCATAATCTTCTGGATTCAAGGGACACTGGTCATTTCCATTAATTATTCCATCTAGATCTGCATCATGTTTGTATCGTGATTGTTCAGGAATGATATCTGGACAACCATCTGTGTCTTTAAATTTATTCCAAGTCTCTGGTTCATCAGGACATAAATCAATATCATCATTTATTCCATCCTTATCTAAATCCCCAGCCCTAGTACTGACTGGAATAAAATCTGGGCAACCATCAAGGTCATAATATCTATTCTTGTTCTCCATTTGATCTGGACAGCGATCCATTAAATCTGGAACTCCATCCCCGTCAGAATCATCAA
>DATKYM010000100.1:0-104784 GCA_035528495.1 Nitrosopumilaceae archaeon
TAATTGGTGCTACAAATAGATTGGATATTGTGGATCCTGCGCTTCTACGACCTGGCAGATTTGATAGGATAATCGAAGTACCAAATCCAGATGCACATGGTATTGAAATGATATTTAAAATTCACACCAAAGAGAAACCACTTGAAGATAATGTTGATCTGAAAAAACTAGCAGAAATGGCAAAAGGATTTAGTGGAGCTGAGATTGAAGAGGTATGCAATCGTGCAGCCCTTTTGGGAGTAAAGCGATTTGTTGAGAACAAGGAGAAATCTGTCAAGGCAATTAAAATCACTCAAAAAGATCTAGAGAACTCAATAGATGATATAAAGAAAACAAAACCTCCATCTTAAATTATCATGATTGATTTTATTAGCATTCTTTTTTTAAGATGATGGACATTAAAAAATTATGGAATCTTCAGAAATCATTTCCGAAATAGAAGAAATTGTGAAGTCTCAATCAGGTGGAAATTACTCAAAATGGATGATAGGCAGAACAAATGATTCTGAAAACAGTAAAACCAAACGCGGAGAACCAAATAGTTGGAGGGATTGGGATGCCAATTCTAAAGATGATGCTGATAAAGTAGAATCTTATTTTATAGACAAAGGAATGAGGCAAGATTCAGAAAGTTATGGGAGTGCAGATTTTGTATATGTCTTTTATATAGGATCCCCTCAGGAGAAAGTCTGAATAAACCCTTGTCAAAACCTCATTCTATTAATTATACTTTTGAGAAATAATTTGTCAAGAATAATTGGTTCAATCATATTGATTAAAAATCAGAAAAGATAAGAAAATGAGCTTGGAATATGTCCTTATGATAGGTATTGCATTGAGTGGAAAAACAACATATGTTAAAGCTAATTTTGATCATGATCTAATAAAGATTAATCACATCCTAGTTTTCAAATAATTATTTCAAAATAAATCATTATTTTGAAAAAGTTAGTCGATGCTAATTTTTAAAAAAAATTAATTTAAAAAAATCAAATTCACTGGAGATCTTGAAATATCAATTCCTGAATATTCTACCGAATAAAGAATGTGAAATTGATGAGGTTTTTTTAGAGGTAAATGACTGAATTTTCCAAAAATATTATTTTAAAAGTACAAAGTACCTAAATGACAACTAGGCATAAAGTGGTCAACATTAACTGAGTTTGTGAAAGTCATAGACTAGTGATACTTTTTTATCAAAAAGAAAATGTTTTTCATGTTATTCGTCCCGCACGTCATGAAATTCATTTTTTTATAGTCATAAAAATTTGTCATTTGTCTGATTCACCCACAATGTTGCCTACAATTTCTTCAATTAGATCCTCAATAGTGATAAGGCCTTCCAAGTTCTCATCTTCATTTTGAACAATAGCCATATGGTCAATATTTTTTTTTAGTTCCATAAACAAATCACTGATTTTCTCATTTGTATAAACGAAAAATGGTTTTCTGGTAATATTTCTGATTATAGTTTTATCATATTGGTCCTCCGGCAATCTTGCAATGTCCCATATGTGTAAGATTCCAACAATATTTTCAGGAGATGATAAAAACACAGGGATTCTAGAGAACCCTCTTTTTTCAATTTGGGGGAAAACATCAGATAGTAAACAATCGCCATTTAATGAAAAGATATTTTTTTTAGGTGTCATTACATCTACGATTGGTTTGTCATCAAATTCAAGGGCCTTTCGTACTAGAGAGTGCTCTTCTTGTTCTATAGCTTTGTCAGATAATCCTAAATCGATAACTTCCTTGATGTCTTCTTCAGTAATTGGTTTTGGGTAAGAATATCCTCCCACTAATTTTAAAAACACTTTTGTGATATATTCTAAAAATAAAACAAAAGGATACGTCAAATAAGAAAATACAAGGAGAAAAGGGCTAAAGCGTAAAGCTACTTTTTCAGGTTGAATATTCGAAAAAGTCTTTGGAAATATTTCCCCAAAAATCAATATCACAAAAGTCATAATTCCAATGGCAATACCCACTCCTTGTTCTCCCAATAATTTGATAGCTACATCTGCTGCCAACACTGAAGATGCCACATTTACCAAAGTATTTCCTAGATTTACACTAGATGTCATTCTATTTGGATTTGATTTTAATTTGAAAAGAGCGGCTGACCCGCGAACTTTTTTGCGGTAAAGTCGCATTACTTTTGATCGTCTGGTCCCAACTATTGCAATTTCAAGTCCACTAAAAAGTGCATAAAAACCAATGAGAATTACAATTGCGATTATTTCTATTTCAATATAGTCCACAAAAATCCCCAGTTTCCTAGATGGTTAACGCTAAAAGTTACTTATCCAACCTCGTTGTAACAGAATTTCTGCAGTAGATTGTGTAAGACAAACTGCATCACCGTTTGAATTTTTCATAAATAGATCAAGCCCCTCCTTGCAGGCTACCTCGCTTGGTTCTGTGCCTGATTTTACCTGTTTCAAAGGTGATTCGTATTCCTCTGGTTCTATGTCAAATTCGCTTGGTACGATACCATATTCGAAAGTCATAAAGGAGCTTTTTGCACTTGGAGCAGTAATTTTCACAGTGTATTCGCCTAATTCTCGTAGGACACCAATTGTTGGAATGGTTTCAGTAAATTTTGTTTCATCAACTAGTGGTACTTCCATATGAAAGACTGCTACATCTCGGGGGGAAATAACATCTAGAGAGATTTGATATAATTGAACAGGGTTTTGAATCTCTCCTGAAACTATGATTTGATCTCCGCTCTCATAGAATTTTTTGTCGGTGATTCCAAATATCTGATTGATCAAAACTTGTTCTTTTATGGATGGCTTTCCAATAACTACAGTTCCAACTACTTTGACTTGCTGTGTGCGTTCTTGTAATGTTACAGTAAGTGTTGTAAATCCATCTGCCTTTTTTAAATCAAAATCAGTAACTTGATTCTCATCTATCCAAACAGATTTTGGATCTTTGATAAGTTCTGAAGGTAACCTTACAATAAATTTATCATTATTTATCTTGCCTGCAAAATTAAATGAAATCATGTTTTTTTCGAGGTTGACCTCGACGTTTACCAAATTTCTTTTCACCTTGTATGCAATATCTACACCAGAATCTGAAACCCCAGAACCTACATTGTGATAAATATTAAACTCTGGTTCAAGATCAACAATGTTGACAATTCCGAACATCCAAGGATGTATAGTACAAAAATATTTGATTTCGC
Source organism: Nitrosopumilaceae archaeon (assembly GCA_035528495.1). GTDB lineage: Archaea > Thermoproteota > Nitrososphaeria > Nitrososphaerales > Nitrosopumilaceae > Nitrosomaritimum. The sequence goes on from DATKYM010000100.1 coordinate 3,200, forward strand.
CGATGTGTTGCTCCTCAAATAGTACAACGAATTGCCCTCCTGGTTTTAGATGACCGCTATCAAACATTCCAGTTGGACCAGAGCTCAGTGTACCTGAGGTGATCGTATGAAATACTGAGTCGGTATTTCCCCATTGAACCTTGTCTCCTGGCCTTGCTGAAATTTCATCAGGGGTAAAATGTATGGTGGACAGTGGTATAGATGACCCTGTAGGAATCTGAACCTTTATGGTTTCCGCAAATATGTCATCTGCAATAGGTATTAACAATAACGAGAACATTAGAAAATAAAATAAATTATTCATAAATTTACTTGATTATCAGGTATTTCATGATTATACACAATTCTCAGTTTTGAGATTTGTATTCAAATAATTTTAATGAACTATCAAAAGTGAATAATCAACATTTCTAGACACACTTTCCACAGTACTGTAATAGTTCATTATTTCATTAGGAGTGGATAGAATTTTGGACATGATCTGGACAATGATTAATGTTACAGGAGATCTTACTGCATCTTTATTTTTTGATAAGCGATTAAAAGTTGAAGACTTGCCTTCAGGCTAAAATAATGGATTCCCATTTTTTCTTTTTTATTTTTCTCAAAAAATCAGAATTAGAATGGATGTCAGATTCTATTAAAAAGTTTACAATAGAAGAGTTAATTTTTATTTTAAGAGATTCTTATGGAAAAAAGATTCTAAAATTATAAAAAAAGTGATGTGTATCTAACTAATTTAACAAAACCCGCACTTGTCTCATCCCAACTTTGGTGTATTTTTTTCAGAGATTGAGATAAGGTGATGTTCTAATCAATATCAAGGCATGCCACAAAACATACGGTAGCGCCATATAACAAAAATCATCATAACTTTCATGAATACTTTGAGAGGAATAAGTTTCGTCGTAAATCCCCTGATAGATGAGTCCAAATCCGCAGCTGCTCCTTGCCAGTTAGTAGCAAGTGAAAGTCGTAATGATGGAAATGACCTCTCAAAGAACATTTTTTACGCATGTGGTATTTGTGAGGGACCATTAGTCCCAGTTGCAATTTGCACAGTTTGTAAAAAAGCTGTAACTAGAAGGTGTGTAAAATGTAAAATTCCTCTAAAAATAAATTCACATGAGACCTGCAAAAATTTATTCTCCTTTGGAAGTGAAATTACCAAAAAATACACATAGTTGCTCATTTTTTAGAAAAGATAATGAGCATACGTGAAGAAAAATATTTCAACTGGCAAATTTACGGATTATTCGGATAATTTTTAACGAATATCCTTTGGACATTTTACGCCTTAATTTTTACCAAACAACTAAGCGTTTTTGGTCTTAAATTCCAGTAATATTTAATACATTTTTTTGATATCAGCATATTTCCAGAACGAAATTCGCACAAATAGTGCAAAATCTATCTTCCTGACTATATACCCCGCGCCAAGCGAGGTAGGGATCAATTTGGACCCTCAGTCACAAAAAAAGCTAAAATCATTAAATTTTGAGTAAAAGCGGTTCTTCAAATTTGAACTCGAAATTGGTGGTGAGTATCTAACTTATTTAACAAAACCACCCCCGACTCATTCAAAAATAATCAATTGAATTCAATCAGTTTGCCACATGAAATTATCACTGAATCTATGCTGATGTCTAAAAACTTCAACAAATAGCCCATTTTGTGAAAGTCATAGATTAGTGATACTTTTTTATCATAATATTTTCATTTCAAAGTATATGGTAAAAAAACCATCAAAGACGATGAAAGTATCTAACCAAGCAGCTAAAACCTCGAGTAATTCAAAAATTGTCAAAAGAGAACCAACTCCTGCTGCTATTTTAAAAAAAGTAGCAACAGTTTCAGATTCTACTAAAGCGCTTCAAAAGGAGATTAAAGTGATGTCCAAGATTTTTGGTGAAAATCAAAAAGTTCTGGTATCCATGAAGGAAATGATAGATGTACTTACCTCCACGCTAGAAAATATCCAAAAACAATCTAATAGGTTAAACATCATTGAAGACGATAATCAAAAACTATATGCTGGATTAAATCAGGTAAGAACCCAATCAAATATTATTACAAAAATTAATAGTCAAACATCCAAACTTCAAGAAGAAGTAAACAAAATAAATCAAATACAAAAATCAGCTCCTAAACCAGAACAATTATCTCAACAAGTAGAAGAAAGTATGAGTTCAATTCGCAATAACTCTAAAATGATTATCAAGATTGCCCAACGAATTGATGAGGTAAGAGATGATCTGCGAAATATTTCAGGTAAAACAGATTCGGTATTGAGTATTAGTAAAGAAGTTGATGGCCTAAAAAATACGATTCAATCTATTTCTGGAAAAACTGACAGGATTGAATCATCATCCATTGCAATATCCAATCTAAAAGAGGAGCTAGATAGGATTGTAGGTAGGACTGAATCCTTTTCTAACTTGAATTCAGAGCTTGAGGGGATAAAAACTGCCATCGATTCAATTTCAGGAAAAGCTGAAAGAATAGATTCTCTAGGAGGTGTTATTGATGGCCTAAAACTGCAGTTCGATACCGTAGCGGCTAAAACAAATTCTATAGGTAGTTTGAGTTCTGAACTAGAATCCATTAAGAGTGAAATAAACGCCCTTGCAGGAAAAACTCAAAGAATTTCAGATTTTGGTGGAAAAATGGACCAAATTCAGGCAGAGATAGGAGTTCTTTCACATAGAGCAGATTCTACTGCATTTGTAGGGGAGGGATTAAAATCAGTTCAAGAAGATTTTGTGGATTTTAAAAATAATGTTTTTGATAAAACAAACACAATTGATCAAAAGGTATCATCAATAGATGAAATGTTAAAAACACAAGATGCATTATCGGCAGAGTTTCATAAAAAAACGGACAAGGTGTTTCAGGAGTTACAATCAGTCAAAAATGTTACAAACAAGGTATCTACTGACACTTCAAAAGAAATGATGGCATTGTTGAAACTATCAGAATATCAATCAAACATAAGAATGCAAGCGGAGTCAAAGTATGGAGAAGCAAAAGATCTTGAAAGCATGGCAACTCAGACAGCCAATATCATCAATCTATTTGACAGATTATCAATAGAGGCAAGTACCAATATTCCATTGCCTCATGAAGTAAGAAGGTGGGCTGTAAGTAAGATTCTTGATTGCGCAGATAAATGGGAAATTAGATTTAGTGACGTATTTTCAATTTTGGTTGATTCTATAGGAAGAGACCTGCTGAAAGAATCAATAAGAGTTCAGCAAATAAGAGATATCTACGGCATTAGAGCAGTAGATGAAATTAGAATAGAGTTGAATATTTCTTAAACGCCTGATGTCTCATCTAGCATTGTTAATTGATCTTTCTTTCGTTTAAGTACTGCAAAAATTCCGATTATTATTGCAATCCACATTGTACTAAAAACGATATTTGAAACGCTTACGTACATGTAAGGAGTTGCATCCATAACGTTTTCTTTAAGGATCTTAGCTTGTGCATTGATATCTAAAATTCCAGTATGATAAGCAGAGCTATCTTTAGGAACGACAGAAATCTTTTCATTAATTACAATCATAGAATCTACAGCCTTTTCTATCCTAAGAAAATTTGTTGATTCTGTTGGAAAAATCCAAACAGGGTTTTTTTCTACGATTCCATCATCATTCCAATCCGTAGTTTCCAAGTTTACCATTACTATCGCTAAATCTTTTTTTATCTCAGACAGATGAGATTGAATTACCACAGTATCTGAGGAACCAACTATGGAATCCATTTGGCCTCGTATTCTATCAAGAGGGTAAATATCAACATTATAGCCATAAATTGCCATGAAACCTCCAAAAACGATGATTGCCAAGATTCCAACCATGGAGAGGGTGTAAATTTTATTCGCCATTTTTTCGTCCTTGGTAAGAACACGTGGTTGGGTTGATTTATTTCTTTTAAAACTAGTATGAGAGACACTCATGAATGCAATAAAGAAAAATCCCACTGTTTGCAGTCCTATAATAGGTACAAAGATAGGATTGTTTGAAAATATAGAAATTAAAATTCCCATTATTCCATAAACCCCAAAAAAGATTTCAAGTAAAGTAGTTTTGGTAAATGGTAAATTGTATGCTTTATCTCTCCAGTTATCTTGTTTGTTTATTATCCCATATTTTGGAGTCCGTAAAAATTCATTTTTTCTTCCAAACACGGCATCAAAAACTGCTACTGTATTATTCACTGACATTCCAGCATTATAGACAAGTAATGAGGGTAAGATTTTGGCTTTTGATTTCCACGATTTGTTATACATTTTTTGAATTATCATAAGATATGCCCCAGGCCCCATAGCAAGATATGTTGCAATAGTCAAAGCAGGAATAAAGCTTACAACATAGAGATTGATATCACCAGCTAAAAGAATAGGTAATGCTAAAAATTGAATTAGCATCAATGGATAAACTATGTGACGTGTTAATTGAATAAAGGCCTGAATTTTTGCCTCAATGGAAACTTTTCTTTTAATAGCAATTCCTCCAAGTAGTTTAATAGCACATTGTATTGATCCTTTAGCCCATCGGAACTGCTGTCGCTTTGCTGCATTCATTTGAACTGGAAGTTCTGCATCAACAACAATATCAGGTAAGAAAACACATTTCCATCCTTTCATTTGTGCCCGATAACTCAAGTCTAAATCTTCTACTAGCGTTGCAGTGTGCCAACCCCCAGCATCCTCTATACAACTACGCTTCCAAATTCCTGCAGTTCCATTAAAGTTCATAAATAAATGAGAGTTACTTTTTGCCTTTTGTTCGATTAGAAAATGAAAGTCCAGACTTAATGCTTGTGCTCTAGTTATTGATGAATAGTTTTCATTAACATGTCCCCATCTACATTGTATTAGTCCAATATCAGGTTTCGAAAAGTGCGGAATTGCCCGTTTAAGAAACCATTCAGGAGGAATAAAATCAGCATCAAAGATTGCAACAAATTCTGAATCTGTTGTTAGCATTGCATGTTTGAGCGCTCCTGCTTTGTACCCCTTTCTAGTTCCACGTCTAATATGGTCAATTTGAAATCCCTTTTTTTTATAATCATTTACTGCATCAGCTAAAAGGTCAACCGTATCATCATCAGAATCATCTAAAACCATAATTTTCATTTTGTCTTTAGGATAATCTAACGCACATACAGCATCAACTAAGCGCTTGGCTACATATTTTTCATTATAAATTGGAAGCTGAATAGTTACTGATGGAGTACCAAGATCCTTTGTAATTAAGGATTCTTTTCTTCTAGTTGAAAGAAAAGTCAGATAGTAAAAGTTTAGAGTATATGCCGTAATTATTATAGCTGAAATTATAAAAAGATCAAATACAAATTGGCTGAAAGGATTAACTGCCATACCGTATAGCTAATCAAGCTACGTGGTGGCTATTTATACGTGTAAACTTAGGATTTATTTTTGTTCAAAAATCTTGATAGCCGATGGTGGACATACACCTTCACAAGCAAGGCAGAAAATACAATCAGGTTCTTTTGACATTAGGGGTTTTTTTTCAGATGCAACATTTCCGGGGGTGTTAAACCATTCGTAAACTCCAACAGGACACGCTTCTATACATGCACCATCTGCAATACAAATATCATAATCTACAGATACAAACTCTCCCCATACTCCTAATTGTTTATTGTCTGCACCACGTCGTCCCCATGTCTTAATGGAATATCCTGAAGCGCTAAATGCAGCAGTGGCCCTCATTTTTGATTTAAACTCAACATCGATTGGACCAGATTTGGGACCATCAAGTTCAGGAATTGCAGGTCCCCCTTCATCTCCCGCTAATTCTTCTACAGGTTTTGGTTTTGGTTTAGCATCAAGGACTATTTTTGCCAAAGGAGTCATTTCTTCTAATTTTATAATTGCGTTTAGTTCAGATATTTTTTCATCTTTAATTATAGAATCAATCATCTTATCGGCCAAAATTGTATTTCGTAAAATAGTATCAATAATCATTTTTGCAAAATGATCTGCTTTTTTCCTATAATCTTTTACCCATTGCGGATCTCCAAATTTTTCAATCGGAAATATTTGATAGATAATATCGACAACTTCTCCTGTGACAATTTCTACTGTTACAGATAATTCAACTTCTTCATAGCCTTTGGCATCAGGATCATCCATGTTTTGTTCTTTCCAACGATAGGTAGCAAAGATTCTATCGGCATATGCGTCCATTTCAAATGCCTTTTTCATACCGTCATGAACGGACTTTATTTCGTCTGGATCTTCTAGAGTAATTGGTAATCTATAAAGTCCCAATTTGAAACCATGTAGAGGATAAACTCCACGCTTTGCAGTAGATGCCTCCATTGACCAAACACGATCTTTTAGGAGTACGGACATTTGATTTCAATACATTGTTTTTCTTTAAAAAGGTTATCTAGTCGTCATCAGGACAAGTAAGTTCCCTAAGTTCAGTGTATTTTTTTTCCATAGCCTCAGCATGTTTTGAGACTTGGTTTAAATCAAATAGGTTTTTTGAAAAGTACCATCTAATTGGAACCCAATGTCCAATACCATCCATATCATGAATCATACCCTTGTCTGCTTTGACGTTTAATTTTTCATCAACTGAAGTTTCCTTTACTGTAAGACCTCGTTTGGTTTTATCCTCCATAATAATTTCTGAAGATCCGTCTTTGACATAATAAAAGGAACCTTGCTTTAAAATAGGAAGGTCTAAAAGCAATTTATTTTTCCACAGGATTTCCTATCATGTTACCCCATTCAGTCCATGAGCCATCATAGTTTCGAACTTGTGGGTAACCAAGCAAATACTTTAGAACAAACCAACTGTGAGAAGATCTTTCCCCAATTCTGCAATAGCATATTACATCTTTATCTGGTGTGATCCCTTTTGGTTCATAATTTTGTTTAAGCTCATCTACTGATTTGAAAGTCCCATCTGCATCATTTACAGCAGTTGCCCAAGGAATGTTATTTGCACCAGGAATATGTCCTCCTCGTTGAGCATGCTCCATTGGATATTCTGGAGGTGCAGTTATTGCTCCTGTGAATTCAGCAGGAGATCTTACATCTACCATTACAGTGTCTTCTTTATCCAATGCTCTGCTAACATCAAACAAGTACGCACGTAATCCCTCATTAGGTGGTTGTGCCACATATTTGGTCGATTCGAATTGTGGTTCTTCAGTTGTATATTCTCTATTTTCTAATTCCCATTTTTTTCTCCCACCATCCATTATTTTGAGATTTTCATGTCCGTATATTTTGAAAACCCAAAAAACAAATGCAGCAAACCAGTTGTTAAAATCACCATACAGAATTACTTCAGTATCAGCAGTAATTCCATTTCTTGCCATCAATTCCTCAAATTGTTTTTTACTGATAATGTCTCGAGTTATTGGATCATTGATATCTCGTTTCCACCAGATTAAGCTTGCACTTTTGATATGACCTTTCTGATATCCATTTACCGGATCATAATCAACTTCAACTAATTTTCTATTTTCATTTGGAGGGTTTTTAGACATCCAATCTGTATCTACTAGAACCTCAGGGTGTGCGTAACTCATTATATTTCATAAATTTGGTTTCATACTTAATTGTTTTTCCTCAAGGATACCTCAAAAATATCATTTTTAAGTAAATGAAAATCAGAAAAAGTGGTTGAAACTAAACAAAGTTGCGATTGTTAGTAAAGTAGGGTCAAAGGAATCAGAGGATACAGCCATAGATGTTGCAAAAAAATTTCTGGCCATAAAGTCTAAAGTGTATACCATTGCCCCCATTGAAGTAAAAGGTGCAATAAAGATTGAAACACTTGCAGATCTAAAAAAAGAGAATTTAGATCTTGTAGTAACACTTGGAGGAGACGGAACCACTCTTAGGGTCTTCCGGCACTTGGACAATGAAACTCCAATACTTACAATTAACGTAGGAGGAAATAGAGGAATACTTGCAGAGATTACCATAGAAGAGTTAGATAATGCAATAAATCAAATTTTAAAAGGTAAGTTCTTTTTAGATAAAAGGATTAGAGTCGTAGCTTCTTGTGGAGGTAAAGAATTTCCTCCAGCATTAAATGAAATTTATATCAATAGAACTAATCTTACTAAAACAGCCGAAATAGAAATTAAATTTCAAAACGATACAGTTAAACAAAAAATGGATGGGGTGATTATTGCAACGCCAAGTGGTTCAACAGGTCATTCATTTTCATTAGGTGGGCCAATCCTTCATGAAAGTCTTAATGTACTGATAATTACGCCTGTAGCACCTGTCTATAGATTAGAATCGATTGTGGTTCCCGATGAAAAAATAGAAATAATATCATCACATGATTGCCACATAGTTATGGATGCACAGGTTGTAAAATCTGCTGGCTATGAAGAACCAATCATAATAAAAAAATACAAAAAACCTGCAGTCTTTATAAGATTAAAGAAAAAAGGACTAAGACAGATGAGCAAACTTGGATTTTAGAATTCTAGATGCAAGTGCATTTTATGCAGGGATTCCGTTTGGGAGTGTCAATGACTGCTACACTACATCGATGGTATATGAGGAAATAAAACATATCAAGAAAAATCACGAAGTTTTAGAAACATTACTGGAAACTAGTAGATTAAAAATTAGAGAACCGAATCAAGAGGCCATGGATTTAGCTATCACAGCTGCTAAAAATACAGGGGATTATCAACAACTTTCAAAACCGGATTTGTCAATTATTGCTTTATGCATAGATCTTGAAGGTCAATTAATTACAGATGATTTTTCAATCTCAAATGTTGCAAAAAATCTAGGGTTAAAAATTTCCCCCATAATGACCAGCGGTATCAAAGATGTAGGAAGATGGATTCATTATTGTCCAGGTTGTCGCTCTAACCATAAAAATGGCATAGAGTGTCCAATGTGCGGGACACCTCTTAAAAAAAAATTAATCAAGAGGCAAACCTCTGCCGTTCCACTCAACAAATGAGCCATCAAAGAGTTTTACATGGTTAAATCCTGCAATCAACAGTTGGACTAAAAGACTTGATGCTCTATGTCCATGCATGCAATAGCATACAATTTCAGATTCTTTAGAAATATTATTTTTTGAAAACATATCTTCCAAAAAAATTTTTTCTTGAAATAAATTCCCAGTGTAACTAATGCCTTCAGTAAATGGAATTAATTTTGAATTAGGTAGATGACCCATCATATATTCTTGAGGACTACGAGCATCTAAAATTACAAAATTGTTTAAATTCTCACTCAGATTTTTGTATTCTATTCTAATTTTTGGGTTTATCTTCAGAGAAAAAGAAACAGGTTTTGGGGAGAATATTTTTTTTGTAAAATCAAATCCTTTTTCCTGAAGTCCAGAAATGTTTGAATCAAGAATATGAGTATTTTTGTGACCCAAATAAAGAAGAGTCCATGCAATTCTAGCAGCAGAAGGATCCATCGAATCTCCGATAACAAGTACAGTTTTTGTGTCATCTATTCCAATAGAACCAAAAAGAGAAGATAGCATGTCTTCATCACCAACTAAATTTGAACCGAATTGATCAAATTTGATTACTTGTTCTATGGTTAGTGATTGAGAATTTCTCAAGTGTCCGTAAAGAAACATTGTTTTTGGCCGTGTGTCTAAAATTACAAGATCTGGATTAGATTGATTATTTTTTAACCATTCAGTTGAAACTAACACAAATGTTTCAGATTTTTTAATTTATTTAACGGTATCAGGTGTCATGTAATGTTTTTTGGTTTGATTTTTTTAGAAATTTACTTTCAGATTCAAGCATTTTCTTTATTTTTTTTGAACGAGCTTCGCCAAGACCCTCTACCTTGGCAAGTTCTGATATTGTAGCATTGAGTGCATTTATTGGAGAGCCAAACTTTTCCAACATTCGAGTGGCAAATTTTTCCCCAACTCCTGGAAGACTGCAAAGAGAAGAAAGTTGTTGTTTCTCTAAATCATTTGATTTCCTAATTTTTTTCAAAAATGGGCCTTTAGGAGAGTCTTTTCTTGAACACATCGATAAAAGTAGTTTTGCAGTATGAGCAGCGTTAGGAGTGGGGATTACTGGAATTTTAAAATCAATAACTACTGTTGAGAGAGCACCATAGAATACTAGTGGATTTTCAGCTATCTCTTCGATTTCATCAACGTTTCCCTCCATCAGAACTACAGGGAATTCAAAATTTTCCTTTAGTCTGGTGCATTGGTCAAATAATCGTCCATCGAATATAGAGGCCAATAGATCTCGAATACTTTTTCTTTCGACTATAGTTTCAGGAGCTACAATATAATCACCAATAGGAAGAGTCTTCATCTCTACATTCAGTCCGATTGATTTGAGAAGATCAGGAATTCCACTTTTCCTTTCTCTTTCATCGACGACTATTCGTAAATTTTCTAATTTCACCAAATCTACTTCAAGCAATTTATTAATATCTTAATTGAAATTTTGATTCCCTTATTTTCTTGGGTTATCAGGAGGGGTATTTACCTGAGTATTTGTAGTTGGACCTGTAGGAGTTCCACTTTTCATCATTTCTGTGATTTTAGCCTCTTGTTCTTTTAGATTCTCTTTTAGTCTACCTTCTTGTTTTTCAAGAACTGTCGAACGAGTTTTAGCAAGCTCGCCTCTTTCTTCAAGGTCTTCAATGAGTTCTTTTTTAGTAGATTTTATCAAAATGGAGCCTGTGTGTTTATACACAATATCTTCATCTAGTGCCTTTTTTAGTTCTTCAAGGGATTTTTCAATCTCAATTTTTTCCATTTCAATTTGTTGTTTTTGTTGCATTATTGCTTGGAGATTTTGTTGAGATTGCTGCATTTTCATTAATTGCTCCTGAAGCCAGGGAGGCATTTGTCCAGTTGACATATCATTCGAGAGATTTTAATTTCATTATATCTTTACCGGAGGTTATATCGAGTATTGGGAATAAAATTGATCTAGTCGTTGCTCAAGTAATTCATGATAGTCATCAGGGTTTTTAATGAATTCAATCCTAGTGTTTTTTTCGCTTGAAACAAGAATTACAATTTGCTCCACTTTAATCCCTGTAAGTTCCCTAAACATTTCTCCGTATGATGTTGCTTGAATAAAATGATCCGTAAGCCATTCTTCTCGTTGATTGCTTCGTTTGGTCTTGTAATCAATTATAGATAATTTTCCATCATATTCTGCAATACAGTCCGAAGTTCCTGCAAGTTTCATTTTGTTGCTGTATAGTCTTAATTCAATACCATGAATATCATTAATTTTATCTACAAAAGGAAGAAGGTTGTTAAAATGAGCCTCAGAAAAGAGTCTGAATTTCTCAGAATGCTCTATTCCGTTTAAATAATTTTCAATCAGTTTGTGGGTTTCAGAGCCAATTAACGCAGCTTGTTGAGTAATGTAATCTGCGGCAATTTCCTGTTCTTTCCAGTTTTGTAAGCTTTGTTGTTTTTCTAGAGTCTGTGTTTTTTGTAAAATGGTTGTAATTGATGGATATATTATTCCACTTGGTGTTTGGTAATAATGTCCGTCATCTTTTTCGATAAGTTCTGATTGTGTAAAGTTGACGGGAACATGATTAAATTTAGCCATTTTTTTTCTTGATTATTTTTAAATTATAGTTTTTTAAATTTTATAAATCACTTCACAAAAATTATTTTTTGACAGATTCAATTGCATCATAGCTTGCCTGAATTAATCTCAAGCTAGAATTAAGATTAGCTCGAAGATGGGGAATATGATCTGATTCAATAGAAATAATAATTTTATCTGTGAATTTCATATTTGTGTTTGTCGGATTTTCTGGATAAAATTTATTATCGGTGTTTATTGAATCAAAAATTGCTTTTGTTTTCTCTTTGGCATTAACAATTATTTTTGCACTAAAGTTTGACGTCATATGCTAATCCAGCAACCTTGAAGGTGCATTTTTTACAGGACCAAATTCCAACGGCGTCTCTTCCAAACTGTTTAGAACCACAGTCAGGACAAGTTCTCTTTTCTTTTAGTAGAAGATGAATTTTTGTATATTGCTTTCTAGGTTTAATTCCATATCTAGCTCCTAATCCTTTTAGAGATTTTTTCTTGGCCATTTTATTAACCGGCTTTTACTGCATTTTTTAAAGTTTCTCTAATTTGTGCCCCAGCTTTAATTGAAAGATCACTACATTTGATAATTTCATCCAAAGTAAATCCATCATGGCCACCTTTTTGCAATGCGACAATATGTCCATCAGAATCAGTGGTAATTGTGACTCTGCAATCCATGCTAGCCCATTCATCACCATCAGGGTCTACAATTATATGATTACCAATTTTTGCCATAGTGATAGATACAGGAATTGTGGTTGTTGGCAAATCTGATTCTCCACCTTCTACAAGTGTTGGACCATCATCAGTCATTTCCCATTTTGGCATCGTTGAATTTAAAAGAGCAGCTGTTGCGGCATACGAACACGCATCAAAGAGATTCCCATCATAATCTACAACGACTATATCTGCAAAAACTCCTACCACAGATTTGTTTTTTTCAATTACTAACTGTGATATATCAACCATATGACTTTCTCTAATACCTCTATCGACTACTCTTGCTAATTCAATAACATCTGGGTTTGGAGGTCCAGTTTCAACACTTGGATGAGATAAAGGTAAAAGTTCTGCAGTGCAAATAAAAATTCCCTTGTCCCCCATATCTGGAAAAGGTCTATCAGGTTGTATTTTTACACCACAGATAGTTTCAGTATCTCCTAGTTTTACTCTTGCTGAACCGTTGGCTTTGGGAATTGCATTTACTTCTACGGTTAGTTTTCTTGGTTCGTCTAGTCCTCTACCATCTAATCTCTTTCCTTGATCAAGTAATTCCAAAATTTTTGATTTTTTCAAATCGTCGATAACACTGTGTTGCGCCATTTATTGATCTCCACGGTTTTGAAAATATTTTTCTTGCAGCGCCTTCTTTTGAAGTTCATAAACTATTTTGCATCCATCTATTCCAACTTTGACACATTTCTTAAATTCTTCAGGACTAAGAACGCCATCTAATTGTAAAAGAGTTATTTTATCCAGGTTTGGCATATATCCAACTGGCATGTCTGCTTGACCTGCTTGATCCTCTTCATTATTTACATCCAGAATAATAGTATCAGCAGCTTTTCCGGCAGCACAAGCTGCAACCATGTCCCTCATTGGAATCCCAGCATCAGCCAATGCCACAGATGCTGCAGCTAATGCTGCACATCTAGTTCCTCCGTCTGCTTGAAGAACTTCAATAAAAACATCTACGGCCGTTCTTGGAAATTTATCGAGTATTACAGCAGGTAACAATGCTTCTTTGATTACTTTGGATATTTCAATTTCTCTCCTTGAAGGAGCGGGGTTTTTTCTTTCACTAACAGAGAATGGCTCCATGTGATATCGTACTCGCAAAATTCCAGTATCAGTATTAGACATGTGTTTAGGATGAACATCTCTTGGACCAAAAACTCCAACAAGGATTTTGTTGTCCCCAAATTCGATATATGCTGATCCATCAGCATTTTTAAGGCCGCCAGCTTTAATCATTATTCGTCTAGGTTCATCAACTTTTCTTCCATCACATCGAATTCCATTTTCATCTAACAATACTAGAGTACTTTCTCTTCCACCCATTATGATTCACCTTTTGATTCTAACATTTCTTTCACTTGATCAGTCAAATTTGCAACATGTGCCTGCTCATTCACCATTTGTATTGCTTTTTTAGCCTTTAATAATCCCTCGTGACTTTCACAAGTTACCACCACCCAACCATTTTGTCCAATGGTTATCGTCGCTTCAGTCGCATTTTCAATAGTTTGAATCATAGAACCTTTTTTTCCTATTAATCTTGGGACTTTACTTGGGGAGATTTCAACCAAGTCTCCAGAATCAATTTTTCCAAGATCTCTATCAGCAATGGTTATTAATGGATCACGGGTTCTATCAGAATTCGCAATTCGAGCTGCCACTAGATCGCCTGATTTTAACCTGGAAGTAAGTTCATCTGCATGAGCTGAAAAATCACGACCAAAAACATCCTGAGCGGGTAAAAATCCTACATAGCAAGAGTTGATATCTAATTCCCACGATAATGAAGAATGAGAAATTACCTTTCCGATTACTAAATCATTAATTTGTGGAAGATATTTTCCAGTTAAAGAAATTACTTTTACAGAATCATCATATATTTCAGAAATACCAATGGTAGTTGAAATTATCTTATTTCCTTCAAGAATTACATTTTGCTCCGGTCTATATGGACCAGTGGTTACTACATCGCCTGGAATTACATATTTTCTTTTATTATCCATTACTTCATTACCTCAACTGAAGCAGAACCCTTGGTTATAGAACCTAGTCTATCAATCACGTTTGGCCTTGCTGCAGCGGGTATTTCAAGTATTGCTTTTAATGAACCATTATTTTGCCATTCTTCATTTTTCAAAGAACCTACTGATTTTAAAACTGCATAAGATTGTGATGCAAACTGTGCAGGAATTATAATTTCAAGTGATACACTTTCAGATTTTAATGGAATGATTGAACGTAATTTCTCTACAATTTCTTTTACTTGCTCATCAACATTTTTTTGAGGTTCAACAGAAACTCTTGCATCCTTCATTGCTTGCTCTATTCTTAGAGGAGGATGAGGTAAATGAGTTCTAGGATCCACATATGTTTTTGAAATATACTCTACAAGTTGCCTTCTCTTGTCTTCTACCATTTTTCGCCTTTGTTCGGTTGTAAGATTAAGATCTCCTTTTTGAAGAATTATGTGAGCAATTTCACTCGTATCTTTTGTTTTGAAGGCTTTGAGTAATTTCTCAGTTGATGGTTTAGTCCCTTTACTTGAATCAGTGTAGATATCATCAGAAACTAACACAGATGAAAGGTCTTTTTTCTTTCCCAGTTTGTACTCCAGCGCAGGGTCAGGTTTTACCAATAACTCAAATTTTTCTCCTTCGTGGGAATACTTTACCACGGTAACATCGGTCATTTACGAAATTAAGTAAGTCGTGTAGGTATTTATCTATGCGTGAAACCAGCTAGATTTTTATTTGGATTTCGAAAATTTACTATTAAGATTTGTCTTCTCTAGAGGTTATTTCAAAAGATGAGAGTAAAATGTCAGTCAAGCTAAAAGACATCCCGCTACAATATTCAAATGCTCTAAGACGATTATGTCTTAACGGAGTCCCTATTTTTGCTATAGATACAGTCGATATTATAGAGAATTCATCAGTTCTTCCTGATGAAGGTCTAGCTCACAGATTAGGTTTGATTCCAATAAAGACCGACTTGACACGATTTAATGAACCCTCAAAATGTGATTGTCAAAGTGAAACTGGATGTTCAAATTGTAAAGTAATGTTAGTTTTAGATTCAGGAGACACAGAAGTCACCAAAACTATCTTATCTGAGGAATTAACATCAGAGGATGATTCCATTAAACCAGTATCTGATAAAATTCCTATTGTCCAGCTAGCGCCAGGACAACGAGTGAAAGTTGAATGCTATGCCAGACTTGGACGTGGACGAGAACATGCTAAATGGAACGCTTCTAATATTGCAACACTTGTTGACACCGACAAAGAAAATGAGAAAATTCTTACAGTAGAATCTACGGGTGCCTTAAAACCTGAAGATATTATTCTTGCAGGAGTAGAAGAACTTCGAAATGGGGTAGTGGATTTCAAAGACATGATCGAGCAATTAAAAGTAGAATAAATCAAGCATACACATTATATTTGGGTCTAAAAACGAATTATTCACATGACTAGTAGAGTAGTAATACAAATGGCAAAGGATCTAAAGAAGGCATCTTCGAAAAATAATGCTCCAATTTGGGGGAAACTAGCCGAATATGCATTAAAACCATCTATAGCTAGAAGGAAAATTAACTTGTACAAGATTGGTCAGCTAACCAAAGATAATGATACCATAGTTTTTCCCGGAAAAATTCTTGGGACAGGTAGCCTACCACATAAAATTACGATATCTTCGTTTTCTATTTCAGAATCTGCTGCCACAAAAATTACAGAAAGCGGTGGAAATTTAATCTCATTTTCAGACTTAATTGCGAAAAACCCCACAGGAAAAGGAGTCGTTTTCCTTGGCTAGTCAAGAAGATACAGTTTCAATTGACAGACCAATTGTAGTAGATGCCACTGATCACATTGCAGGTAGATTATCATCTAATGTTGCAAAATTGCTTCTAAAAGGAAATAGAGTATCAATAGTAAACTGTGACAAGATAATGATTAGTGGAACAAGAAGTAACATTGTTGAAGAATATCAAGAGTTTTTAAAAATTAACAGTATCATCCATTGGAAACATGGACCAAAACATCCAAGGAGACCTGACACCATAATGAAAAGGATGATTAGAGGAATGTTGCCAAGAGAAAAATCATCTGGGATCGCAGCTCACAAAAGACTTCGTACATTTATTGGAAGTCCAAAGGAAGTAAAATCATTTAAAAAAATTAGATTTGAAAAAGCAATGATAAAAAAACCATCATCAAATTATACAACCATGGCAGATCTTAGCAGGACAATAGGGTGGACTGAATGACTGTACCAAAAACAGAAATCTATTTCGCAACAAGAAAAACTGCTAGCGCTCATGTATACATTACCAAAGGCAATGGTAAAGTAAGAATTAATAACGTTCCAGTAGAGATGCTACCTCAAGAAACAGCACGAGAAGTTATTCTTGCTCCACTTGAAATTAGCGGAGACCTGCGAGATAAAATTGATATTTCAATTAGAGTTAGAGGCGGAGGCATTATGGGTCAGGCAAATGCGATATCTGTAGGAATCGCAAGAGCTTTAATTGGATGGACAAAATCCAAAAAAGAACCAAAGGATCATCCCTTTCCCAAGTCAACACGAGAAGACCTCAGACAAAGAATCGTAGATTTTGACAAATATTTGATTAGTGGTGACGCTAGACGAAAGGAGCCAAAGAAATTTGGAGGTCCTGGCGCAAGAAGAAGAAAACAAAAATCATATCGTTAGACTGTGAAAGCAATAATTTTAGCTGGTGGAAAAGGAACGAGAGGGAAACCCTATACAGAGTATTTTCCAAAGGCCATGACTCCAATTAATGAAAAGCCTTTGATTGAGTACATTGTAAGGTATCTAAACTCATTTAGCTTCATTAAAGAAATAATTATAATTTCAGATTTTAAAGGATTGGGAGGTCAGATAAAAAATTATTTTCAGAATTCAACATTTAATAAAAAAATTTCTTTTGTTCAAGATTCTCAAAGTGGAACTGGTGGAGATCTTTTACATGCCGGAAGAAAATTAGACAAGGAATCAGAATTCATTTTATGGTTTGTAGATAATTTGTGTGCAGTAGATCTCAAAAAAATGTATAAAGATTTCATAAAAACAAAAAGTAGTGCAAGTATCGCAACTAGAGCAAAAAGAAAAGAAGAGACAGGATTTGCTGTTGTAGAAAATGGTATAATAAAACAGTTCAAAGAAAAACCCATTATGAAATTACCAATGTCAGAATGTTTGGGAATTTACATTTTGGGACAAGATGTTATTAAAAAAATAAAGGTAAAATCCAAACAAAAAGAGATCAATTTATCATTTGATATTTTACAAGAATTATCAAAAAATGGAAAAATTAACGCATATGATATTGGGGATAATCAATGGATTGATGTACAATCTCCAATGGCAATAGAGAGAAACCAACAAGAAGTGAACAATATCATAAAACAGATGGGACTTTAGAGTTCTTTTCGAATTCAGAGATTTTATCTTCAAATTGTAAAGTTTGAGAAATATCATCCAATCCTTCTAAAAGAATTTTCTTTTTATGAGAATCAATTTCGAACGATATTTGTCCTAAACTTGTTTTTAAAACCTGGTTTTCTAAATCCACTTCTACTTCCCCTAATTCTTGTTTTAATTGTTCAACCATTTTTTCCTCTAGCACTATTGGTAAAATTCCGTTTTTGAAACAATTACTATAAAAAATATCTGCAAAGGATGGAGCGATTATAACTAAAAATCCAAAATCCTTTAGGGCCCACACTGCATGCTCTCTGCTCGAACCGCACCCAAAATTATCTCCAGTTACAAGAATCTCTGAGTTTTGATATTTTTTGTCATTTAAGATAAAATCGGGTTTTTGGTTTTCATGTTCATCATATCTCCAATTAAAAAACAAGTATTTCCCAAAGCCAGATTTTTGGACCAATTTTAGAAATTGTTTTGGAACAATTTGATCCGTATCTACATTTACTTTATCTAGTGGAGTGACAATGGTTTTGATTTTTTTAAATTTCTCCATACTAATTCAAATCCAACTTCCTGACATCAACAAAATGGCCTTCGAGGGCTGCAGCAGCTGCCATAACTGGACTTACCAAATGAGTTCTACCACCTGTGCCTTGTCTTCCTTCAAAATTTCGATTCGAAGTACTCGCACATCTTTCACCGGGTAATAAAATATCAGGATTCATTCCCAAGCACATACTACATCCAGCTTCTCTCCATTCAAAATTAGCATTAGTGAAAATTTTGTCAATGCCCATTTCTTCTGCTAGTTTTTTTACCATTTGAGATCCTGGTACCACCATTGCGCTAACATTTTCAGATATCTTTTGTCCTTTGATTACTTTAGAGGCCTCGATTAAATCCTCCAGTCGAGCATTAGTACATGATCCAATAAACACTCTATCAATTTTAATTTCAGTTATTGGAGTCCCTGATTTTAGATCCATGTATTCAAGAGCTTTCTCAACTGCCTTTTCTTGATTTAGATCACCTTTTGAATAAGCCTCAGGCGTAGGAATAGATTCAGTGATATCGCAAGTCATCCCAGGATTTGTCCCCCAACTTACCTGAGGAGCGATGTTATCAATATGAAGAGTAAAGGTTTTGTCAAATTTTGCATCCGAATCTGTTTTGAGATTTTCTCTCCAATACTGTACCAGGGACTCGTAGTTTTTTGGAGTGTATTTTCTATTTCGTAGGTAATCAAATGTTTTCTCGTCTGGAGCAACAAGTCCGGCTCTTGCACCTCCCTCAATTGACATATTACATACCGTCATTCTCTCCTCCATGGAAAGGTCAATTATTCCCTCACCAGTATATTCTACGACCGTACCCGTTCCTCCAGCAGTACCAATATTTTTGATAATGGATAAAATGATATCCTTGGCAGTTACTGCGTGGGGATTTTTCCTTTTTCCCTCAACTCTAATTTCAAACGATTTTGGTTTTTCTAACCAGATGCTTTGTGATGCTAAAACATGTTCTACATCACTTGTACCGATCCCAAATGCTAATGCTCCAAATGCTCCATGAGTTGATGTATGGCTATCACCACAAACAATTGTAGTTCCAGGTAAAGTTATTCCTAATTGAGGTCCAATAACATGTACAATTCCCTGATTGGGGCTGTTTATATCAAATAATTGAATTCCAAAATCTTTACAATTTTTTTCCAAGGTTTGTATTTGAATTGCAGAGGTTTGGTCCAATATCGGTAAACTCCTATCGTTTGTAGGAACATTGTGATCCATTGTGGCAATAGTCAAGTCAGGTCTTCTGACAGTTCTGTTATTCATTCGTAACCCATCAAAAGCTTGTGGGGAAGTTACTTCATGAACAAGGTGTCTGTCCACATATATCAAAGACGGATGATTTTGTTGTTCTACAACGACATGTGAATCCCAAATTTTTTCAAAAAGTGTTTTACCCATTTTGATCCTAATCTGGTTTGTATTTGAAGAGACCGCCAGCTTCTATTATTTTTCCGATAATCTCCGAAAAGGGCTTCATTTGGTAGGATTGATTTTTTGTGATATTTTTGATTTGATTTGAGCTAATATCAATATCAATTTCATCGCCTTCAGAGATATTTTTGTATGCAATTTCATCAATTTCTATAGGCAACAAAAAAGCACCATCTACAGCATTTCTATAAAAAATCCTTGCAAAAGAAAGAGCAAGAATTGCCTTTATTCCTGAATGCGCAAGAGCAATTGGAGCATGTTCTCTAGAAGAGCCACATCCAAAATTTTTACCAGACAAGATAAAATCACCTTCTTTTACCTTAGAATGAAAAGCAGGATCTAATCCCTCCATAGCATGAGATGCCAATTCAGCATAATCATGAATTTTAAGATATTGTCCAGGAATTATGACATCAGTATCGATGTTATCCCTTTCATATTTTATTACATTTCCTTTCAATCTAAATCCCTCGGATCAGTAATTTTTCCCGTTACAGCAGATGCAGCTGCAACAAGTGGCGATGCAAGATAAGTTTGAGATTCCACATGGCCCATTCTTCCAGGAAAGTTTCTATTGGTTGTACTGATGCAAATTTCATCTTTTGCTAAAACTCCCATATGAGCTCCACAACAAGCTCCGCAAGTAGGTGGGCCAACTGTAGCTCCTGCATCTAAGAATATTTTCAATAAACCATTTTCCATGGCACGTTTGTAAATAGAAATAGCGGCAGGTAAAACTTCAGTTCTGATTTTTACTTTTCTGCCTTTGAGGATTTTTGCAGCTGCTTCGAGATCTTCATATTTTGCACCAGTGCAAGAACCAATGTATGATTTATCCAAATCGACATTTGGAGCTTCTCTTACAATAACGGTATTTTCTGGTGAAAAAGGTTTTGCAACGATTGGTTCCATTTCTGAACTTTCATATTCGAATACTTCTGAGTATTCTGCATCGGGATCTCCCTTCACTAAAGCAATGTTAGTAACCCCCCTAGTTGTAAGATAGTTTACTATTTTTTGGTCTGGCTCTACAATTCCATTTTTTGCTCCTGCTTCTGTTGTCATGTTACAAAGCGTTAGCCTACCTTCAACAGACATTTCATCAATTCCACTTCCACCAAATTGCATGGTTCTATAGGCACCTCCATCCGTCCCAATATCTCCAATTATTTTTAAGATTAGGTCTTTTGCCATTACATGATCTGGTAGTTTACCGTTTAGCTTAAAGTATAAAGTTTCAGGAACTTTGAACCAAATCTTTCCATTCAATAAAACATATGCAATATCAGTATGACCCAAACCACAAGCAAATGCTCCTAAAGCCCCAGTAGTGTTTGTATGTGAATCACCTCCAACATACA
Organism: Nitrosopumilaceae archaeon; assembly: GCA_035528495.1. GTDB lineage: Archaea > Thermoproteota > Nitrososphaeria > Nitrososphaerales > Nitrosopumilaceae > Nitrosomaritimum. The sequence continues at coordinate 24,351 of DATKYM010000100.1, forward strand.
CTTCTCCAGGTAAAACCAAAGCCTCCTCATGAGATAGAGTGTGGCAAATACCATATTGTCCCATCCCATATTTGAAGTGTTTTTTAATTCCATAGTTTTTTGTAAAATTTTGTAATTTCACAATATTTTCAGCTGAAATTTTGTCAGCTGATGGGACAAAATGATCTTCAGCTACCCAAACCTTTGAGGGATCCCATAATTTGTCAACATTTACGCCTTGCTTTTTTAATTTATCAAATACCTTAATTACACCAGGTCCTGAAACGTCATGGACCATCACCTTATCGATATCAGCAAAGATAATATCATCAGGAGATACATTTTCTCTACCTGAGGCACGAGCAAGAATTTTCTCCACGATATTCATAATCGAAAAAGCTTCCTTTACAGATTAAAAGCTTTACAGGTAGATTCAATCCTTTTGAGATTTAATTTTTACATCGTATAGACTAAACATTCTGTGTCCACGCTTTTCACAAAGTAGGTTAATGAAAGATGCTAGTTGATCCTCAAACACTTTATTGGTTTGGTCTTTTGCCATAGGAATTTTGCATTTAGAACAATTCATGATTTTGATAAATTACCTAAACCGCTATCATGTACTGATTGATCAAATTTTTTTTGACTGATTCTATGTATGCTCGTCTGGTAGTTGGAATTGACCGCCATTTGGTATATATCACATCATCTAAAATTTCGTAAATTTTGTTAATTTCTGTGCCTATTTCGATCTCTTTTTTGGCAATTTCAACTAATTCGTGGATCCGTAGTTCTCGTCTCCAAGTTTGAGCATAATCTGCCATCAAGTTTTTTGGGAATTAATGATCTAAAAGGATCACTATCGAATCATAACATTAGGAATTTTTCAAAAATCTAGGGAGATTCTAATTATCAAACATTGACGACAGATTCAGGGACACTCAGTTTCATATTTTTCTAAGTTTCTAGAGTCTTAATTTGGATGATTTTTTTGATATTATGCCAGGTTTTGAATGGAAAAAATGAAGAATATCGCATTTCAGAAGAATAAAAAAGAAACAAAACTCAATACAAATTATGTCTCTTACTGTTTTGACCTTGCTTTCAGAAAGAAAAATTGGCAAGTTTGATGTTTATGAGGCATTATTAGACACATTAGCGAAAAATGAGATAAATTTACAAAAAAATGATGTATTAGTGATTTCAACAAAATATATCTCAAATTCACAAGGTAGGATAGTAAATACAAACCAAATCACAGTTTCAACCAAGGGATATGAAATTTCTAAAAAATTTCAAATGAAACCCGAAATAGCCGAAATAATCCTAAGAGAGACTGATAAGATTTTTGGAGGAATAGCAGGTTTTGTAATTACTTCGTCAGATAACATTATGGCACCCAATGGAGGAATTGACAAGTCAAATGCAAAAAAGGACCAGATTATACTCTATCCAAAAAATCCGTTTCTTGTAGCAGAGCAAATAAGAAGAAAAATATTTTTAAATTTCTCAATTCATGTTGGAGTTATCCTTGTTGATAGTCGTTTAATGCCAGGACGAGTAGGTACTTCAGGAGTTGCAATTTCATGTGCTGGAATTGAACCAGTGTTGGACATGAGATCCACAAAAGATCTGGATGGAAATCCTCTTAAAGTCACGTTTCAAGCAGTTGTGGATAATATCGCCACCATAGCAAATCACAAAATGGGAGAAGGTGCAGAATCGAAACCTTTTGCAATTGTAAGAGATTCTGGAGCCCAATTAACAGATAGAAAAATCAGTCCTTCTGAAATGGCCATATCCTCAGACCAGTGTGTCTATGTTAGAGGGTTGGCAAATGTGTAATATTCAAAACCTTTCCACTGGACTTTAAATAGTAGTTTTCTTTGGGTCAAATAATGGAGTACATGACGAGTTATCCAAAAACAGTGTCATTTTTGGATGGTCTGAAGCATAAAATCATTGCAGACAATAGAGAAGGTCTAGAACAACTTCACATCGTCGTTAAGAAAAATTTTGAAGAATTACTTCAAATTTTTACATCAGAGGGATTTACAAAAGTAAAATTTGAACACAAACAACCAGATCAAATAGGGAGCGGGTTAAATCTTAAATTAAAAAAACCTTGGGAAATTCATGTAAGAATGGTAGATTTGAAAAAGGGGTTAATAGGAATTCATGCAGAAGTAGAAGTCTCTCGAGATTATCTTCAACATTTAGTTTCTCAACGGACACCAGTTGTTTATGAAATAGAAGAGATTTTAAAAAAATATCAAATAGATTATAATATTTGGCACGACAAAATTAAAAAAAATGTTCAAACAATTTTCGATAATTATAAGGTAAAGCTTGATACACCAAGTCTTCCAGTCTTCGCATGGAAACCGATGTTGTTTGTAATTAGTACCATAAGCTTGTTTTATCTCTGGAAATACATCAATACCATATAGATAATTAAAGAAAAAAAGGATCTAAATACCCATAGTTTCTTCTTTGATCATTTCAAGAAAGACCTTATCACCTACTGCTAGACCCATTTCTTTGTATTCATGCATCTCAAGTTTTAATTGAGTAAGCCCACTTTGCATGCCTAATCCACCGCCTCCGCCAGATAACATTTTGTTTAAATCTTTCATCATGTCATTCATGTTAGAAAATCCCATGACTTTAGGCGAACCAAATGGATTTGGGGGGGAGGAAGTGCCTTCCTTAAAATCTTTAATGGAAGCTAGTGAAATTATCACATTTGGTGCCCCATCTGGTGCAGTATCGATGCTTTTTACAACATATTCTTTCTTCATAAGTTACATGGAATTTCATTCCTTATAATTTTAGTTTTTGTTGTGATTTTTACCATTTGACAAAATTTTGAAGATTTAATTACAAATTTCAGGAATATTGACTAGTGTCTGAAATTGATTTGAAAACAAATCTTCGATATCATGGAATATCACCCTGGGAAATTGAGGTGATGTACGGTTATCTTGATGCAAGATTCTCTATTTCCCAAGAGGAGATTATTCCAGAAGATGAGGATTTTGTGAGTTTCCTTGAGTGGGATATTCCACTTGCCTTCAATGATGAATTTTTCAAATGGTTTGAATTTAAACGATGGGAACAAATCAAAGCTGTTTTTAAAGAAATGAAGAGACGGCGTGGTTCAGGAAATGCAATAAAAATTATTATTAACTTTTTTGGTAACCCAAAAATCTCCTTTGTTTTAGATACAGAAGAAAAACAATGGTATGATAATGCAATAGAGAAAATAGACTTTGTCCTAGAATTATTACCATATCACCTGAATCCTGAAAAATTGCCCTCTGATGTTACAGAATTGATTTACAAGTTTGATCCAAAATCAACAAGGTGGCGTCTTAATTTTGCAATCTCAAAAGAAAAAAAATATACATTTAGAGGAGACGTGTGGGTTTCTACTACCTAAGATCTTTTTGAAATGGTTCTAGAAGATCATGGAGTTCTTTGTATTTTGACTCTAAGAATTCTAAGGCATCAATGAGTTTTTTTGATTTTCCATATTTGTAACGAACTAATTCACGGTGATGCCAAAAAGTTTTTCCGTCTCCAGCAGAGATTGTTGTAAAATAATCTGTTCCTTTCAAATTATCAGAGAGTTTTACATCATATGGGAAAAGCAACTCTACAATAAACCATTCATCTCCATCAGGATAATCTGAACCTGTCTCAATATCAAAAAAGATATGCAACAGATCTGATTGCATTAAACCATCATCATTAATTGATGGATGTTTAATTCCTGATTTTTTAAAATCAATACTTAGCAACTGAGGCTCAAAGAATCCTTTGATGATGGATTTTCTAAAAATCTTATTTGCTTCGTTTATGTTCAAGAGCAAAATAATCTACAAACAAACTAGACTATAACTTCTTAGGTTATGGAATCTTAAACTTTGAGGGAATCAAGTATTGCTGAAACATCCGTAGTAGGGACACCATCTTTAGAAATATTTTGTTTTGCTGGAGGATTTTCAATATAATTTGGTATTTTATCTGTCAGTCGTGTAGCAAATGGGGAAATCGTTTCATTTTTGTAAAATATTCCAGTGGGAATTTTATTTCCCCACTCTAAGGATTTAATCAAGGCTTGAGCTAATTTCTCATTTATTTCCGCTTCATCGGCATAATGTACCACTGGATCAAATCCGGTATCTTCCAATTTGTAAATTCTAGAATGTCGCTCTATCGATTCCTTGGCTAGGTCTTCACCAGCATACCAATCCCTTGTATTGATGTCATTGTAAGTAGGACAAGGTTGTAAAACATCTAGAAATGCAAGTCCTTTATGTCTAACAGCTTGAACGATTAAATCTTTTAGATGCCTGACATCATAAGAATAAGCTCGGGCCACAAAGGTAAATCCACTTGTAACGGCTAATCCTATTGGATTTACATTATAATTTGTATTCGGGGAAGGTAGAGATTTTGTTTTTTCACCTAGTTTCAATGTTGGAGAGGCTTGTCCTTTAGTTAAGCCATAAACACCATTATCAAATATGATGTATGTCATGTCAATATTTCGTCGTCCAGCAGCAACAAAATGTCCGGCACCTATTCCTAATCCATCACCATCCCCACCTACTGCTACAACAGTCATTTCAGGATTGGCAAGTTTTCCACCTTGTGCAAATGTCAAGACTCTTCCATGTAATGTATGAATTCCATAAGTGTTTATGAAATGAGAAGTTTTGCCAGAACATCCGATCCCAGAAAAAATAGTAGCTTTATCACGTTCAATTCCCATTTCAGCTAATGCCATTTGTAATGCATTTACTATTCCAAAATCACCACATCCTGGACACCAATCATTGTGGACAGTAGTTTTGTAATCCGTAAGTTTAAGAGCCATGTTCTAAAATCTCCCTCTTGTTTGCCTTATTTTCAATTATCTTTTTTAAAGAGTCATAAATTTCGGTACTGGTCATTCCTCTTCCTGTGTATTTTAGAATAAAGTGATCAATTTCCTTTGTTACGTTTTGTTTGAAAATTTTTCCCAATTGACCTGAATGATTTGCCTCAATGTCAATAATGATTTTTACATTTTTTAGTAATGATTTTACAATTTCAGTTGGGAAAGGATGAAGTAATTTTATCTGAATAAATCCCACTTCAATTCCTTCTTTTTTGAGCATTTCTAAGGCATCTAATATTGGACCTTTAGTTGATCCCCACGAGATTATAGTATAATCATTAACACCGTAGGAGATAACTTGTTCATCTTCAGGAACTTGTTTTAAAATTAATTCTAATCTAGACATTCTTTTATCCATCATTTTTATCCTCATTTGAGGATCCTCAGTAATATGACCAAATTCATCAGATTCATCCCCAGAATTCCAAAAGACTCCGTTATCTAGTCCTAATCTTGAGCGAGGGGAAATACCATCGTCAGTGAAAGCAAATCGCTTGTACTCACCTTCTACCTTATCTAGTAGTTTTCCTCGATTTATCTTAATTTTTTGCGTATCAAATTTTTTACATGTTACAACGGAACTAGAAAGGAACTTATCCATCATGTGAATTACAGGAACTTGATACACATCAGCATAGTTGAAACATCGTCCCGTATCATAGAAACTTTCTTCAATGTCCCCTGAGGCATATACAATTTTTGGGAAATCCCCAAAGCTTCCTGCCACTGCAAATGTCAAATCATCTTGTCCATGTCTTGTAGGAAGACCCGTAGATGGACCACTTCGTTGATACACAGTTAAAACAATTGGGACCTCGTTCATTCCAGCCCAGCCTATTGCTTCTGCCATTAAGGCAAATCCAGGTCCAGAAGTAGAGGTAGATGATCTTGTTCCAGTCAACGCAGACCCAATCATCATTCCAATGGCAGATATTTCATCTTCTGTTTGAATTACAATAGTCGACCCCGGTCTATCATTATTAACTTCTAAAAGTTCATGTGATTCTAGAAATACACTTTCATCCGAAGCCGGAGTGATTGGATAATAGGATTGAAATCTACATCCACTTACCATCTTCCCAATGGATGTGCCTTGATGGCCTTGAACAAGAATAGTATCAGGTTGTTTTTCAGTTCCATGTAAAGTAAAAGAAAAATCTGTAAATTTTGAGGTGGCGAAATTATAAGAATAGTTTGCAGCTTGTTTATTTATTTCAGCAATTTGGGGTTTTTTAAAAAATATGGAATCAATTGATTGCAGTAATGAATCCGATGGCATCTTTATCAAACCTAGCGAAAGAGAAACAGCTATGACATTATACATTCTAACCATTCCTTTCATTCGTGGATTTTCGGTTTGCTCTGCAAGATTTTCTAGAATACCCTTAAAGGAGACAGGGTAAAGATGAACACCTTTTTCTTTGGCTATCTCAAGTACGCCATCTATTGTAAAGGGTTTATCTTTTGATTCCAACTCTTGATGTAGTCGTTCTTTAAAATAATTATCAAGAGTGTGTACCGAATCAGTAGTAATTTTATTCAAGTCAGAATCGTAGATTATTCCTCCGCCTGACATCACTTCATCATAATGTCTAAAAATCGTTTCAGCGTCAAATGAGGCCATTAAACTAACGTCATTAACATTTGAATGAATTAATTTGTCAGAAATTCTAACTGTAAAATAACTATGATCACCTTTAATGTTAGAATGGAATTCTCTTTTTCCAAATACTTGATAACCTAATTCAGCACAAACCTTTGAAAAAACATTAGCTCCGGATTCCACCCCACTTCCTTGTGGTCCACCAATTAACCAAGAAAAATCAACAAAATCCATAGATTATCACCTAGTTTTTCTTAATATTAATAATATGGTGAAATAATTTTACTAACCACCTGTAGCTGCATCAAACAGGGCACATTCACATTTATCTCGTTCTCCGCAATATGGACAAACACAAACACACTTTTCAATAGAACTCCCACACGCTATACAAATTGCAAATTCTTCATCATCTTCCTTAGAACTCATAGAAAGTCTAGAAAGAAATCGTATAAATGGTTTGAGATAAGTTTCATGGAATATGGAAAAAAAGAAAGTATTTCTGACAAGAACTCTTCATGATTTTGCATTAAAGGAATTAAAGAAATGTTACCAAATTGAAGTTCATTCTGGGAAAATTCCCATCCCAAGAAAAAAATTAGAATCTAAAATTGGAGAAATTGATGGGCTTATTTGTTTTCCGTATGATATTATTGACAGTAAATTACTTGAAAAAGCAAAAAATCTCAAAGTAATAAGCACATTCAGTGTGGGTTTTGACCATATTGACATTGAATATGCAAAAAAAAATAAGATCAGAATAGGATATACACCTGAAGTTCTTACAAACGCCACTGCAGATCTTGCATTTTCTTTAATGATTGATGTGATGAGAAGAGTCTCCGAGGGAGACAGAATAATTAGAAAAGGGAGTTGGAAAGAAATCTATGGGGCATATGACTATACAGGTTCCGACTTGCAGGGAAAAACCATAGGTATTTTTGGACTAGGTAGAATTGGAAGTACTCTTGCTAGACGTGCTAAATCATTTGACATGAATATTGTTTATCACAATAGAAAACACGTTTCTAAAACTAAAGAGAAAGTCCTAGGAGTAAAATACGTCTCCTTTGAAAAATTAATCAAGCAAAGTGATGTAATATCAATTCATGTTCCACATACAAGTAAAACAGATAAATTATTTGATAAAAGGATTTTTAAAAAAATGAAAAAAACAGCTTTTCTAATTAACACTGCACGTGGAAAAATTATAAATCAAAAAGACCTATTGGAGGCCTTGAAGAAAAAAACCATTGCAGGTGCCGCATTAGATGTTTTCGAATTAGAACCAATTAGAAAAAACAATCCATTTACAAAAATTCCAAATATTACACTGACTCCACATATTGGAAGTTCTACAAAAGAAACAAGAGTCAAAATGGCTAAAATTACAATGGAGAATCTTCATTTGGGGATTAATAGCAAAAAACCAAAGTATTCTGTAGGATACTAAAAAATGGGCATAATTTGAACCTCGATTTACTCTGAAAAGAATACCGCAGTTTTTATACATACAATGTTACATAATAGCAAGTTGAAAAAATTCAAACATACCAATGAAGAATTAGAATTAGCAAAACAAGAAACTGAAAACGAAAAGAAGAAAAAAGAATTACAAAAATGATATTTTTCTCTTGTCTTTTCAGACAAGATTTTTTTTTAAATTTGAATTATAGACCCATATCTTTGAATTAAATCATCATAAGCTTTTTTTCTGGCAAGTTTAAGATTTTTGTGTTCATCATACATTTTGGTAAAAAATGCTGCAAAAACACGCTCACCATCTAAATCAAAAAATCTCACACTAAAACTAGTACGGTCAAGTTTTTCTTCTTGGATAAATTCAATTGTTTTTATCATTTCAGAGTTAAGATGTATGTGAGCTGGATCATCATTATTCCCAATCGTTATCCACTTTTCTCGTTTTTTAATAGTCAAAGAATTACTTTTGATTTCACTTGTGGCAGATGTGTTTTTTATTATCAATAAAACATCATCAATTTTTATTACATCAGATAATATTTCGAATAACAACAATTCAATTAAAATGTAAAATTATTTCAATTTTTATTATTTTTCATGTCTATTTGAATGAAATCATCTTGATTTCCACGAATACAATCAGTTCCAACTGCTTTTAATGGTGAAAAACCTATTTTTCCCGAGGGGATTTTTCTGTCGCTTTGAAGAATTTGAATTTTTTCCGAAACAACTTGTTTGTGTTTCTGGCACGTAACTCCAACCATATATTCATCTGCGCCAACTGTTACAGAAACGATGAATTCTGGCGGATTAACACAAGGCTTTCCCTGTTCTGTTATGGAGCACTTATCAGGGAACATGTCAATTATTGGTTTTTTATAAGATATTAAGATTGATTGTGGCATATTGGATTTAATATCAAGGAATATAAAAAAAGGTTGAAAATCGATGACTCATAATTTTGATCTAGTAATTATTGGTGGAGGAATTTTGGGAACTTCTTTATCATTTTTTTTATCCCATCTCAATAAATCAAAACAAATTGCTGTAATAGAGCAGGCAAATAATGTAGCTTTTCATACCAGTGGTAGAAACACAGGAAAGGTTCACGCCCCATATCTATACAATCCAGAAAAGAAAAAGATGTTTGCAAAGGCAGCTTATCATGGCTATGATATGTGGAAAAAATATTCTGAAATCAAAGGTTTACCCTTCAAAGAAGATGGAGTTCTAGAGGTATCTCGAGATAAAAAAGGAACTAAGATTTTAGAAAAATATCTAAAATGGGGAAAAGAAAATGGGCTAAAAGAGAATGAAATTAACTTACTAAGTAAATCAGAATTAAAGAAAATAGAACCTGAAATCAAATGTGAGGCAGCTCTTCAGGTTCACAAAGATGCATCCACGGATTATTCAATATTGACAAAATCGTTAATGAAAGACAGCAAAGAAAAAGGAATGAAATTCCTTTTAGATACCAAAGTTACTGATATTAAAAACAAAGATGGAAAATGGAAAATTATTTTAAATCATGAACATGAAATTTTTTCAGACTTTATTATCAATGCAGCAGGTGGGGAATCCATCGATATTGCGCACATGGTAAATGTAGCAAAGAATCTCACAGATGTTCATTTTAGAGGAGAATATTGGAAAGCCCCCAAAGAGTACAATAATTTAACTAAGACAAGCGTTTATTCTGTGCCAGAATTTCCAGATTATCCTTTTTTGGATCCTCATTGGATAATTAGAGTCGACGGAACTTGTGAAATTGGACCAAATGCTGTTCCAGTGTTTAGTCCCTATGGTTACAAGAGATCAGAAAACATCAAAGAGTTTATTCCAAAAATGTTAGAAATGCTAGGATCAGGAGCTAGAAAAGCAATATTTGATAAACAGTTTCAAGAGCTTGCGCTGAATGAAATTCAATCATCAATGTCAAAATCAGCAATGATAGACAGAGTAAAAAGATTTCTTCCAAAGATTGATGCAGATAAAATTACAGAAAAAGGAACAGCTGGAATTAGATCTTCTGTAATTAACGAAAAGGGAAAGTTTGTACCAGATGTAGTTTTGATAGATGATTCAATGTCCTTCCACATCTTGAATTATAATTCACCAGGCGCAACTGGAGCGTTGCCATTTTCTGCCCATATTATTAATCAGCTAAACGAAAACGGATTATTTATGAATGAGAACGATGACAGTCAATGTGGACCTTGGAGATTCAGCGACATAGTTACAAAAATTTCCATATAATTATTGAATGATAAAAAAGCATTTTAAAAATAATGGAGGAAAAAGCGTTAAAACTAGAGGTTATCAATAAAAAATGATTTTCAGCTAACGAGGTAATTTTCTTTGAAAATTTTATTACATGGGTCAAAAAGCAAAAATTCAGAAAAAAAATGGCGCAATGTAAAAAATGTGATAGTGAAATGGAAAATCAAAGAAATGGGTTATGTTCTTTGTCCTGCTATAATTTAGACCTATAAGAGTAGATAAATCCAATCGGAAAAACAAGTATATTTTCCAAGAAAAAAATCATCTAACCATTTTTTATTTTTTCACCATATTTCAGTAGGGTTAATTTCAAATGACCAGAAACTTGGAGCAAAATGATTTGATATTTTCAAATATCAATGATTATTAAAAAAAGAATAGGTTTCTTGAATAGAGTAGCAAAATATTAATCATGATTATATTTTGAGAATATAATTGAATAGAATTTTCATATTACCTCTAGCTCTGATCTTGATTTTTGTGACGATTTATACCAATCAAGATGCCATTGCAAGTCCATTTTTTTCAAATGGTCAATTTACTGAAAATGGAATAGAATGGTGTCAAGAAAATATTCCCCTGTATGAAATTTTAGGAGATAAATTTTTTGAGCACCACAAACATTCCCTTGAATCAAGAGTGTGTGCAAGTCTATATCAGGATTATTTTTGGACTTATAATGGTCCAGACCGAGTTGAAAAATTAATTGAGAGAAGTAGACATTATTCTCAGCTCGAAATCTTAGAAAGCTATGAAGAATCCGAAACTGGGATAATTGACACCTTGCCAGCAGGAAATAAAGATCAAACATTACTCCGTGGATCAACAGAAGATGGAGAGATGACGGTTCAAATCATTTCAAGTTCGCCCATTGTAAATCAATCCATTGAAATCAATCTATCATTTCTAGATAAAAATAATAAATTAATCCCAAATGTCAATTATGGAATAAAAATAAAACAACAGGGTCAAGAAATTTTGGAAAATAAAAATATCTTTTCCGAGAAGGGGTTATCTTCTTTGATTACTCGTCCATTAAATTCTGTGGAACCAGTAGTTATCGATATTTCGATTAACGGAGTTGGAACGTCCAAAAATCCAGAAGAATGGACAGGTTCCAGAGGAGAAATGATCTTTTTTACAATAATACCTGAATTTGGGGCAGTAGTCATAGCAGTATTTACTCTAACTATCATGACAGTGATAATTCTCAATAGAACAAAAAAAGTTCCTTTTAATCTAAATTTTAATTTTGACTAAAATTAAATTTTGGAAATTTATTCAGGACTAAATGCATCACAACCAGAAGTACAAGGTTTGTTCATTACACCATCACATTTTCCAATTGAGTCATGCATTATTCTATGATGTCCACAAACACTGCATTTTTCCCTAAAGTGAGTAATCAAATTTTCCAAAGATATTTTAGATTCTACTATATCATTTTGTGTTTTTTGTGTCAATAGAGATTTTTGGATTTATCAAAACTTAAGGTTATTGTCTTCCCGATTCTATCTCATCGATTGTTCCACCTTGACCATACAAAACAGGCATCGTATAGCTTTTAGTGATTCCTTTATGATTTCGTAATTTTGAAACTATCTGGTCTATACCATCTGGATCCTCACTACAAATTTTAAGAAAAATATCAAATTTTCCCCAAATCCCATTAACTTCAGTTACTTCTGATATCTTTTTTAATTCTGATATTAAATCTAATTCCACTCCAGCATTGCAATTAAGTAGAATGTATGCTTGCATGATCTAGGTCCTCTTTTAGATAAATAAACATTCTATGTTAAAAGGTATTTTCAAAAAAATTATTGTTAAATTTTTTGAAATTTTATATAAAACAACTATGGGTTGTAAGAATTAGTAAATTAAAAAAATGAAATTAAAAGCGCCGGGAGGGAGATTTGAACTCCCGTTCCCTTGCGAGAACGCGCTTTATGGTTAATTATTTCCAGGCGCGCGCCCTACCAGGCTAGGCGACCCCGGCATTTGTCATTAGACAGAACTATTTGTCAAAAATTGAATATATATTGTGTTACCTGAGATTTAATGACTATTTCCAAATAGTAATTGTAGTAGATTTTTCAATGTTGTTTTCTTCAGGGTCAAATCCTTTAGAATGAATTTTGTATAACCCTTCCAGTATAGGATCACCATCGTTTTTAATTTGGTTCCAGTAAAATTCAATTTCTTCTTTTGGTACTAGGGAAGGTCTTTGGGAATTAACATCTTGAAAACCCTCAGGAGTATACAGTAACATTCCAGATAATCCCGTTATCCGAAGTCCATAAGAAGAATCAGAAAAAGTTAATGGAACGGTTCCAGAATTTATAATAGATATTTTAATTTCTTCTCCTTTTTTAAAATTAAATTTCTCAGTCACTATAGAGAGAGATACACCTTCCACAAATACAAGCTGGTTTGTATTTTTTACATCTATAAGATACACACCAAATACAAGACCCGCAATCAAACCCACAGCAGTAAATGCAATTAATGTTTTTGAAAACAAGTATTAATGATTTTTTTATTTAATTTTTATTCTTTTGGAGTGGGTTTTGTTCTCCATTTTCTAGGATAGGTCTCAGGAGCCATTATGATCCTCTTTGTTTCAAATGCATATCCTTTTGTGGCATCTTGGATTTCTTGTTCAGACATGGTAGACTCTGCCAAGGCTACTGCCTCGCCTTTTTGAGTGTAAACTGCTACAATGTCGCCCTTTTTGAGATTTGGACTAATCTGTAAAATTCCAGGAATGGCAAGTTGAGCTCCATGACACATTGCATCGACGGCAGAATCTCGAATAACAACGGATTTAATTTCACTTAAAGCATATTCAATAGGTTTTATTATTTTCATTAGTTTACTGTCATCTTTTTTTTCTTCCCAAAGCCAAAAGGCATTTGCTAGTTCATGCAAGGTTACCAACCCATCAGATTCTCTAAATTGATCGACCCTAGTTCTCCGGAGCTCAATCATTGTGGCACCAGATCCCAAAAATTCACCAATATCATAATAGAGTTTTCGAATATAGGTTCCAGATTCACAGAGTATTCTCGTTAAAAGAAGTCGCTCCTTTTGCTCAAGCACTTCTAATTCATAGATGGTTCTTATTCTTGTTTGTCTAACTACTGCAGAACGTTGAGGAGGTTTTTGGAAAATAGGTCCAGTAAACAATTTGATTGTTTCTTCTAATTTTTCTTTGGAAGGAAGAGAATGGATTCTTCCTAGAGCATGGTATTCTTTTGGACCATAAAGTAAAACTCCCAGTGCTTTTGTTGCCTCTCCAAGACCGAGTGGAAGAACACCGGATACTTGAGGATCAAGTGTACCGCTATGGCCGATTTTTGGAATTTTGAGCAAACGTTTGGTCCAAGCTACGGTTTCGTGACTTGTTGGTCCTGGTGGCTTGTCTAAGATTATCAAACCATAATTAAGTAATTGTTCAATGTTTCGTTTATCATAGTAAGTTCCAAATGAATTATCTGTTATATCTTGATCAATTTCAACTAGATTTTCTAATTGTTTTAACGTCAAAGAAGTATCCTCACAGTTTCTTTTGATACTTCAATTACTTGTTCTGCGCTAAGGTTGTCAGTGTTGATTATTTTATCAAAAACAGAAATATCCTCTCCAAAATTAAAGTCGTATAATTTTTTGTATAACATTTTGTTTTTATCATAACGTTCCTTTGTAACCTCAAATGCCTCCGTAGAGCTCATATTGTCACGAGTTTGCATTCTTTTCGAACTGCTATCATGTGACCCATCTAACCAAATTTTAATTCCGTCATCAACTAACCAAGGAAGTGTGTAACTAGTAATTACCATGCCTCCTTTTTTGAAGAGTTCAATTAGTTTTTCATCTACCTTTTTATCGAATTCAGAATTTGTTTCTCTTTGTTCGAGAAATTTCATTCCCTCTTCAGTATCCCACCAATCATCACCATCTACTTCAAAGCCTTGTTCCTTTGCCAGGTCCTTTAGAACATCACCACCACTAAGATAAGTTAAATTAAATTCATTTGCCAGTCCTTTGGCAACAGTTGTTTTCCCAACTGCAGGAGGACCAGAAATTACGATTGATTTTGTCAAACTCCCATCGTGGTTTTGGTTAGTTTCATTATAATTCCGCTAAATGCTATTGATGAAAGAAAATACCAAGCCCACAAGTATAAGGAATTTTCTTTCCCAAAACAAACATGTTCCGCATCTACTGCTTGTGCTGCAGTACAAGTTAAGGTAAAAAAGTCACCTGGAATAACATTAAGAGGAATTGGAGACATTGCCACTGTAAATGAAAACAATTGGGGCAAAACCAAATAAAAAATCAAAATTAATGGTACAAACGTAATCATCATTGGTCTCATGTTCATCTGCATCATCTCCATTGACATTTTGTTCATGTAGGATGATTTTTTGTTTAATTGATCCGTTTTTGCCTGATCTTTTGACCTCATTGCCGCCATCCTTTCTTTTTGCCAAGATCTAGTTTCTTTCATTATTCGTTTCAGTTTAACTTGGTCTACCATTTTCTTTCGTACCCCAGCGTTAAACAAATTCAACATTATCCCAATTCCGGCTACCGCAAATAATGAAGGAATTATTCCCTTTACAATTGGATCATCACTACCCAGACCACCTCTCGCATTTTGCATAAAACCAAAAATGCCACCATCTTCTTGTAAAAATATCGTATCTAAGAAAAGAAAAATAAAATCAAATTCCATATCTAAAACCCTATCGCCTTTATTATTTTATCAGCTGATTCTTCAAGTTTTCCTTCGTTATTTTGAACGTGCATCAGTGGAGAACCAGATAAAACGGAACATGCAGACATCATTGCAGATTGAATATCCAACTCTTTTTTAATGGTAGTGATACTAACTTTATCTCTATTCCTCGTTTCATCCGTCATTCGGCGATTATAGATTTCTTCTGTTTTTGCCGTAACTATGATAAAATTGGTAGGTTCAATTATTTGTAAAATATAATTGGGTAGTCCAGGATTAAAACCCACAGGAGTTCTAATGAATGCATGAGTATCAATAATGACCACGTCATCCTGAATTTTACTCAGTTTTTCAGCTGCATTTTTTTGTAATTTCTTTTGTTCAGAAATAGGTAGTTTTCTTATCTCATCTCTATTTTGAATTCCATTTTCTTTTGCTACTTCAAACATTATAGTTCCAAAATTTGTAACATTAACCGTCTTATTTTTCTCCTTGATTATCTCAGCAAGTTTTTTGACAAGGGTGGTTTTGCCCACTCCAGGTATCCCTACTACTACAACAACTTTTTTATTTTCTACCAAGTAAAGCACCCAATTTTGGCATTACTACTTCTACTTGTTCTCTTACTAGTTGAGTGTAATAGTTTATCAGAATATCGACCATAAGCAAAATTCCAATGCCAGAACCAAAGACTCCCAAAACATCCGATACCCCTGCCAATAGACCCAAAATCATAGAACCAATTATTGTTACTGATGGAATGTACTTGTTAAGAAGTGCCTCAACAGGTTTGTTTGATCTTCTAAATCCTGGAATTTGTACATCTGCGTCAAGTAAGTTCTGAGCTGCACTCTTTGGAGACAAGCCTCCAAGCTCCACCCACAGTCTCCCAAATACTATAACTATTCCAATCATAAACAAAACATATCCTATCGCACGTCCAGGATCCAACATTGCAATATCCAGTCCCCTTGGCGGAGTAATGTAGTAGATTATTCCCCCTATAGGAGTAGACGGGCTAGTTGGATCAAATTGAGCCACAATATTCATGAAGAAACTATTATTTCGCGGATTGAAGTTTGCCCAGAGCATTTGGAATATGAATACCGCATTTGCAGTTAGAGCAGACGCTAAAATTACCGGAATGTTTGAAACATACATTAATTTTATTGGATATACTGCAGAAAAACCTCTATACTTTGTTGAAACAATTGGGATTTCTATTTTCATTCCTTGGGTGAATACCAATATTAGCAATATTCCTGCGGTCAAACACAACCCAAAGATACTCGGTAATTGGTTCGAACGGAGTAAAACATTTGAAAGATCTCCAGCTACTATCGACTGTCCAATGTACGGTATGATACCAATAGTTCCTCCATCTCCTGCAGGTAATGGACTGAATAGACTCCACAGTATTTGTTGAGCAACACCTGCCATAATGAACAAACTTATTCCACTACCTAACCCCCAACCTTTTTGAATTAATTCATCTAGAAACATGACAATAATTGATGCAGCCATTAACTGTGCTATCATTACACCAAGAACGTACGGTTCTGTAACTCCAGGTCCATAGACTGCCATTGCATAAACAATGGATTCAGCTATAATTACCACATAAGTTACTAGTTTTGTTGCGGTTTGAAATATTCCTCTTTCTTCTGGTTTTTTAAAATCAAATTTTAAAATATCTGAACCTCTAAGTAATTGCATCAAAAGACCCGCAGTAACAATTGGCCCTATTCCTAATTCAACTAGTGTTCCTTGTTGGGAGGCAAAAATTACTCTTGCGAATTGCAAAAAATCAAAGGCTGGTGCTGTTGCGCCAAACAACGGAGTTTGACCCATTACCAGATAAATTAAAAGGCATACTCCTGACCAAAGTAATTTTGTTTGGAGAGAGATTTTCTTTTTTGGTTTTGGAACTTGTGGAAGATATGGCTCTGCCTTGAAAACAACTTTCCTAATAATACCAGTAAGGCTACCTTCAGCCATTGTCAGATAACACTTCTCCCCCAACAGATTTGATTTTCTCTTCAGCTGTGGTGGTAAATTGACCTACCTTAATGGAGTACGCTGTAGAGGGTTTACCTCCACCGAGTAATTTATCATATCCTGCAGTAACGAGATCTATAATTTTTTTTCCTCCTTCTTCTTTTCCAAATTTAGCAAACAAGTCATCGAGATCACGGATGCTGGCCCATTTTCTAGTGATGTTGGGATGAGGTGGATGAGTTCCCGAATGGCCATAATGGTCAGGGTATTCTTTAAGCATGGTACTGTAATGGTGTTTCATAAGTCCTGTAATTCCCAGACCACCTTTGTGACCACTTGCGCGATGCTGAGCTACTTGTCCCCAGCCCATATTTCGTCCACCACGAAGTCGTCTCGTTTTTCTTAGCCTTGTAGCCATTTTAGATCATGCGCCTCACGATTGTTCCTAGTTCTGCGTTTAATCCAAGCATGCCTTTCTGCCCATACAATTTTTTTGTGCTACGTTTGAATCCGTGTCTTGGAGGAGATAAAGCAAACCAAGGCTTTAGAGGTTTTAGTTTTGATAAAGTTGCTTTTCCTTCAGCTAAGGCTGTTGCAAGATCATCTATAGTATTGAATCCAATCTCTTTGAGGTCTTCTGGAGTGATTTTTTTATATCCTGATTTTCGTGCTTTTTTGTCAAGTAGTTCTTTAGCTAACTCTGCATCCAATCCAATCCAAGAGATGTAATGTTTTACCTTGTTTAGCATTCCTAAGGTATTGTCTTTTGCAGGTAAAATTGTAGCACGGTATTTTTTATCCAGTTTTAGTAAAGTCATTGTAGTGGCTGCCCAATATGGGACATCGGCTTGACCTTTTATTCTAACAACAAGATATGCATTTGCCATTTTTATCAACCTTGACTAAATGTTTGTCTTAGACAATCCAATATTGCTTTTGAAGTAGAATTCATGGTGGGTGTTGAGCCTTTAGCTGTTGTCCATGCATCTTTTAATCCTGCTAATTCTAATAATCGCTTTATTTTACCTCCTGCTACTAATCCTAATCCTCTTGGAGCAGGAATAATTTCAATGGTGACACTTCCACCCTTGCCTCGAATTTTGAATGGTACAGAATGTTTTTGATCACATCTACATTCCCAACTTCCACATCCTAATTTAACAGGACTCACATTTATGAGTGATTGACTGGTGGCTTTTTCAATAGCGATTCTCATTTGTTTGGATTTTCCTTGGCCAATTCCCAAATAACCATTCTCGTTTCCGGTTGCAACAATTGCTTTGAATCTAGTTGATTGTCCATTAGAAGTCATTTTTTGAATAATTCCAACATCTACTACTTCACTTTTCAAATCTGGAAGTAATTTTTTGATGATGCCTGCCTCTTGAATTCTTAAACCGGCTTCTAAAATTTCTTCAATAGAAGATATTTCTCCTGAGTTGACCTTTTGTCCCAAAGTAGTTTTAGGAACCCAAACTTCTTCAACTTGTTCTCGTCTTGGTCGTCTGCCGGTTTGTCCAGGCTTAGCTGCTCCGGGCCTTCCTCCCCCATATTGAACTGGTCTAGTAGGTCTACCTCCTCCCGGTCTACCTCCTCCCGGTTTACCTTGTCCCGGTTTACCTTGTCCGGGTTTTGATTGTGTTGCTTGACTCATATTTACTTGACCTCTTTATCTATCGATGATTTAATTAGTGAAATATCATTTTTTACAGTTAGGTGATCTCCATTGATTCGCTCTTGAGGTGGAAATGATTCTGAACTGGCTGGAACTTCTAAACCTGCATCAATTACACCCTTTAAAGCAGCAGCCATTCTTTGAGTAAATTTTCTTGTGCCAGTATACAAAATTGCGCCACTTGATCCTTTACCAAGAGCTTTTTTTCCTGCCATATACCCAGTGAGATATGCTGCAGGTACACTTTTTCTTGACCCCTTCCATCCTTTTTCGAGTAAATATCTAGAATGAGCTGATGCCACCACCTTATCGCCTTTAATTTCCGGTTTTAAGATTTGGACTACAGTATTTTCATTTGAAATATTGATTGTGATAAATTCTCGTTTTCCCATTAACATTGTACCTCGTTTTTTATAATTTGTTTTTTCTTCACGAAGTCGTCGCAATATTTTAGAATAGGCCATCTATAGAACTCGATTTTGAATCTGCTCTTATATACGTTAAGCGCGAATTAGGAAAGTAAGTAAAGCTTTTTGAGTATGTAATCGATTTTCCGCCTCATCCCAAATAACAGATTGAGATCCATCGATAACATCTGATGTTACTTCACTTCCCCTTTTTGCAGGAAGGCAATGCATAAAGATTGCATCTTTTTTTGCACATTTCATTAGATTAGAATTTACTTGAAATTTTGGAAGGAATTTTTTGGTTCTTTTTAGGTCATGGTTATGAATTGAAGTAAAAGTGTCAGTTACAACAACATCAGCATCCTTAACAGTTTTGAGTGGATCATTTGTTGTTTCAATGTCAGTAAATTCTTTAGCTTCTTTTACTACCTCTTGTTTTGGTTCAAATCCTTTAGGTGTTGCAATAGATATTTTCACTTTGGATAAGGCACACCCATAAATCATTGAATTGCAGACATTATTACCGTCACCTATCCAAGCTATTTTCAATCCTTGAAGTTTTCTTTTCTTTTCCTTAATTGTCATAAAATCAGCAAGGATTTGACAGGGATGAAATGAATCAGAAAGACCATTTATTACAGGAACACTTGAATGTTCTGAAAGCTTTTCCAATAAATCATGATCATAAACTCGTGCCATAATACAATCAGTGTACCTCGAAAGTGTTTTAGCAGTGTCTTCGATTGATTCCCCCCTAGATAGTTGCATGTCATTAGATGAAAGATTTATCGCTTTTCCTCCCAATTGAAACATTCCGATTTCAAAACTTACCCGAGTTCGTGTAGATGGTTTTTGAAAAATCATTGTAAGGGTTTTATTTTTTAGAAGAGGTTTGTTTACTCCTCTTTTCAAATCTTTTTTTAGTTTAATAGAAAAATCTAATAATTGAGAAAACTCTTTTTGGGATAATTCTGACAAGGTGAGTAAATTTTTAGTTTTTAATTTCATTTTCTAAAAAATCCAAACCTCCCTCTTTTCTTTTTTGAGTTCTCTTCTTTATCTGGTTTTTGTTTTTCATATTCTTTATTGTGCAATTCTAATTCAGGTGCAGTCTTTTGTTTTGTTAAATTTCCAGGTGCCGGTTTTCCATTTTTAATCCAATCCCTGATTTTACCACTCAATTGTTTTGCTTCATTGTCATTTTCAGGTGGTGCTACTTCAAATAACTCAGAGTATTTCAAAATTACCTCATCTGGAATTCCCTCAAACGGATCATTGGATACGACCTTAGTTTCGGGTGTTGGTTCGGGTGTTGGTTCTGGTTCAGGTGTTGGTTCTGGTGTTGGTTCTGGCTTCTCAAATGAAACATCATCTAACGAACCAAATACAGTTTCCAAGAAAGTTTCCTTATCAAAGGGTTTTAGATCTGGATATTCTTGTCCAACTCCAACATAAAGAACTGGAGTGGAAGTCATTTTAACTACGGATAGTGCAGCACCTCCTCGTGCATCTGCATCACTTTTTGTAAGAATAGTACCATCAAACTGTACATACTCAAAAAATTCTTTTGCTTGATTTACTGTATCATTGCCAGCAAGGGAATCACCCACAAAAATTTTAAAATCAGGTTTTACAACTTTGGTAATTTTACTAATTTGCTCCATCAAATTTTTACTTGTTTGCATTCTTCCTGCAGTATCAATTAAAACACAATCTACTTTGTGAGATTTTGCATATAGAACGGCATCTCGAGCTACTGCAGCTGGATCAGAATTATAATTTTGGGCAACCAATTTTAAATTCAAACGATTTGTATGTTCTCGTAATTGTTCTATCGCACCAGCTCTAAATGTGTCTGCTGCCGCAATTACTACAGAGTATTTTTTCTGTTGGAGCATATATGCTAATTTAGCTAATGAGGTAGTTTTTCCAGTTCCGTTGATTCCAACAAATAAAATCAAAAAAGGTTGCCCAGTCTTTTTTTTTTCATCAATGAGTCCAAAAAGATCAATTTTACCTGCAGCATCAAATAGAGATGAGATTGTAGAAATAAGACTGTCTTTTACAAATTTTTCAATTTCTTTTTTTTCTACTTTAGTTCCAATTAGTCTAGTTTTCAAATCTAATTTTATTTCGTCGATAACCTCAGTTGCAACATCTGATTCATGAAGGGATATCTCTAATTCAAATAAAATATCTTCAATATCTTTTTCATTTAATTCCTTTTCTGATAGACTTTTTGCTGCAGTTGAAAATGCATTACGAAGTTTGTCAAACATCTTGTTAACCGGATCTATTTTGGGAATCTGGTTGAATTAATTGATTAATTTGATTTCTTCCTTGTTCTAATTGTGTCGCTGCATCATGTTTTTTAGCAGAAGTATCTTGAATTGCAACCTCTATTTCCTTAATTCTTGCTTCAAGATAGTTCATAGCAGAAATAGAATCCTTTTCTAATGAAATACCTGCTCCTATATTCAAGACAATCTTATCACTAGATGAGATTTTTGTTTTAACAAATGAACCCATCCCAACTGGAACCAACGCCTCAGAATTAGATTTGAGGCTAAGTGATTTTATTGATTGTATCGCAGAGGTTGCTTCTCGCAAGACATTGTAAAGAGTGTCCTCTCTTTGAGATAAATCCGCAAAATAAGTTTCAAGCATTTGCATTTGTTGCATTAATTGTTTGGCTTTTTCCTCACTCATTTACAGCAAATCAATTTCAGATGGTTATAAATTGATTCATAAGAAAAATGAAAATAAAAATAAATGAATAAAAAATAAAGGTTGAACTTTATTTTGCTCTTGAGAGTCTATCTTCTACTTCGTCCCAATTTACTACATTCCACCAAGATGAAATATAATCGGGTCTCTTGTTTTGATACTTAAGATAGTATGCATGTTCCCAAACATCTAATCCTAAAAGAGGTACTAATCCTTCAGTCCTTGGACTAGTTTGATTTGGCATTGCTTTGTACTCAACCTTTCCTGAAGAAGGATTGAATACTAACCATCCCCAACCGCTTCCTTGAATTACTGCAGAAGTAGATGAAAATTTCTCTTTAAAGTCAGAAAAGTTTCCAAAGGAATCATTGATTGCATCTGCAATTGAACCTCCAGGCTCTCCGCCTCCATTTGCTTTCATGTTATTCCAAAATAGCCTGTGGTTATCAAATCCACCACCATTAAAATTAACTGCTCCTCTTTTATCCTCAGGTACTTGATTAAGATTAGATAAAATATCTAAGATATCCTTATCTTGAATCTCTTGAGGACAGCCTTCTAGAGCTGCATTTAGTTTATCGGTGTAAGCTTGATGATGTTTTGTATGATGAATCTCCATTGTTTTTGCATCAATATGAGGTTCTAATGCATCATAAGCATATGGCATTTCAGGAAGTGTGTATTTTCCCATGCATTACACGAAATCGTTATTCCATTTATTGCTTTACCAGCAATTGGTTTTTACCTACAAAAAAACACCAAGAAAATTGTGAAACTTAAAATTATTTTTTCATTATTAATTATACTATCATCTTCAATAATGGTTTGGGAATTAATTGATATGAAGAGTGAATTTAGTTTGTATCTAGATAAAAGTGTGCCATTTTTGGGAACAGAAATTCCAAGAATGGATGGGGTAACTGGTGAAGGAGTAACGATTGCAGTAATTGACACCGGAGTTGACTTTAATCATCCAGATCTTTTTGGTTGGGGTCCCGAAGGCAAAGTAGTTGGAGGATATAATTTCATTCAAGAGGGTGAATTGCCCATGGATAATAACGGTCACGGTACACAAGTAGCAGGAGTAATCGCAGCTGATGGATTGCTAAAAGGAGTTGCCCCCAAATCCAAAATTTTAGCATATAAAGTCTCTGAAGATGGTAATGCCGTATCCACAGATTTAATCATTAAAGCAATTGAAAAAGCTATAGAAGATAAAGCAGATATTATCAATATTAGTTTAGGCGTAAACCGCACAAATACTCAAATCGAAAAGGCAGTAAGCAAGGCATTAGAAAAAGAAATTTTTGTAGTTACCGCAGCTGGAAACGATGGTCCTGGACCTGGAACCATAGGCAGTCCTGGCGAAAATTTTGGTTCAGTTACTGTAGGTGCATCATACAATAACTTAACATCAAGTATGGTTGCAACTTTGGAAATCAATGATAAACCATACACTGTGATTCCCATGGTCGGTTCATCCAAGCTAGATATTCCGCTACAAGGAACTATAAAATTTGGAGGGTATGGAAAACAACAAGATCTTTCAGGTATTAACGTAACAGACTCGATCCTTTTAGTAGAACGGGGAAGTGATGTTGAAGAAGAGTTACTTTATTTTTCAATCAAAGAAGAAAATTCAGCAAATGCTGGTGCAAAGGCATTGATAGTTTACAATAATGAACCAGGAATTTTTCTGGGAGAATTGACTCATGAATTTGTTGAGTCCGGATACCAACCAAGAATTCCGGTCGTTTCAATGGACAGAGAAGAGGGTTTAGAGATAAAGGAGAAAATCCTTGAGAAACATTATGCTAGTCTTCATCTTTTTTCAAATCCAGATTTTCTTACTCATTTTAGTTCAAGAGGACCTGTTTCTCCTTTTTACATTAAACCAGATATTGTAGCACCTGGCGCTGCCATCAATACGACACAAATTAACGGAGGATATAATTTTACTAGTGGAACAAGTTTTGCTGCACCTCATGTAAGTGGTGCTGCAGCTTTATTGATTCAAAAAAATCCAGAAATTCATCATCATGAAATCAAATCATTATTGTTGACAACAACAGAGCCTGTATCAGATGCCTATGGTCAAAAATTTTCTTTAAATGAAGTTGGTGCTGGGAGATTAAACATTGCCAGAGCATACAAAGCCACGTTAGTTGTTCAACCCCCTCATTTTGTTCTAAGTATGTCCTCAGATAATCCAAATAGAGAACAAATATTGGAATTAAAGTCTCTCAGTGGATCCTTGGAGAATATCGAGGTTTCCGTTGAAGGACCAGAATTTATACAATTTTCAAATGTTCTTGAAGGAAATAATTTACAAATAAGGCTAAAGGCCCTAGAAAATAATTTTGGAAATTACGAAGGTAGGATTTTTTTGACTCAAAATGATGATAAATATAAAATTCCATTTTTACTCCATTTTACAGAAGGGTCAGTTTCAGTTTCCCAAGAAAAGGGAAATTTGAACTTTGGAATTTATTATCCAGAGCCATGGACTTTTGCCAAAATTTCGGTAATAAACAGTAAAGATGGTAGTAAGTACACTGCATCGGTTACTCCTACCAATAATGAGACGATAAAAGTTTATGAAAATGAAAAATATTGGATTGAAGCTAAGATTAGAGTAGATGAAAAATCATTTGATGCTTTTAACATAATTGAAGTAAATTCAGTATTGCCTGGTACCTCCAAACCCTTTGAATTATTTGATCTTCCAGAAAAGCAGATCGGAATAATTTCGATAATTGTATTAATAGTTGGAATGGTTGGACTAAAATTTACTAGGAAACAAAAAGCTATCCAAGTCTAGGTCCAGCATTTTTTATTTCTAGTGAAACACCATCAAATTTTTCAAAATTTTCCACAAACATTGTACAAAGACTTTTTGCAGATTCATCATAGGAATTTTTGTCATTCCAAGTATTCTTAGGATCCAAGATTTCTGATGGAATATCTTCTATTTTTGTAGGAATATCAAGATTGAATAATTCATCGTGACGATATTCTGCTTGATCTAAATCGCCGTTAATTGCAGCCGTAATCATTGCTCTACTGTATTTAATTTTAATTCTGGCACCAACACCATATGGTCCACCTGACCATCCAGTATTTATCAAATAAACAGTGGTATTGTGTTTGTTTATTTTCTCACCCAAGAGTCTGGCGTAAACTGCTGCAGGCCTAGGCATAAAAGGAGCTCCAAAACATTCTGAAAATACAGATTTTGGCTCTTTTATACCCCGTTCAGTTCCAGCTAACTTGCTTGTATATCCAGACATAAAATGATACATTGCTCCTTCTTTTGTCAACCTAGAAATCGGAGGTAGCACACCCATTGCGTCAGCTGTAAGGAAAACAATAATTTTTGGATGACCTCCAATACTTGGCACTACAGCTCCCGGAATGTAATCTAAAGGATATGCCACCCGAGTGTTTTCAGTTAATGCATTATCATCATAATCAGGTACTCCATCATTTAGAACAACATTTTCTAAAACTGCACCAGGTTTAATTGCATTCCAAATCTCAGGCTCAGCTTCTTGGCTTAAATTAATACATTTGGCATAACACCCACCTTCAAAATTGAATGTTCGATTATCTGACCAACCATGTTCATCATCTCCGACTAGGTTTCTATTGGGGTCAGCTGATAAAGTAGTTTTTCCCGTACCCGATAACCCGAAGAACAATACAGTGTCTTGATTTTTTCCGATGTTTGCAGAACAATGCATTGGGAATATTCCCCGTTGAGGTAAAAGAAAATTCATTACACCAAACATAGATTTTTTCATTTCTCCAGCATAGTTTGTACCACCAATCAAAACAATTTTTCGAGTCAAATCAATTAGTATGAAAACATTAGATCTGGTACCATCAATCTCAGGTATTGCCTCAAATTCATTTATGCACATTATAGTAAATTCGGGCATATGATTTTCTAATTCTTCTTTTGAAGGTCTAATGAAAAGTTGTCTGGCAAAAAGATTTTGCCACGCATGATCATTTATCACTCTTATTGGTAAACGAGTTTCTTGATCTGCTCCTACAAATCCATCAAATACAAAAAGTTCTTTATTATCGACAAAAGTTTTCATTTTTTCTAAAATTGCTGCAAAATTCTCAGAAGGAATTTGGTGATTTATTTTACCCCAATCGATGGTATCACGAGTTACCTCATCTAGCACAATAAATCGATCATCAGGCGAGCGTCCCGTATATTTTCCCGTATTTACTGAAAGAGAACCTGTAGAGTTTATCACCCCTTCATTCCTACTCACAGCATTAGCAACTAGTTCTTCAACAGATAGATTTCTGTAAATTTTAGATGGCGTAATCTCAAATTCACTTATTTGTGATGAGAATTTTTCAGTTGGAAAAGAACTAACCACTTCAGTCAATTGTGGTAAACTCCAACAAAAGTAATTTTTCTCCCAAACCCGGCCATGAGATATTTCGATCCGACTTAATTTTCCTTATTATCTCTTTCCTACGCTCTGGTGTTTTTTACTCTAGGAACGTATTTATGTAAAATTTCAAAAGGTTGTCTGATGCCTATCAATAAGGATTTGCTAGCTAAAAGAGCGGAGGCAAAGGAACATAATCCAGACTTTGCAAGACCCGAGAGCTGGCGTTACAAAAGACTAGAGACCGGATGGAGAAAACCAAAAGGAGTTGACCACCATCAAAGAAAACAAAAAAGTCGCGGTAGACCAGGTCTCGTAAAGGTAGGTTTTGGAGGACCAAAGGTATCCAAAGGTCTTCATCCTTCAGGATATACAGATAATTTAGTTTTCACAATTAATGATTTAGAAAAATTAAATCCAAAAACAGACGGTATTAGATTTGGTCATAGTCTTGGAACTAAAAAGAGAAAAGAGATAATCGTAAAAGCAATTGAAAACAAATTCAAAATATTTAATGCAAGAGTGAGTCAAAGTGGTAGTAAATCTTAAAGCTAAAAAACGATTGGCATCAAGAGTTACCGGTGTCGGTATTCATAGAATAAAATTTGATTCAGATCATCTCGATGATATCGCAGATGCAATCACAAGAGGGAATATTCGCAGTTTAATTACAGCAAACACTATTCAAATAAAACCATTTACTGGAACCTCAAGAGGAAGAGCTCAAGAGAAGAAAGATCAGAAGAAGAAAAGAGGGACAGGTCAAGGATCAAAACAAGGTAGGAAAGGAGCACGTGTGGGTAAAAAGGAGGTCTACGTAGCAAAAGTAAGAGCGTTGAGACGTTTACTCAAAATAGCAAAGGACAGAAAAGACATTACAAATCCAGAGTTTTGGGCTATTTACAAAAAAGTAGGCGGAAATACGGTAAGAAATAAAGCTCATTTAAGATTGTTAATGGCAGAGATCATTACAAAAAGAAAAGATTAGAATCGAAAAATAGTATTTTCCCAATCAATTACTTTGCCATGTTTAATTTTAACACCTTCTTTTTTTAGCATATTGATTTTAATTTCCTCACCATATGCATATCCGCCAACCCTACCATCAGATTTTACGACTCTATGACATGGGATAATTACAGGGTAAGGATTTTTGTTCATTATTTTTCCAACAGTCCTTTGACCATTTGTAAAACCCACTGCCTTTGCTAATTCCCCATATGTGGTTATTTTTCCTTCTGGAACTTGAAGTAATTTTTTATAAATTTTTTTATCAAGATTCATAATTTAATCACCTCAAGGTCAGTTGTCTCCAGCAAGCCAATTATTTTTTTCTTGTTTGGCCCAAGTCCAGTCCAATCCAAAAGAGCTGCTTTGGCAAATTTGTTTCGTTCTAAAATATGAGAAAACATGTTTCTATCAAGATAATCCAAAGCATGTTTTGGCATTACAGTCCCTAATGCAAATTTACCATAAAGTAATTCATTGGTGAATTTTTCAGGATAATGCGTGCCTCCAAAGCAAATGGCAGTTGGATTTGAAGGAATGTTTTCAGAAAGTACTTTATCAACTAGTGAGGCAATCGATGAACATAAAGATTCATCTGCCCATTGTTTTTCAGTGGTTCCGATTTCAATAAAAATTGTTGGTTTGTTCAAGGCCGTTGGTCCGTGGTGGGTGGCCTCAATAGTAATTTGAAAATTAGAAAACTGAGATTTATTTTCCCAAAGGACTTGAAGATATCTTTTTTGAATATCAGGATGAGGTATTGCCATCTGTTTATCATTTCCTCCAAATTTTGCCTCTGAAAAATTCCCCGTACTATGACATGTTAGTGCCAAAACTCTGGATTCTGCAGCATGCTTTGAGAGAAAAATAAATCCATCATAATCATATTTTTCCTCTAACCAATCAGCTGAGATTGCCGGAGTCGGAATAATTAAAAGATCGTAATTATTTCCTCGAAAAATATCATTGTCATGTTTCATTTTTTGAGAAAGAAATTTTGCCATATTATACCCGGCAGGATCATCTTGATACGCGACTAAAAGTTCCATAAGATAGGTAACATTTATGGGCCTTGTAAAAAAAACCTATCTTAAACATCATAGGTGAATTAATACAACAATCAATTATTGTAAATCTTACCATTTGTTTCTATTGGGGAAAATTATGAGTTGATTTTTTTGATTGATATCATCGAAATAGGCAAATCATGATCATGTAGATATGTTGATGAAATTTCTTAATTGAGCGTTACGTATAGTAGATTATTGATTTTAGCCTAAGAATTCTAAAATTTTTTTGGAATAAGAATATAAGGACAGCGACTTAATTTCTGGCAATGAACCCTAAACAGACTTTGAAAAACATGGCCAATACGATGAAGATGGCCAAAAAGCCTGACAGAGACGAGTATAGTCAACACCTTAGATTGGTCATCATAGGAATCTTGGGAGTTGGTGCTATAGGCTTTACAATTCAGTTTGTCTTTTCGGTGATTACATTTGGTAGGTAAAAATTGTCAGAAGAAGTAAAATCTCATCTTTTTGCGATAAGAACAACAGGTGGGCAAGAAAAAGTAGTAATGCGTTTAATGGAAGCAAAGGCAAATGCAAATAAAATTAATATTCAATCTGTTTTACTTGTAGATAATCTAAAAGGCTATGTTGTAATCGAGGCAATTAATCCAAGCGATGCATATATGGCGATAGAAGGAGTTAGACACATCCGTGGTCAACTTCGTGGAGAATTAGAGTTTAAAGATATTGAAGGATATCTAATAAAGAAATCAACAATTTCACAATTAGCAATAGATAACATCGTAGAGATAACTGGCGGTCCGTTCAAAGGAATGAAGGCCACTATAACTAGAATCGAGGTCGATAAGGAAGAAGCCACCGTCGTCTTACTTGAAGCATCATACCAATTACCAGTAACAATAGATGCCAACTACCTAAAATTGACAAGTGAGTCATAGCAAGGATTAAATTTTTCAAATTAAGCTGATAATTATGGGAGAACCACAAAAAATATCATCATTGGTAACAGGAGGAGGAGCTTCTGCAGGTCCACCCTTAGGTCCAGCATTAGGTCCACTTGGGGTAAACATTATGGAGGTAATTAAGGGCATTAACGATAAAACCAAGGACTTTGAAGGAATGAAAGTTCCAGTTACCGTAATAGTTGATCCTGACACAAAAAAATGGGAAATAGAAGTTGGTGTCCCATCAGCAGCAGCTCTCATTCTAAAAGAGGCAGGAATTAAAAAAGGATCAGGCGCTTCAGGAACAGAATGGGTTGGAGATGTCACAATTGATGCAATTGCCAAAATAGCCAAAACCAAATTAGAAAAATCCTATTCTTCATCATTAAAATCGGTAGTAAAAACAATCATTGGGACTTGTCTTGCTCTAGGGATAAAAATAGAAGGAAAAACCCCAAAAGAAATCACTGTCGAGATAAACGAAGGCAAGTGGGATGAAAAACTTCAATAACCTATTTTGTTAAATAAACAGGATCTTTATCAGTTCTTTGTAATTCGACGAATGTTTCACTATTTTGAATTCCATCAATTTTTCCAACTTTCTCAATTACAATAGAGTGTAATTCTTCGAGATTTTCAGCATATACTTTTATCAACATATCGAATCTACCAGTAACTTCAGAAATTGAAATTACCTCGGCTGTTTCAAGGAGTTTTTTCATTATTGCATCCTTAAATTTAGGATCACGGTTAATTCCAACCGAAGCTTTTACGCCTATTCCCAAAAGAGAATCATCTATCACAATGGTAAATTTTTTAATTAGTTTTTTCTTAATTAAGCGCTTGATTCGACTGTATAGTACGGATGCATTAATATCTAATTTTTTTGAAAGGGCAGGAACGGAAATCGAGCCATCCAATGTTAATTCAAAAAGTAAATTCATGTCAAGTTCATCAAATCTATGCATTGTGCTCAAAAATCTTTCAGGAGATTTAATAAATGTAGGTTTAACCTAGTTTTGGCATTGAAATTACAAATATAACGCATAAAAAGTGAAATTTTCAAGTTTTAATACTAAACAACAAGTGGCCTCACTAAACGATTTTAAGTAGGCTTTCTCGAAAATGTTCGTAATGATTACAGAGGCACAGCTCCTAGAAATGATAAAGAATGTAAAAAAGGATACAAAACAGAGAAAATTCAAACAAGCCTTAGAGATTATTATTACCTTCAAAGATATTGATGTGAAGAAAGGATTTGCATTAAATGAAATAGTTCAGCTGCCAAAGACTAGTTCTCCTGCAGCAGTATGTGTGATGGCAACTGGTGATATGAGTGTAAAGGCAAAGGCCGCAAATGCAGATGCAGTAATCGGAACAGAAGAACTAGACAGATTTGCTGCAAATAAGAGAGAATCAAGAAAATTCATAAACAAATATGACTTCTTTTTGGCAGATACCAAAATTATGCCAGTTGTAGGTAGAGTATTAGGACAGCTTTTAGGTCCAAGAGGAAAAATGCCAGTCCCAGTTCCATTTGATGCACCTATAGAATCATTTTTACAAAGATTTAGATCATCAATTAAAGTCAGAGTTAGAGGTTCATTATCATTATCATGTAAGTTTGGAGACGAAACCATGGAGGATACAGATTTGGCAGTAAATGCACATACGATTGTTAGTGCTGTTGAAAAAAAATTGCCAAACGGTGAAAAAAACATCAAAAGAATTATGATAAAAACTACCATGGGTAAACCAATAAAACAAGTACAAGAGGTAAGAAAGAAACATGCATGAAAATAGAACAACATATCCCAAAAGAAAAACCCAAATGTATCAACAATTACAAGAACTTCCAAAACAATACAAAGTTGTAGCTCTTGTAAAAATGACAAAAGTTAGAGCATCACAAATTCTTCCGCTCAGAAAAACACTCAAAGGAGAAGTAGAGTTTTTTTGTATCAAAGATAAGATAGCTCAAATAGCCTTACAGAAAGTCGATGTTCCAGGAATTAAAGAGATAATTGGCGAGTTAACTGGACAATGTCTTTTAATGTTTACGAATATGTCACCATTTAAGCTAAGTGTTCTACTGGCAAAAAATAAAATAATGTTAGCCGCTAGGGGTGGAGATATTTCAAGTATAGACATAGTAGTGCCTGCAAAAAACACAGGAATTGCTCCAGGTCCAATGCTTACAGAGTTTAAAGAGGCAGGAATTCCAACAAAAATTGATCAGGGAACAATTTGGATTTCAAAAGAGACTACGCCAGTAAAAAAGGGAGAGAGGATTAATGAAAAATTAGCCCCACTTTTAGGAAAACTAGACATCAAACCAATAGAGGCAGGAATTGCCCTTCATTCTGCAATTGAAGAAGGACTCAAGTATTCTGAGGAAGAAATGGTAATAGATGTTGAGAAAATTAGACAAGAGTTTGCACTAGCACATCAACAGGCAATTTCATTATCAATTGAAGCCGCATACATAACTCCAGAAAATATAGGTCAGATCCTAAGCAAAGCCGCACAATCCGCACGTTCAGTTTCAATTGAATCTGGATTTATGACAGATGAAACTAAAGAGCAAATTTTACAAAAAGCAGATGCTCAGGCAAAAGCATTGGCAGGACAAGCCAAAGATTACACTCCGGCTTAATCTAGATTTCCACTCACTTTTGGCAAGTTCCAATTAAATTTCATTGCAGTTAATCGCACTCCAGTTACAATTACAATACCTACAATTGTTGCAATGTATAACTCTCCTCCAAAATACAAAATAAAATAAAAAACAAAAACCCCAATAAAACTTGCCGTAACATACAACTCCTTTACAAACACAATAGGTACTTGATTTACAAAGACGTCCCTTAGAATCCCACCTCCTACAGCAGTTAATATTCCAGCAGAGATTATTACCAAAAAATTCAACCCAAACATATTGTAAGCAAAGGTACCCCCAATTATTGTAAAAATTCCCAATCCAAAAGCATCAAACTTTAAAAATAAATTCCAGTGTTTTTTTAATTTAGAATACAAAAAAAAGATGCATATTCCTGACGCAACCGTAATTATAACATAGGTAGGATCTGAAATTGAACTTGGAAATCGCCCCATTACTACATCTCGAATGGTTCCACCTGCAACACCTGTAATAGTTGCAAGAAGAATTATTCCTACAAAATCTGATTTATGTTCTATTGCTTTGAAGGCACCAGTTACTGCAAAAGCCATTGTTCCAAACAAATCTAAAACATAAACGAAAATTTCAGATGAAATTGAAAAATCAACCAATCACAATCAAAGTGCAACTATTGTTAATTAAGATTGATGAAAAAAGATTAAAATTAAATTTGGAAAACAAGAATTTCTCTAGCCAAATAGTGAGGATAGTCCTTCCATGGCAGCTTCTTCTGTTTTGCCTGTATCCTTTGGTTTTTCTTCGTTCTTTGCTTCACCTGTTGCCGGAGCGGCTGCTGCTGCAACTGCTACTGGGACGGCTTTGATTGCATCTTCAATGTTAATATCAGCCAAGGCTGCTACCATTGCTTTTACTTGTGAATCATTAACTTCAGCACCAGATGCTTTTACAACTGAGCTGATGTTGGCCTCGTTTACTTCCTTTTGTAGCTTGTGAAGTAATAAAGCAGCATAAACATATTCCATTGTATCGAAAATCTATTTGAGTATAATATAAAACTATGGAGATTCCTATTTTGATAAAACCTAGTTAAGTATTTTGAGACTTCGAGATATGGAATACAGTGTTCCTTTTAGTTTTTTATCAACTAGAGAATCCCTTTTTTGATTCAACACTCGCTTTGCCTGATCTTTTTCAGGACCATCAGGCAAGGATAAAACGTTGTTTACAAGCTCCGGTAAAGATTCTCGAACCCAACCATCTAACGTAGCATAAACTTTTGGCGGAATTAGATCAAGTCGGTCTTGATCCAAATCTAAAATATCAGCAAAATTTTCATGTTCTACTCTATATACCATGGCCAAAATAATATTATCTGGGGTGGGGTGCTTTAAAATTTCCATTGAACGTTCTCCAGCTTTACCCTGAGAAATTTTGTTTTTTAGACCTACAGGATTTACGATTACCCCATTCACACCAACCTTTCTACCTTCAAGACCAGTTATGATCCCAAAGATAAAATCAAAATAATCTCCATTTTTTTTAACGGAGAAAACATGTAATCCTTCTTCCAATAGAGGTTTTTTACCAAACATGATTAGATTGGAATAGGTAGTGTATTTAATGTATTATCTGAAGACTATAAGATAAAAAAATGATTTTTTTATTTTTACGAAATACTTTCATTCAAAAAATAGTCCTAAAAATAAATTATGTTAGCACTTACTAAATCATTTATGATAAATTTTTGTGAAATATCAACGAGGATATAGGCGGGAAACCAAACGAACTTTGAGCGGAACCTTCCTTGTCGTATTTCCCTAATTTTTCTGTCTACCGGATCGGTACGACAGTTCCTCGTTACTTCAATTAAGTCAAATTATTACTTAAGTTTTGATTATCTTTGATTAAACCCAATATTTTTCATGAATCTTTCAAAGTCTAAGTTATTTTGACTTTCGTTATTCATAGTTGATTTTATTTCCATATCAATTAATATTCTAAAAATAACATAAGGAACAGGACGTATTTTGAAAAGACATCGCTTGATTCAGATTACTGCCTATCGCTAATTCTTAATATCGGAGTATTGCAGGCACTTCGTTGGATAAAAAAGAGATCTTAAGGGAGTTTTCAACTGATCCTGATAGATACTATAAAGTAAAGTTATTTGAGGAACAAGGATTTGTTAGAAAATCATGTGCAAAATGTAAGAGGTTCTTTTGGACTTTAGATTCAGGACGAGAAAATTGTCCCGATCATTCTGCAGATACCTATTCGTTTATTGGAGATCCTCCCACCACAAAGCGATTCGATTACACACAATCTTGGAAGGAGGTAGAATCATTTTTTGTGAAAAATGGACACACATCAATTTCTAGATATCCAGTTGTTTGCAGGTGGAGAGATGATCTTTATTTTACCATAGCGTCTATTGTGGACTTTCAGAGAATCATGGGGTCTAAGGTAGTATTTGAGTTTCCATCAAATCCACTAGTAGTCCCACAAACTTGTTTGAGATTCAAGGATTTGGAAAATGTCGGAGTTACAGGAAGGCATTTTTCGAGCTTTTGCATGATTGGGCAGCACAGTATTCCAAACTCTGAGGGGTATTGGAAAGATGAATGTGTAGATTTGGATTATAGATTACTAACAGAACAATTTGGAATTAGAAAAGAAGAAGTTATTTTTGTAGAAGATGTATGGGCAGGAGGAGGCTCGTTTGGATCTTCGTTGGAGTATTTTGTTAAAGGATTGGAACTTGGAAATGCCGTATTTACTGAATTTCAAGGGGATTTAGGAAATCATACTACACTTGATCAGAAAATCATCGACATGGGTGCAGGTCTTGAGAGATTTGCATGGATTACAAATGGAACACCAACTGCTTATGATTGCTGCTTTGGCCCAATCACAAACCATTTGTTTGAAAAAATTGGAATTGATTCAAATTCCGGGTTACTAAAAAATTATTTTACAGAGATTGCAAAAGGACTTGAAAATTATAATGATTTAATGGATGTCAGAAAATATGCGATAAAAAATACTGGTTTGACAGAAGATCAACTAAACCGCATAATTACACCATTAGAAGGAATGTATCTCATTGCAGATCATCTAAGGACACTAATTTTTGCGATATCTGATGGTGCTCTGCCAAGCAATGTTGGAGGAGGATATAACTTGAGAATGATTTTACGTCGAGTAATTGCAACCATAAACAGAATGAATTTGAAATTAGATTTAGATGAGCTAATCGATTTGCACATAGATTATCTAAAGGATACATATCCTGAACTGAGCCATAGTAGAGAAGATGTAAAATCCATTCTTAAAATTGAATCAGGGAGATATGAGGAATCTAAAACAAGAATGGGAAAGATTGCAATCAGACTCAAAGGAAGAGGAAAACCACTTGACGTTGATGAACTAATAACAATGTACGAATCTGATGGGATTACACCGGATTACCTTAAAGAATTAGATGTAATTTCTGAAATTCCATCTACATTTTATTCAAAATTGTCTGATTTACACCAATCTGAAAAGAAAAAGAAAATCGAAAAACTTCCTTTGGATAATATTTCTGAAACTGAGATGTTATTTTACAAAGATGATCCAATGGAGTTTAAAGGTAAAGTTCTCAAAGTATTTGGAAATTCAGTCATACTTGATAGGACTTCATTTTACGCAAGAGGTGGTGGGCAAGAGCCGGATCATGGAATTATTGGCAATTCAAAAGTAATTGATGTTAACAAACATGGAGGTGTTGTTGTACATCAAGTAGAAGGGGTGATTCTAAAAGAAGGGGAAATTGTAAATTGTAAAGTAGATTCAGAGCGAAGACAAAATATAACTAAAAACCACACCAGTACCCACATCTTAAACTCATCATCAAGAAATGTTTTAGGTTCGTGGGTTTGGCAACATTCTGCATTCAAAGAGTCTGATCATGCAAGGCTAGACATTACTCATCACTCCTCACTATCTCGAGAAGAAGTTTCCAAAATTGAAGACACCGCAAATTCAATAGTTCAAAAAAATCTTTCAGTTACAATTGAGAACTTTGAAAGAGGAACTGCTGAGCAAGAATACGGATTTAAGATTTATCAAGGAGGGGTCGTTCCTGTAAAATCTGTAAGAATTGTATCAATTGAGGATTTTGATGTAGAAGCTTGTGGTGGAACCCACGTTAAAAAGACAGGAGAGATTGATTTGATTAAAATTACAAAGACAAAAAGAATTCAAGACGGAGTGGTTCGGTTGGAGTTTGTTTCCGGACCTTCGGCATTTGAGTATGTAAAAAAACAAGCAGCTGAAAAAACAAAACAAAAAGCATCAGATGCAGGAAAAGATCAGCTAGAAAAACAAAGAGGTGAACGAAAACAAAAAGCAAGAGAGATGATACCTTCTTTATTAGAAAAGATCTCATCAGGAGAATCTGGAGACTTTGAAGGTATAGTTGTCAAAGAAAAATTGTGTTTTACTGCAAATGATCAGTACGATGAGTTTTTCCACATTAACTTTGGCAAAAAACTAGTCAGTAAAGAACCTACATCTGCATATTGTGGTATATTTGAATCCGGTCCAACTATTCGTGTTATCGTATATTGTGGCGAGCAATCCGGTAAAAAAGCAGGAGAGATTGCCAGTGAGATTTCTGGAATATTAGGTGGTTCTGGTGGTGGAGATGCTAAATTTGCTCAAGGTGGAGGAAAAGACACATCTAAAAAAGAGCAGGTAATAGCCAAAGCAAAATCGATGGTTTTAGGATGAGTTTTTGAGATGACGGTAAATTGGAGCGAAATTGAGGAAAAATGGAGAGATAAATGGAATGAAACCAAAGAATTTGAGACAGATCCAAATGAAAAGGAAAAAAAATTCATTACCGTAGCATATCCCTATCCCAACTCCCCTCAACATATAGGACATGGAAGAACATACACACTGGCAGATGTGCATGCAAGATTCTATCGAATGCAAGGGTACAATGTTTTGTTTCCGATGGGATTTCATTATACTGGTACACCTGTTCTTGGAATGGCAAAAAGAATTCAATCTGAAGATCAAGAAATTTTGGAGGGATTACGAAATATTTACCACGTTCCAGAAGAACACATCAAAACATTTGTTGAACCAATAAAGATCGCAGATTATTTTCATGAGGAGATAAAATGTGGAATGATTGAGATGGGTTACTCCATTGATTGGCGTAGAGAATTCACTACTATCGTTCCAGGTTATCAAAAATTTATTGAATGGCAAATTACTACTTTGAAAGAAAATGGTAGAATCATTCAAGGTTCACATCCTGTAGGATGGTGTCCTCGTGATCAAAATCCTGTATCACAACATGATACAATGGGAGATGTAGAGCCCAAAATTGATGATAAAAATTATTTGATTAAATTCAAATTTGAGGATTACATAATCCCCATTACAACACTGCGTCCTGAAACAATTTTTGGCGTAACTAATCTTTGGATAAATCCAAAGAATATTTACAAAAAAATTAAAGCAGATAATGAAAAATGGATAGTCTCAGAAGAATGTGCAAAAAAGATAGAATTCTTTGGGAAAAAAATTTCAATTGAGGGGGAAATTATAGGATCTGATCTAGTTGGAAAATATGCAGTTTCTTTGCATGATGAAAAAGAAATTCCAATTCTTGAAGCAGACTTCGTAAAACCAAGCATGGGAACAGGTATAGTAATGTCAGTTCCAGCTCATGCACCAAAAGATTACCAAGCATTAATGGACCTTAAAGAGAAAAAACAAGAATTAGCATTGAAAATTGAGCCTATTCCTATTATTATCACTGAAGGTTATGGAGAAATTCCAGCAAAAGACATCTGTGAAAGATTTGATATTTCAAACCAATCTGATGAAAAACTAGATGACGTTACAGAGGAATTATATCTAAAAGAATTTACCAGTGGGAAACTAAATGAAAAATGTAAAGATTTCAAAAATATCAAAGTTGAATTTGCTAGAGACCAAATTAGAGATTGGTTAATTGTAAATAGACAGTTAGAAAAATTCCCAGTTCTTGAAAACGGCCCAATAAGATGTCGTTGCGGAACTGAATGTGTTGTTAAAATTTTAACAAATCAATGGTTTTTGAATTATGGGGATGAAGAATGGAAAGACAAGGCAAGAGATTGTTTTGATAAGATGAATATTTTACCAAACAAAATAAGAACAGAATTCAAAGAGGTGATTGATTGGCTTCACGAGAGAGCATGTGCAAGACAACAAGGATTAGGAACAAAGTTACCTTGGGATAAAGATTGGATTGTAGAGAGTTTATCAGATAGTGTAATCTACATGGCATACTATATTATTTCAAAATTTGTAAATGATGGGACAATTACACCCGAGAATTTGACAAAAGAATTCTTTGATTATATTTTCTTAGACAAATGTGATATTTCTCAAGTATCTAAAACTTCAAAAACATCTGAAGAGATTATCAGTAAAATCAAGAATGAATTTCAATATTTTTATCCAGTTGATTCAAGACATTCCGGTAGAGATTTGGTTCAAAACCACTTGTCATTTTTTGTATTAAATCACGTTGCAATTTTTGATAAAAAATACTGGCCACAAGAAATTGTGGTTAATGGTTCAGTAATGATGAATGGTTCTAAAATGTCAAAGAGTATGGGAAATATCATTCCATTACGAACAGCAATTAAAGAACATGGGGCAGACCCAATCAGACTAGCAATCATATCGTCTGCAGAATTACTTCAAGATGCTGATTTTAACATGGAATCAGTTTCAGGCATTCAAAACAAGCTTGAATCATTAATGAATGAGTGCGCGAGGCTCAAAGCAGACAAAATAGGAAAGTTGGAGACGGAAGATAGATGGATTTTATCTAAAACTCAGAAAATGATATTCGAAGTAACTGAATCAATTGAGAAAATGAGATTGCGCGAGGCATTACATGAGATTTTGTTTACATTTGAATCCGACTTGACTTGGTATTCAAAAAGAGTAAATGCCAAAAGCAGAAAAAATATTTTAGGAATCCTACATCAGATTAATTCTACACGAGTTGCAATGTTGTCCCCATTTGCACCGCACATTGCAGAAGAAATGTGGGAAATGCTAGGTCATTCTGGTTTAGTATCAAAATCAGCATGGCCAAAATTTTCTCAAGAGAAAATAGATGCTTCTGCGGTTCAATCAGAAAACTTTCTAAAATCAACAATTGAGGATATTTCCAGTATTCTTAAAGTGATCAAAATCACTCCAAAAAAAATTACGATCTATGTGAATTCAGACGAATTCAAATCCAAAGTTTATCATAAAATATTAGAGATTATGGTTGGAGGGCAAAACAATATGGGAGTCGTGATGAAAGAATTGATGGCAGATCCTGAAACTACAGATGCCAAAAAGATTCCAGATTTTATACAAAAGACTATCAAGGATTTGCACTCTGAATCGATAGAAATTAAACAAATGAAGATTGAATCAAAAGAGTTTAATGAAAAGAAATTCCTGTCAAATGAATTATCACAAATTGGATATGAAGAGTTTGGTGTAGAGATAACAGTGTATTCTGAATCAGATGGCGATATCTATGATCCTAAAGGGAAGGCAAAGCACGCTCGTCCTTTCAAACCTGCAATATTAATCGAGTAGATTTATTAAAAAAATTCATTGTTTAAAATCCTAAAATTTTTCTGTGGGGATTAACCTGAGATTTAGAGTAATCCAAAAAAGAATTTTTTGTGTTCAGATATTGTTAGATAAATAAGGAATGATTTGAAACTACTACAACTTTTTAACAATGTTTAATGGTATCAAAATCAACTAATCATAAAAAAAAAGAAACATCAAGTCCTTTTTCAGAATCGGGCGATAGAGAGTGGGACCTGAGTTTCATATTTACTAAGATGAGAATTAACTTAAGCATGCGTATGTGAAAAAAATTACAGACATCAAAGAATTAAGTTAGATTTTTCTGGTTTTTTAAATTAAAAATACTTCTTGGTTTAGAAATTGTTTAGATGAAATGTGCCTACAAAAAATAGAATTTGAAAATAAGGGTTTTTTTACCTAATTTACGAACTAACCTATGAAAAAATGTCTTGAAATTATACTCACAGATAGTGTATTTATTAGGTGGAAGTCGATTCTTGCTAAATGAAAATAGCAATTTGTGGAATTGGAGTTGCAGGTAGTTATCTTATATCCAGACTAAAGGATTCTCATGAAATAGTAGGATTTGAAAGGATGCCTGAAGACAAGCATGATTCTATTTGTGCTTGGGGAACATGTAAACCCAAGATGATTGAATTATGTAAAAAGTCAGGGGTAGACTTTGAAGATTATGTTATCCATAATGGAAAAAATATGCATGTTGAGATGAGTGATAATAAAAAATTTGATATTGGTTTGCATGGATTATGTACATATGATAAAATTCAACTAATCAAGGATTTTGTGAAAGGATGTAAAGTAAACTATGGAACAGCTCCAAAACTAGAAGATTTAGAAAAAGAATTTGATTTAATTGTTGATTGTACAGGTTTCCATAGAGTATACCTTCCAAAGCTAGAAGAAGATTTTTTCTTACCAACATATGAGTACAAAGTACAATATGATGATAAGGTTCCATATGATGACTTTTTGGTTCGACCATTTGCCAAAATGACAGGTTATTTTTGGTATTTCCCCCTAGGAAAAAATTTAGCCCACATTGGAGCAGGGGATTACAAGAAAAATCATGTAAAGGCTACTGATGAATTTTTAGAAAAATACGGTGGCACAGTGATAAAGACTGTTGGAAGACCTATTAGATTGGCTACTCCAAACATGTGCAAACCATTTTTCAAAGGGAAAGTAGTAGGAGTAGGAGAATCAATTGGAACAGTGTATCCGTTATTAGGTGAAGGGATAATTCCAAGTATGGAGTGTGTCGATATTTTTGTTAGGAATTTAGGAAACAATGAAGCCTATGAAAAAGAAGTTATGGAGCACTTTGCAATTTACGGTAAAGTTTTTAATTTTGTTAGAAACAAAATGAAAAATAAATTCAGTATGTTTAAGCAAATCTTCGAACTTATATCGATTTTTAGATACATGAAAAAAAATGAAAAACGTTTTGGAATGGAAATTCACATTAGTGACTTGATGAAAGTGGCCAAAGCTTAACTAAAACTAACTGATCCAAAACTTTCTCTATTTGTTCTATTTGAGGACATGTTGTATTGGTAAATTATTTTAGAATACTCCTGAAGTTCTTCTTTCATATCAGCTAAATTCTCTGATAAATAGAATCCTGGGCAATCCCCTGTAAATTGATATGTAGCATGAACACGGGCCAACCCCCGTTCATTTTCCAACCAAGTTGAAAATGGATACAAATAACACACTCCAGGACGATCCGGATGCATGCTACAACCCCCTTTTTCATCTAAAAATCTACATGAAATATGAGTTCCATCATCTTCCAAAGTTTCATTCGTTTTTCTTTTTAGATTAATTGTAGTCATTGTTGTCGATTGCCCCGATGGTCCCTGCTCCTGATATGTAACGGATAAGGTTTCATTTTTGATAAATTCTGAAGTCTTTTGATACTTCAATCCGTTTCCAATTGTTATCAAATCATCAGAAGTTAGCGGTAATCGTCCTTGTCGGTCACAGCAATTATGACAATCAGGCCAAAAACATTTCCATAAAATATATTTTTTTTCCAAGTTAAGATAGGGAACATGAAAAATTACATCTTTTACTTTAATTGGATAATCAGAAATATCAGTAATTTTACCTAACATGAATTGCCTTAAAACAGGGTCAATGTCCCAATTTTTTTGTAATAGATTTAATGATTCTTCAATTTCGTTTTGAGACAAGTATTAAGTTATAACATCTTTTGTAGATGTTATTAATGTTGAGTGAAAAAGGAAAATATGCATCTGCTACTGAAAATAGAAGATTTGTATGGTCAGAACTGGTTTGGCCTTTAATATTAGAATTAAATCAGGTAGCATTTTCATTAAAACAATATCAGAAAAAACGCGATGAAGTATGTTCAAAAAAAAATGTGAACATTACAATGACC
The DNA here is from genome assembly GCA_035528495.1 of Nitrosopumilaceae archaeon. Classification (GTDB taxonomy): domain Archaea; phylum Thermoproteota; class Nitrososphaeria; order Nitrososphaerales; family Nitrosopumilaceae; genus Nitrosomaritimum. Next base: position 66,317 of record DATKYM010000100.1, read on the forward strand.
TCTCGCGGTTTAGTTTCACTTATGCAAAAAGAAATTCTGTTAAAGGAAGGTCACATCTATTCTATCCATTATAGATTAATTCCCTATATGAGAGTAAAATCAGATTGTGATTATGGTACGGCAATTCACGAAGTTAGAATAAAGTAAGTACCAAATAATTATATTCTTAGACGATAGAATTTGAGATGGTAGCCCGATAGTCTAGCGGTCAAATAATTTTAGATCAAGGATTCTGCCCTCTGGATCTCAAGAGTGGATAGGCGGAGACGGCAGTTCGAATCTGCCTCGGGCTACTTGAAAAATTCTATCTAGATGCTTGTGCTATTCTCTCTAGCTCGTTTTTCCTCTTAACAGATGGAGAGTTAGAATCATTTTTTGATGCCAAGATAAGTTGTTCTGCCATGTGTTCTTCAATGGGTTTTGGGTTTGAAAAAGTAGCTTCTTTGATGCCATCTGAAATAAATTTTAAAGCCAAATCAACTCTTCTGATTGGGGCAACATCTACTGAAACATGATAAGTTGTTCCACCATAAACAATTCTTGTTGTATCTTCATTTGGAGCAGAATATTCTACAGCTCTAACTAAAACTTCAACAGGATTTTGTCCAGTTTTTAGAGCAATAATATCAAAAGCAGCTTTAATCGTGTTTAATACTCTAACTTTTTTTCCAGTCATCCTGCCAGTATTTTTGGCATATTTTTTTCCAAAGTGCATTGTTTTGTTGCAAAGTCGTTCAACAATGTTTACGTCAGCTTTATTGAATCGTTTAAGAGCCGAGCGCCCATATGTATAAGGCAGAATTTGTTTTCTAAGAGATATTGCAGTTTTAAGCCCTGGATCTTTTACTTCTATATCAGATAAATCCCATTTTCTAAACAATAATAAATTTTTTGTCTCTGTCAATTTTATCTCCTAGGTTTTTCCTTTTTACCAATTACTAGTTCATGAAGTGATGTACCATTTACTTTGTAAACTTTGAATCTTACTCCTGGAATATCACCCATTGCACCACCTTGAGTGGCACCCATTCCTTGTATGTGGACTTCATCGTGTTCATCAATAAAATTCATGGCACCGTCTCGTGGTAAAAATGCTGTAACAGTTTTTCCATTTTTAATTAGCTGAACTCTAACACACTTTCTAATAGCAGAGTTTGGCTGCTTTGCAGCAATTCCTACTTTTTCTAAAACAATTCCTCTTCCCTGAGGTGCACCACCAAGTGGATCTGCTTTTTTATCAATTCCTAATTTTCTTCTTTTATAACTTGAAATTGCCCATCTTTGTTTTTTCTTTTTTTCTTTTAAAACACGTCCTGCAAATAATCCTAGTGGTGATTTTCTCATGTATTACATCTCCAACGTGGTTCTTTGAGGACTGTTGATCAGTACACTACTAATATCAAAATATCGTTTTGCGAGCAATCTTGCTTTTTCAGCATTTCTACCTTCACGTCCAACTACTATTCCTTTCTTTCTTGCATCGACCATAATTATTGCCTGTTTAGACCCGTCTGTTCGTATATTTATTTTTACTTCAGAAATTAATTTTGAATTTAATAAATTGCCCAAAAATTTTACTGGATCCTCATCAAATTCCACCAGCTCTACATTTCGTTTAACAATATTTTGCAATGATTTAATATGACATCCTCCCTTTCCAATCGCCAATCCCATTTTACCGGTATTAACCACAAAAATCACACGATCTTGTTTTTCATCATCTATACAGTCACGAGCCGTAGCTCCCGTAACATTTTGAAAAAGCGACATCATTCGCATTTGTTCAATTGTAAGTTTAATTGATTGTGTCATAATAATTCTTAATTATCTCCGAAAAAAATTTGTCTCATTTAAATCTACATTTAATGTGTTAGAATTTTTCAATTAGTTTCCTTAGTTTCTGTATCTTTGAGAATTGATTTGATACTTGCGTCAGTTAGTGATGTAAAAGATAGTGTCGAAATTCTAAATTGTAGGCCGCATAATCTACCCAATGCAACAGATGTTCCTTGGAAGTTAACAAAGGGAATTTTTTCTTTTTGTGCGTTCGATTGAATTTTCTCAATGGTTTCTTTTCTTACAGATTGAGATAGAACAATTAGTTTGGAATTTTTTACAGAGCTTAACACTTGCTTAGCACCCATGGTAATTTTATCTTCCTTTAAGGCATCTTTTAATGCTTTTTCTAGTATCTTACTCATTCCTTATTTTCAATCGATTACTTAGGGTTTTATAGGTTTATTGAAACCTTACGCATGATAAAAATTAGTTTGGATTTACAAAAAGAGATACAATTGAAGAAAGCATTGAATCTACTTGTTCAAAAAAATCTTGAGGTTTTTCTTTTTGTAGTTTAATTTGATCAGGATTTTCCACAGATACTAAAATTACAGAATTATTTTCATTCTGAAATGAGATTTGATTTTGAAGAGGTAAATTATTTTTTTGGGGTATTTCAGATAATACAATTTCAAGATTTTGTCGAGCAGCAGTATAACTTGGATTCTGTCCTAACACTTTAGCATACAGAGAAACTGCTTCCTCATAGTTTCCAATACTTGCAAGGGTATTTGCTTTGTTGTTTAACGCTGGAAGAAAATTAGAGTTAATTTCTATCGCTTTATTATAATGAAGGAGGGCATCATTATAATATCCTAATTTTCCAAGTGCAGATCCTTTATTTGTTAAAACCTCAACATTATAAGGATCCTGTGATAGGGACTCATTAAAAAATTGAAGAGAGTTTTCAAACTTACAAAGACGGTATAAAGCTGGTCCCATTCCATCATAGTAAGAAATAGTATCTGAATACGTACTCTTATCACATTTTAAATTAATTTGGTTCAACAATTTACCTAATTCAATATCTTCTACCGAAAGGTTGTCTGTTTTTCTTGGACTTGTTGTTTCTGATGGATATGTATATGATCTATCTTCTTTTGACTCGCTTGGTTCGACTATTGAATTTTCATTAGTTTTAGGATTGTCATCAGAGGAGTTGGAGTTGTCATCAGATGAATTGGAGTTGTCATCAGATGAGTTGGAGTTGTCATCAGATGAGTTGGAGTTGTCATCAGATGAGTTGGAGTTGTCATCAGAGGAGCCAGGTGATTCTTCATAAAATTCGAAAACAGATGTGACTTCCATATCTGCATAGTGAGCCTTGATCGAATACATACCATCAATTTTAAAATTGACTCCTGCTTTTGCAAGAAAACTAGTAGAAAATTCTAAATTATTGTCGATTGTTCCAAAATAAAATCCTGCAGGAGTTCCAAATGGATCATAAATCCCTATCAAAACAGTTGGGGATTCAAGTGAAGAAACAATCCCAATAATTTTTACGGTGTCACCATCAGTATACATTTCCTTGTCGGTAGTTAACAAAACAATTTCAGGAATAGTTTCTTCTTCAAGTATAGAATCTGGTTCAGAAATATCTCCAGAAATAGTAAAAAACGCTTCTTTGCTAATTTGTCTATAATCAATTTTTACTTTATAGTCACCCGGACTGTCATAAAATGGGGAATCTAAAGAAATTATTTTGTAAAAATTCCCATCTATATCAAGTTCCAAATTATTTGCTGATAAAATTTTTTCATCAGGATCATAGATACTAACTGCTACAATCGGCATTGAAAATCCCTGAATGGAGCCAGATAAAATAAGAATTTCACCAGTATCATATTCTGACTGGTCGAATTCAACAAAAATTTCATCAGCAAAGATTTCTGAAGTAGTGGAAAACGATATTACGGCTACCACTAGCAGTATACCTAATTTGTTACCTAGCACAAATATAAAATCCTAATTTTGTATTTAATAATCACGTAGGAATTATACTTTTGACTAATCAATAACTATGGAATGAGATTTGGACTGAGACAAAGCTATTTGTTCTTCTAAAGAATTCCACACAAAAGATTCGATGGAAAATGTACCAGAATTTCTAGGATCCCATGATTGAGAGATATCAAGATTTTGTTCTCCGGATAATTCACCAGACATCCACGAAAGTGATACTACAGTATTATTATGATCCTTGATTTGAACTAGATAAATAAATTTTTGATCAAAGATTTGTTCATTTTTAATTGATCCAACAATTTGAATTCTGTTGTCTTCCTGAAAAGTTTTCAAAAGTTTACCCGAACCATCCGTCAAAGTAATTTGAGAATTTGTAATTTTCTTTAAGGATGGAATTGAGGATGAAACTTTTGCCAAAGAAATAATTTCCAGATTATCAGATGTAGAATATGGTTTGGGTAATGTATGGTCATTATACTTGGCATAAATTTCGTCTCCAGGTAATGCAAGTAATCTACTTCCACTAGAAGATAGATTTTGGGAAAATGTAATTGTTGCAACAAAAAGACCCGAACTTTCAGATGTTTCAATGGCTGCAACTACAATTCCAGCAGCGTCAGAGTCTGAAGAAACTGTGATTAAAATTTGGTCCAAAGCCTCAGGATTAAGATTTAGATCTGGATCAATTACTCGAATTAATGCAGATTTGTCTGAAAGAAAATTATCCTCAGTAAATTGAATATTTCCCATATTCCAGCTCGTTCTGACTGATTCGGTCAAAACAACTCCATCGGCAAATTCAAAAGAAATTGTTAGACCAGAATCTCTATCTACTTCTAAAAATCCACTTGTTGGTCCGTTTCCCAGAGTTCGAGGCATAGTGTCGATATCTCCATCTCCATCAGCATCGTGAGAAAATCCAGTAAGAGTAATTTCTGCAGTAAATATTCCAGTATTGACACCAGTCTCAGTAAATCTATAGGAGTCTAGAGAATTTTTTCCAGTTGAAATTTTTATTGGATTGTGTTCATCATCTCCGATAGAATCAATCAAATGTTTGTCAGAATTCCAACTAGGGGCAAGTATAGTTATTTTCACTTTATCTGTCCAAGAATATACGGATTTGTCGGTAAAAATTGGAGCGTATGGTTTATCATAATCAGGGATTTGTTCTGCATATGCTGGTTGAAAAAACATTGTAAGAACTAGAAATAATATCAACAACAATAAAATACAAAATTCATATGATTTAATCTTTGAGAATTATTAGAAGTGTTTTAGAGTTAAGATTCATCATCAAGTAAAGAAACTACTAAAACATTATCCCCACGTAAAAGAATTTTTCCTAATTGTTCAGATTTTTTATCTAAGATCTCTTCGGCATTATCTAATGTGAGATTCATATGAACATCAAAATCCAAAAGTATTCCCTTGATAGTTTTGTTGTTTCTTAACCTAAGTAAAACAGATTTATCTTTTTGGTTGTTCATTAACGTAGAAATTTCGTCAGTCATTTATTTCACGTAGTTTATTTTTTCTTGCTGACTTGCATGTACAGATCAACTGTTCCACTTCCAATTGGGATGTTACTTCCAACAATTACATTTTCAGTAATTCCTTTTAGCTGTTCAACATCTCCAGCCAAGGCAGCATGTGCAATAGTAGGCACTGTAATTTCAAAGGCAGCTCTTGCAAGAACACTGTCTTTGGTTCCAGCAATTCCATGTCGTCCAATTTGTTGCATGTATCCTTTTGAGCACATCAAATCAGATACCAACATGATGTATCTATTGTCAACCTCTAAACCTTGGTCTCCGAGAGTATGATTTAATTCATTAATCAATGCATTTCTAGACGCTTCAATTCCCAATGTACCGGCAATCTCAAAAACGTTATTTGTTCTAACATTTTTCTTATCGATGCCTTTAACCTCAAGTACTTTAGCCATATTGGAACCAGTTGTCTGGATTACCCATTCATCATCTTTCTGAACCAAAGTTACACGAGCAATGTCTGGAACTCCCTTAACTGTGGAATTGAGAACTTTGTTTCGGATTGCAATTACTGTTGGAGCATCAGATTCTTCAACCAATTTTAATGTGATTAATTCCCCAACCGTTTCTATTTTGAATTTCTTGTTGGATTGCAAAGCAATCTCAATTTCGCCAATCGAGCAACCTCTATTTTTTAATTTGGTTGGACTAAAAATAAGCCTAATTTCTGTATTGTAATCAGTTTCACTATCTACTATTAAATCAGCAATCTTTGTTTGAAGGATATTCCTTGCAACCTCAATCGCTTTTTCTCTTGATTTTTTTGATTCCTCATCTAGATAAATATCCATAGTAGGAGTAACTGGCTTTTTTCTTGCATCAACTAATTCAATTAACCTTGGAAGCCCTAAAGTGACGTTTCTTTCTTTAATTCCTGCAAAGTGAAAAGTTCTCAAAGTCATTTGAGTGCCTGGTTCACCTATTGATTGAGCCGTAACAATTCCTACTGCTTGTCCAGGTTCAACTTGGGCTTGGTTGTATAGTAAAAGTCCTTTTTTACCAACAATCATTACTCCTTCTTTACTTAGTTTTGAGTCAAGAAGACCTTTGGTTACAAGTTCAGTTAATCGGGGATTAAACGTTTTTGTATATTTTTTTGTAACTTCTTCAATTTCTTCTTTTGTTGCTTTCTTTCCTGAATCAATAAGAGTTTGTGATTCTATTAATCTAGTAACGTTAAATGCTTCACCATGATCACTTTTTGCCACATCAATTCCATCTTCTCCATACAAAAATTGAACAATGTGTCCATGTGGGTCTCTAACTGTTCCGTCATATTCTAATCTAATATGCTCAAGAGCATTAATCAATCGACGCTGCATGTATCCACTTTGTTGAGTTCTAACTGCAGTATCTACTAGTCCTTCTCTACCTCCCATCGCATGGAAGAAAAACTCTAGTGTAGACAGACCTTCTCTATAATTTGATTTTACAAATCCCTTTGCATCAGGATTTTTATCATGTTCTTGATAGTGTGGAAGGGCACGATTATGATAGCCAGAGTGTAATCTATTTCCCCTTCTTGATTGTTGTCCCAAAGCACCTGCCATCTGACCGATGTTTAGAGAAGAACCTCTGGCCCCGGTTGTTGCCATAATTCTTCCTGCATTAGTTTGATCTAAAGATTGATCAGCAGTGGTTCCGGCCTTATCTCTTGCCTTACCTAATTCGTTTACAATATAGGCCTCCAGAGCCTCTTCAGGTTTCATTCCTCGAGTTAGTTTTAGAGTTCCCTTTTCGTATTGAGAAGTTAAATCTGAAATTATATCATATGTTTCCTGAATGTTATCTAGAATTTGCTGTTTTTCTTTTTCAGGAACTTCCAGATCTGCATAGCCATAACTAAATCCATAGGAAGTAATGTATTGTTTTACCATAATCAAGATTGAATTTAAAAATGATTTTCCAGCAGCATTTCCATAATCTTTTGTAATTCTATGCAAAACACTCTCTGGTTCTTCAGCACCTATTGAGGCCTTGTCAATTACACCACTAATTAATTCACCTTGTTTAATTACAACATCTTTTGGAGATCCGCCTGTTCCCTTTGACCATTTTGAAGTTATTACATAATTGAAGTCTTTAGGCAAGAATAATGAAAATAATTGTTTTCCAGTATAGGCAGCACCATCTTTTGTTTTAGCAGCAGGTTTTGGTAATGGTTCAGAATATCCACCAAGCATGGCAAGATTCGAGAATTCTTGAGGGGTTAAAACAGTATCATCTTTGGTTAGAAGATAAGCCCCAGTAACAAAATCTCTTAAAGCGCCGATGATTGGACCTCCATATCTTGGGGAAATTAGTTGATCTTGAACTCTCATTAACAAAATTGCCTCAGCCCTGGCCTCTTCACTTTGAGGAACATGCAAGTTCATTTCATCACCATCAAAATCAGCATTATATGGTGGGCAAACTGATGGGTGTAATCTGAAAGTTCGTCCTGGCAAAACTCTAACATAATGCGCCATTATTGACATCTGATGCAAAGAGGGTTGTCGGTTAAACATTACAATATCACCATTTGCCAGATGCCTCTCAATTAGATATCCAATTTCAAGAGTCTCAGCAATGATAGAACGGTCTTCAACAAAGTCAAGTCTAATCTTTACACCATCTGGTCGAACGATATAATTTACACCAGGAAAATTACTTGGGCCATTAATTACAAGTTGTCTCATCCTTTCAATATTCCATTCAGTTACAATCTCAGGAATTGTTAATTTCATTGCAATTTGCTCAGGAACACCAACTTCCGATAAATCCAAGTTTGGATCAGGTGAGATTACTGTTCTGCTTGAAAAGTCTACTCTCTTTCCAGATAAAGATCCTCTAAATCTTCCTTCTTTTCCTTTAAGTCTTTGAGTTAGTGTTTTTAGAGGTCTGCCAGAACGATGATGAGCTTGAGGAATACCTGAAACTTCATTATCAAAATAAGTGGTTGCATGATATTGGAGTAGGTCCACTAAATCCTGAACAATTAAAGGAGGAGTTCCAGCTTCTTTACTTTCTTTAAGTCGTTGATTGACCCTGATTATATCTACCATTTTGTGCGTTAAATCATCTTCTGATCTAATTCCTGTTTCAAGGATAATAGATGGCCTAACTGTAACTGGTGCTACTGGCATTGCTTGTAGAATAAACCATTCAGGTCTTGCAGTTACTGGATCATAGGACAAAAGACTCAGATCAGCATCGGTGATTTGAGTAAATCTTTCTCTGATTGTAATTGGAAGTAATCTATGTTCACCTATCTCTGTTTTTTCTACAAAGATAGTTGGTTTGGTAAATATCAATTCATATTGTGTTTTTCCACAATGAGGACACTCTTTTGCTTTCTTTGCCTTTTCAATAACTTGTTCTGGAATACGTTTTTCTGAAAAAACAGTGTATGCCAAGTGTTTATCTTTAATTGCTTGTAATTCATCTAAATCTTCTTGAGGAACTCTTAGTCTTGCACAAGAGCGGCATGTAGATTGTAAGAGTTTATGGATATTATCAATAAATGCAATATGTAAAATAGGTTCAGCAAGTTCTATATGCCCAAAGTGTCCGGGGCATCTTGCAGCAGTGTTTCCACAGGTTAGACATTTTTGTCCAGGTTCTAAAGTTCCTAATCTTCCATCCATTAATCCACCTTGAACAGGCATTCCATCTTCATCATATGTTTCAGGTGCAGTTATTTCGGAAACAGAATATTTTCTAATTTCAGTTGGAGACCAAACAGAAAATTTTATTCCGTCAATAGCTTTAATTGATTGAACCGACATTAGACTTTCTCCTTTATCAACAATCTGGGGGCTATATTCAAACTTTGCATTTCTTGTAACAATAATTTGAAAGCATATGCTACAGTAACCGATGATACTTTGGCTTTATCACCACAAACTCTACAAATATATTTTCTTTGTTTAACATCATGATAAGCTACTAAACCACATCTTTCACAAACAAAGATATCTGATTTATCGGATTCATCTAACAGTCTATCTTTTAGAATCATAGATGCACCATAGGCAATAAGGCAATCTCTCTCCATTTCACCAAATCTTAAACCTCCACCCCTTGCTCGTCCCTCAGTTGGTTGTTTAGTTAACATTTGGACTTGACCACGTGCTCTTGCGTGTATCTTATCTGCAACCATGTGATGTAATTTTTGATAATAAACTACTCCAATAAACACTTCAACTGGAAATGGTTTTCCAGTTCTTCCATCATACATTATTTCTTTTCCAGAATATTTGAAACCTACTGCATCCAAAACTGGTTTAACTTCTTCTAATTTTTCACCGACAAATGCAGAACCATCAAACTGGCTCCCTCTAAAAGCACCTGCTTTGCCGCAAATTGATTCCATCATCATTCCAACAGTCATTCTAGATGGAAATGCATGAGGATTGATAAGAACATCAGGAGAAATTCCTTCTGCAGTATATGGTAAGTCTTCTGCTTTGGCTAAAATTCCAAGGACACCTTTTTGTCCGTGTCTTGATGCAAATTTATCTCCAATCTCTGGGACTCGCATATCCCTTGCCCTAATTTTATACATTTTTCCTCCTTCGTTGGATTGCGTCATCACTACAGTATCAATAACTCCAGTTTCAGATGGTCTTACACCGATTGAAGTATCACGTCGATAAGGGCCAGTTGATTCGAATTCTCTATATTCTTCCATAAATCTTGGAGGACTAGTTTTTCCAATCAAGATATCGCCGCCCTTTACAAGTGATTCAGAAGCGACGACTCCATCGTCTTCAAGAAGTCGATAGGCTTTTTCGCCTTTGTAACCTCGGATATTATCTTCAGCATTTGGGATTTCAAAATTATCACGCATTCCACCAGGATATTGTTTTGCCTCTGCATCATAAACTCTAAAGAAAAATGTCCTGCCAAGACCCCTATCAACTGAAGATTGACTCAAAACTATAGCATCCTCGATGTTATAACCGTCAAAAGGTAAAACAGCAACAACACAGTTTTGACCTGCTGGTCTATCTTCTAATCCAAGTAATTTCATGGCTTTTGTATTTACCATAGGAGTTTGTGGATAAAGCATCAAATGTTGTCTGACATACGTACTTGTGTTCATCATTGGTGTTGAAAATCCTAAACTCTGTTTTGCCATTGCAGATTCATATGTATTTCTTGGAGATTGATTGTGCTCAGGATATGGAATGATTGATGCTCCTGCACCTAGAATGGATGGTGGAAATACTTCTAGGTGAGTATGTTTCTTGACATCTTTATCGTCTAATGTAATGTAACAATTTTCCTCTTCATTAGCATCAATTAATTCAAGTACCCCCATTCTTAATAGATCATTCCAAGAAAGTAATTTTTTTGTTACCTTATCTAAGAGCTCCTGAGTTAGTAACGATTTATTATCTTTGATAATTATTAAAGGCCTTAAAACTCGTCCAGCATTGCAATTAACATAGAGTCTCTTAGTAGCACCCTCTGTGTCTGATTGATGGAATGAAATTCCCACATGAGGATGAACTTTTGAGTTTCTTCGTAAATCTCTAAGCGACTCTGCTAATTCTCCACCATCTTTGAAATATCCAATAAGACGACCATCAACAAATATTCTAGTTCCATCTTTTTTCAAATCATCTTTTGCATCAAAGAAATGTACAGTACCTAAATCATATAGTTTTTCAATAATTTCTTCAGATGGGATGTTCACTGAGATAATTCCTGAAAGTGCAAGATTTTTTACCAGACCACAATTAGAACCTTCAGGAGTTTCGCTTGGGCAAATTCTTCCAAAGTGTGTAGCATGCAAGTCTCTGGCTTCAAAGTTTGGTTGTGTTCTACTTAGAGGGGATTGTATTCTTCTTAGGTGGCTAATGGTGGAGAGATAGTTTGTTCTATCAAGAAGTTGAGTCACACCAACTCGTCCTCGCCCCCAATTCCCAGTTGCAATCGCATTGTTTAACTTATCACTAATTATTCCAGGACGAATTGCAGCAGCTACTGCATTTATTCCCCTTTTCTGACCGGATCTCTCTAATTGGTATTTCATATCTCTAACTAAATTTCTAAAAGCTGTTCTGAAAAGATCAGCTAACATTTGTCCTGCAAATTTAATCACTTTATTTCCATAATGATCTTTGTCATCAGGGTAAATCCATCCTAGTTTTAATTCAAGTAGTTTACATGCCGCCTCCCCCAAAAATTGTGCTTTTTCTTTTCTGTTTTCAGGATGTTTTCCTAAGTGAGGTAAAAGCCCCCAATCTAAAAGAGTCTCCGCACGTTTAATCTGAAACTCCTCTAACATTCCTGGAGCAATTCTTTTACTGATGTAAACAATCGAATCCTTAGAAGTAGGAACATCAGCAGCTTTTTCAAATGATCCTTCCAATTCATCTTGAACTTCTTCAACAAGGGAGACTGCTGCAGCTGTTTCTATATCTGATTCTAATCCAAGTGCTCTCATCAAAATTACAACAGGAATATCTACAGGTGAGCCAGGGATTCTAGCTACGATGAGTCCATCATTTTTCATAACTAATTCTAATTTTGCACGATAGCCAACAATTGATGAATAGACTTTAGCTTTGAAGACAATGTTTCCTCCAAGGGTTTCTCTATCGACAATTATTTTGTTGTACGAAAGATCTTCTAATCCTACTATTACTCTTTCAGATCCATTGATGATAAAATAGCCACCAGGATCATTAGGATCTTCTCCATGTTCAATTAATTTTTGCGATGAAAAATTATTCAAAACACATGCATTTGATTTAGCCATTACAGGAACATCACCAATGTGCACAAATCTAGATTCTAAGATTTTTCCATCTTCTATTACACTGGCCTCCATCATAACAGGAGCTGCATATGAAACATTTCGAAGTCTTGCCTCAGCGGGAGTAATGTGAGTTATGGAACCATCAAGCTCCATCATTCTTGGTTGTTGAAGTTTTACTTTACCTAATTGAATTCTGTAAGGGTATTCGGCATTTTCAATTTCTATTTGTCCTACTTCATTAATTATACTTTGAAGACCTCTTTCCAAGAATTCGTCAAATGAATTAAGATGTTGTCTGGCAATTCCCTCTCTCTTTAAAATATCCTGAATAATAGGCCAACGTTTAGTTGAAGGGTCTGCCATCTAAATTTCCACCACATACCTATAGTAAAGACTCTTACCGGCAGTTGGACTTTTTCTAGTAATTTTTATCATATCTCCCGGTTTCACACCAAGTCCCATTATTGCAGGATCGTTTACAAAAATAAATGGTAATTCCGTTGGTTTGCAATTATATTTTTTTAAAATCTCTTCGGCCTCTTTTCTAGACATAATTTCATGAAGTGGAACATAAACATGGTCTGGTACGAGAACTTGATTTTTTTTAATTGCCACTTTTTAAACCTCCATCAACAACATCAGATGTAACGATAAATAATACACACAAACTGTCAAAAATTCGCGCTGAGGTTAATATATATCTAATCTGATTTCCGTCAGTATTTTTTCTTTTTAGTCAATAAAATTTTTCACAACGTTAAATAGTATAATTCGGGGCGTAAAAATGATGAAAACTCATCTATCGGTGTTTGCCTTATTTGCGATCATGATTGCAAGTATTGGAATGGCACCCGCATTTGGACAAATAGTGCAACCAATCGTTGTTTCTACTGATAAAGACGCCTATACAGAGGGTGAGACTATCATGGTAACAGGAGAAGTAAGTGAAATTCTTTTCGGATATGCTGTTAGTCTCATGACTATAGCTCCCAATGGCAATGTAGTTTCAATTGACCAATTAATGGTTGGTTCTGATAAAAAATTCAATACAGAATTGTCTGCAGGAGGATCGCTCATGAAGGCTGGTGGAGAATACACGATTCAAGTCCTTTATGGAACCGAAAATAGAACAGCAGAGACATCATTCTCATTCCCAGGATCTAGCGGTTCTGAATCCAACCTTGTACAAGTAGAGGGAACCGACTTTATGATAGGATTTACAATCACAGGTGGAAAACTACTCTCAATCACACCTGACGTAAATGCAAATTCTCTCATCATAGCAATTGATGCATGGGATGATGGTCAACTAACCATTACCTTGCCAAGAGAATTGATCGATGCAAAAATTGGAGAAGATGATGATGATTACTTTGTCCTAGTTGACGGTGAAGAAGTTGACTTTGATGAAACAACCACATCCACAGATAGAACTCTAACAATCCCATTCACAGCAGGTGCTGAAGAGATTGAAATTATCGGTACACATGTAATTCCAGAATTTGGTGCAATTGCAGCTTTGATTTTAGCAGTAGCAATTATTTCAATAATTGCAGTTTCTGCAAAATCAAGACTAAGTATTATGCCAAGATACTAGACCTACAACTTTTTTTCATTTTTTAAATATCTATAAATACCAAGATATATGGTATTGAATCAGGATGAATTTGAAAGATTCGACAACATCAATTGTGTTAGGTGTAATGGTATTCTCACTAATAACAATAAGTTCAATTCAACAAGATGTTTTTGCCGATATGATGGGAATGTCTTTAACAGCAAAGGCAGCAGAAGGATCAGACACCATCTTAGTTCGCGGTCAAACATCTTCACAGGTTACAGATCTAACATTAACTGTAATTTCTCCTGATGGATTTAATAGATTGGCAGTTGCACAATTAACTCCCGATTCCGAGGGAAACTATTCTACAGAATTCAAAATAAGTCCCCTTTGGAAACAAAATGGTTTCTACACAATAACTGGAATGCAAAGTGTAAATAAAAATTCGTTGTACACAATGCAGGTAGAGGTAGAAGTGATTAATGGAATGGCAATGGAAACAATGACAACAGAATCAAATTTGGTAACTGGTCTTTTAATGCCAAAAGAATCACAGATTTTCACAGGATTTACCCTAAGGGCTAATGCCATGGAAGGCTCTACCATCATAGGAATAACTGGACAATCAGATAGAACCAACTTGGATGTAATTTTGAAGGTTATTGCACCAAATGGAAACGTAGTATCTGTTAGTCAAATTACACCAAATTTAGATGGTAAATTTGCTAAAGACATTACAACAGGCGGTCCGTTATGGACTCAAGATGGTGATTATACAGTATCAGCTCATCAAGGAGATTTAGCCGATCATAATGCTTCTATAGTGGTAGGGATTATTGATGGTGTAGTTATACCAGAATTTGGCGCAATTGCAGCTTTGATTTTAGCAGTAGCAATTATTTCAATAATTGCAGTTTCTGCAAAATCAAGACTAAGTATTATGCCAAGATACTAGATCTATTACTTTTTTCATTTTTTAAATATACATAAATAGAGATTCTTGTGAATCGCATACAAGATGAACAACCGTACGACGTTCGCGCTACTAGCCTTTTTGACTGCAGTCAGCACGTTAACTATGTCATCGGCATATGCTCAACTAGCCTGTCCTGATTGTGGATTAGATGATCCTAGAATAATTGCAAAGCAGTTATTACTTGACGATATTCCAATTTCAATTTGGACGGATAAATCAACATATGACCATAATGACACGATTATCGTAGAAGGGCGCGTAGCAAATGTAGTTTCTGGGGTTCCAGTAACACTTACTGTAACGAGTTCCCTACATTCCATCATCACAGTTGACCAAATCGTCGTTGATAATATGGGAAATTTTGCAACAATACTCAGTACAGAAGGTGCTCTTTGGAAACATGATGGAAGGTATATCATTAAAGCTAATTATGGTAGTGCTGAAAAAAATAGTAGAGTACTAGTAGAGTTAGTTAATGGAGTAGTTTCTGAATCAATAAGTAAAACATGTGGTCAATCAGAACTTGATGTAATAGGCAATTGTGTGCCATTTAGTATTTCAGGTGGAACTGTAAATCGTGTAAATGTCAATACCAACGATAATTCTATCATCCTGATGATCAGCGCAAATGTAGATGGAACGATTACATTAAGCCCATCTAAAGATGTCCTTGAAGGTCCCTTTATGGTACTTGTGGATGATGAACAATGGGATGATGCTGAAATCAATGGAAACGAAATCACAGTGATGTTCCTAGCAGGTGCTGAAAAGATTGAAATTTTCGGAACACATGTAATTCCAGAATTTGGCGCAATTGCAGCTTTGATTTTAGCAGTAGCAATTATTTCAATAATTGCAGTTTCTGCAAAATCAAGACTAAGTATTATGCCAAGATACTAGACCTACAACTTTTTTTCATTTTTTATTTTTGATAGTAAAGGAGATATAGAAATAATATGAATTGCTTTTTGTGATAGTAAAGATTTTTTTTGTTTTAGCCATATTGATGTTTTCTAGCATTCAGGCTTTTGCTCAAAGTGATGAAATTCCATTTCTTGTTGTAAAAACTGACGATAATCACTATGATGAGGGCGACATAATTGTAGTGTCAGGCCAAGTCCAAACTGTGATTGTTGAAACTCCAATTATTCTTCAAATTTGGTCCCAGGGAAATATGATTGACATTGCTCAATTTTTCCCAGCACAAGATGGTAGTTATTCCCAAACAATTATTGCAGAAAAACCATTATGGAAAAATCAAGGGGAGTATGTGATTAGAATATCATATGGTACCGCAAATATTGCCGAAGCCTCAATTACTTATACACCAAGGCAAGAATATCTGAAAACTACAGATAGTTTTGAGGTACAAATTCCAAATGGTGGTACCTTCGACCTAGAATATACCATCAATGGAGGAGAAGTCAAGAATATTATTCTTGACCCAAATAATTTCACTTTATTAATCCAAATCGATTCACCAGATGAGGGAACAATCTCTCTAAAAATTCCCAGAGAATCCTTGGATGCTGAAAAATCTGACGGTCAAGATGAGACATTCATTGTTCTAATTGATGATATTCAAGTTCCTTATGAAGAAACAGAGACTAATTCCCAATTACGATTCATCTCAATTAATTTTGAAGAAGGAGACTCTGAAATTGCAATCATAGGGACATTTATTGTTCCAGAATTTGGTGCAGTGGCCGCATTAATCTTAATATCAGGAATTATAATTTCAATAGGAATTTCCAAAAATAAGTTACTATTAAAAATTTAAATTTTAATTAAAAAGAATATTTTTCTTTAAAGGGTGAAAAAGCCCGCAGTTCTTTGACCACGTTTTTTAATATTTCAACAGTTTTATCCATCTCTTCTAAATTATTTGATGTCCCAATAGTGAGTCGTAAAGAACCTGTTATTTGCTCGTGAGAAAATCCCATTGCTTGGAGTACATGAGATGCTTTTTGTATTTGGACTGAACATGCAGAACCCGTAGATGCAGCAATTCCGAATTCATCGAGTTTAATTAAAAGATCTTCGCCGTTAACGCCAAGAAAAGTCAAGTGAACATTATTTGGTAATCTTTCTTCAGGATGACCATTCAAGGTAACTTCAGGAATTTCTTGTATGATTTTGGTAGAAAGATAATCTCGTAATTCTTTCATTTTGGTGGAATTCTCCAAAAGATTAATGCTTGCCAGTTCACAGGCTTTTCCAAAACCTACAATGTTAGCTACATTTTCTGTTCCTGAACGTAAACCATTTTCTTGGCCACCACCTAGAATAATTGGATCTATTGAGATTCCATTTCTAATGTATAAGGCTCCTATTCCTTTAGGACCGTTAATTTTATGAGAAGAAATCGAAAGAAGATCTATTCCTAATTCTTTTACATTTATTGGGATCTTTCCTGTAGCCTGAACTGCATCAGTATGAAAAATAATATTTTTTTCTTTACAGATTTTGGCAAAATCAAATATTGGTTGAATTGTTCCCACTTCGTTATTTCCAAACATGATAGAGACAAGTAAAGTATTTTCGGTGACGGAATTTTTTAAAATCAATGGATCTACCAATCCATAATTATTTACGGGTAGATGGATTATATCAAATCCCTCCTTGGCCAATATTTTACACGGCTCCAAAATCGCATCATGTTCGATCGATGAAGTGATAATGCGAGACTTGGGATTTTTCTTTGTTATTCCAAAAAGAACCATATTATTTGATTCAGTACCTCCAGAAGTAAATAGAATTTCAGAAGGATCGGCGTTAATTAAATTTGCAATCTGTTTTCTTGCTTTCTTTACAGCTTTACCTGCATCGCGGCCATACCTATGAATTGATGAAGGGTTTCCATATTGTTCCTTTAGATAAGGTAGCATTTCTTCAAGTACTAATTCATGTATTTTTGTAGAGGCAGCATTATCTAGATAAATCAATCTGCGATCACATTTATTTTTCCTGGTTTATACCCATCAGGATCTACAATAACATCTAAAAATCCAATTAATTTTAGTTTCTTGATAATATCTTCTAGAATTGCGCTATCCCTTAAAATCTGAATTTTGTCTTTTTCTACTTCTATTTTCGCTATACCATTTAAATCTCTCACCCTGACTTGTTTTAATTTTGTTCTTTGTTTTACAATTGTTTCTCCAAACTCTATTCTAAGTAATCTTTCAGATGTAATTTTTTGACCCCAAGGAATCCTAGATGCTAAACAAGAATTAGAAGGTTTATCATAAACTGATAATCCAACGGATTTTGCAATTTCTCTAATTTCATTTTTATTTAATTGATTTTCTACTAATGGGCTTCGAATACCATTTTGTTTTAAAGCATCTATCCCAGGCCTATATTCCCCTAAATCATCCAAGTTTGTGCCATCCACAATTAATTCAATATCATGTTTTTTTGCTAAATCGACTAAATGAGTGCTTAATTCGTTTCTACAATGAAAGCATCTTTTAGAATCATTATTTACAAAATCTTCATTTTCAAGCTCATCATAATCTATTAGAATTTGAGATATTCCAATTTCCGAGCAAATTTGTTTTGAAGTTTCAAGTTCTTCTTGTGATAATGTTTTGTAATCAGCAGTAACTGCAATAGCAGAAGATCCTAATTTTTGATATGCAGCATATGCTACTAAAGCACTATCAACTCCACCAGATAGAGCGACAAAAACACGATTCTTATCTTCAAACCAATTCGTTAGATTTTCAAGTTTAGTCATGTTCAACATTCCTACCGTATGATTTCTTTTCTAATCAATAGTTCGGTTTCCTTAATTGATTTATTGAGGTGGTTTGCGATTTTTTTCAAATCGTCAAATTCAATTTTAAAGGTAGATTTTCCTTTAAAAGTTGAAGATTTGTATCTTACATCAAAGATTTCATTTTCCAAAGTTATTTTTACTTCATTGGTTGTTCTTGGGACAGTTATTCTATCAGAGGACATAACTCGTATTCCCAAGGTTCCAGTTTCGGTAATCAAAGTATCAGTTATCTTCTCCATGGTGGTATAATCACATATTATAGATACAAGATTTGTGGGTCTGCCTTTTTTTGTAATTCCATGATAAATGGATGCATCCTTGGCACCATCAACCATAATTTTTTCAATTAGATTTCCCAATATTTCCCCAGAAACATCATCTACATTTGTTTCGAGAATAATAACTGAATCAGTTTCAAAATTATTTTTTAACCCCTTTACAATTTTTACCACATTAGAGAAATTATCAAAATCATTTTTCCCTGCCCCATATCCAATAGAATTGATTTTCATTGAGGGATAAAATTCAATTGGAGTATTAGTTAAATTTACTAAAATACAGGCCCCAGTCGGAGTAGTTAATTCATTTTTTACAATACTGCCATGAATTATCAAATTAGAATTTTTTAAAATTTCAAGAACTGCACTTGCAGGATTAGTCATTGTTCCATGTGAGAAAGTTATCGTGCCACTTCCAACACAAATGGGCATAGAGACGATTTCGTCATCGAAAAAGCCTAAATCATCAATTGCTATTCCAACTCCTATTATGTCAACAAGAGTATCAATGCTTGATGCCTCATGGAAATGAACAGATTCTATTGAAATTCCATGAATTTTTGATTCAGCTGCAATAAGAGTATCAATGCAAGATTCCACAAAAATTTTTGTCCTCTTAGATAGCCCCAATTCGTTTGCTGATTTTTTTATAGCTTGTTTAATTTCAGAGCCCTTTCTTTCATGTGTTTTTTCATCGATATCTAAAATTAACGCAGTGGATTCTATTCCATGTTTATTGACTTTGATAAAATCAATTTTTTTTATGTTAGAATCTGGAAGAAATTTTTTTGAAGATTGTATTCCATCAAGTATCTTATTTTTATTTGCCCCCAAATCAACTAAGGAGCATAAAATCATATCCCCAGATATGCCAGCTACATATGGATCTATAACGATGACCATAGACAAAAAATAACTAAAAATGCATATAAATTATGTCTAATTAATTCACAAATTTCACTAGATTTAATTAATGAAATTTAACACATCTTTTCATGATTACAATTATAGGATCCGGAAAGGTTGGTGGAGATGCAGCATTATTTTCTGCATTAAAACGATTAGACGATCAAATATTGTTACTTGATGTTGTTGATGGACTCCCTCAAGGAGAAGCAATGGATATCAATCATATGTTATCAGAGCAAGGAATTGACGTAAAGGTTACAGGTTCTAATAATTTTGCCGACATGGAAGGTTCTAAAATAGTTGTAGTTGTGGCAGGTTCTGGAAGAAAACCCGGAATGACTAGAATGGATCTTTTAAAAATCAACGCTAATGTTGTTAAAAGCGTTGTTGAAAATATAAAAAAACATGCAAATGATTCTATGATTATCCCAGTTACAAACCCCTTAGATCCAATGGCTTACGTCACTTACAAATCATCAGGATTTGAGAAAAACAGAGTTTTTGGAATGGGTGGAATGCTAGATTTGTCAAGATTTAGACAATTTATCCATGAAGCTACAGGACATTCTCGTGATTCCATTAGAGCGCTTGTAATAGGGGAACACGGTGAAAACATGTTACCACTTCCTAGGTTTTCATCTGTTTCAGGTATCCCTCTATCTTCATTTCTACCAAAAGAAAAATTAGATGAAATTGTTCAAAATACAAAGCAAGTTGCGGCAAGAGTAATTGAATTAAAGGGGGCAACTGTTCATGCTCCTGGAAATGCCATCTCTGCAATTATAGAATCAGTTGTAAGAGATAGGAAACAGATAATTCCAGTCGCCACATATCTTGATGGGGAATATGGGCATTCAGATGTCACAATTGGAGTGCCAGCAATAATCGGAAAGAACGGCGTAGAAAAAATAATAGAGTTAGATCTTAATGACGAAGAGAAAAAAATATTTGATCTAGGGGTAAAAAATGTAAAGGAAGCCATTTCGGGTATGGAAATCTAAGCCTTTTTTTATTCAATAACAATTTAATCATTATTGGAAATTCAAGAAATTCTAGAATCATTGGAAAGGAGAAAAATTTCTACTCAAACTGCCAAAAAAATGTTGTCACTTTATTCAATCGAACAAATAGAAAATATAGCTAAAATTGACGTAAATAGAAGAAAAAGAAGAGGAATACCTGAAGTAATTTTTGGAGAAAGTAAATCTATTGACGAAATAAAGAAGATCCTCAAAATTACATTGGAAAAAACCAATTCAGTAATTGTGTCTAGAATAAAACCAGAAGATTATCCTAAAATAATTTCTTTTTGTAAACGATTGAAAATAAAAATAAAGGTGGGGAAAAAATCATCCTCACTTTTATTATTTAAAAAACCAATTAAATTCAATGGAGGTAAAATTGGGATAATAACTGCAGGGACATCAGATATTGGAGTAGCAGAAGAAGCAAGATTGATGTGTGAAGCTATGAATTGCAAAAGCATTACAAGTTATGATGTTGGAGTTGCAGGAATTCAACGAATATTTCCTATTTTAAAAGAAATGATAGAAAAAGAGGTTGATTGCGTCATAGTTGTAGCTGGAATGGAAGGTGCTTTGGCAACATTGGTTTCTTCTATGGTAGATATTCCCGTTATTGGAGTACCTACATCTGTTGGATATGGTTATGGTGAAAAAGGAATTGCAGCCCTTGCTTCAATGTTACAAAGCTGTTCGCTGGGCTTATCTGTTGTAAACATTGATAATGGAATTGCAGCAGGTGCCATTGCAGCTAATATTTCCAACAGAGTCAATGGCAAAAACAAAAAGACGGAATAATACTAATTTTTTGAATTTTTCGAACTTGTGTTCATAATTGGAGAATTTAACCTCGTAAATCATATATAAGATATCAAATCGAAACTGGATAGTATTGTCGGGTAAAAGAATTGTTTTAACTGCAGATCGTAGTTTGATGACAAATTATCGAGGAAATTTTCTTTATGGATTTATTGCGTGTGGCCCATATGAAGTCCTTCCAGAATGGGTCTTCGACAAAGTTTTCTGTCCACCTGTTGAAACAAACCCGATAACTGGTGAAGTAAAAGTTGCACAAGTAGGGCTAAGAAGAGTGGAGAGTTCTCTTCTTCAAGGATACAAAAGAGACGAGGTGTTTATTGCAAATCCTGAAATGTTGGACAAATCAATTGGACCAGATACTAAAGTTGTTGGAATAAATGTCATGGATCCACTTGGAATGGCTCCTGTAACAACAACAATGTCTCCTGAAAAATTATCTTATGTTGCCATGAAATTTAAAAAAATGTGTGCCAATATTATCCAACTCAAAAAGAAATATGATTTTAAAGTTGTAGTTGGAGGTAACGGTGCTTGGGAATTAGCAAAATCAGATAGAATGAAAATTCATGGGATAGACACCGTGGTGGTAGGTGAAGCCGATGAATTGGCCTTGGATTTATTTCGTGATTTAGAAAAGGGAGACGCACCAGAGTTGATGCATTGTTTTGTAAGAAATATACAAAACATTCCAGTTATTGAAGGTCCAACAATTAATTCACTAATAGAGGCAATGCGAGGATGTGGAAGAGGTTGTGATTTTTGTGATGTTAATAAAAGATCCAAAAAAGATCTTCCATTAGAAAGACTTCAACATGAGGCAAAAATAAATCTGGATTACGGTTTTGATTCAATTTGGTTGCATTCAGATGAAATGTTATTGTATGGATGTGATAATCGAGATTTTATCCCAAATAGAGATGCCATTACAGAATTATGGAAAGGACTAAAAGGATTAGGTGCAAATTTTATTGGGACAACACATATGACTTTCTCTGCAGTTGCAGCAGATGAAAAGTTAATGCAGAATATTTCTCAAATTAACGAACAAGATGTAACCGGTAGATGGCTTGCCACTAATTTAGGAATTGAAACTGTTTCGCCGAATTTGGTAAAGAAACATCTTGGTGTTAAAACTAAACCTTTTGCACCTGAAGAATGGGGAAGTGTAGTCAGAGAGGGGGCTAAAATATTAAATGAAAATCATTGGTTCCCAGCTGCAACAATTATCATCGGCTGGCCAGATGAAACACCAGATGATAGTCAATATACGATAGATATGATTAGTGATTTCAGAGCCATGAACTTTAGAGGGCTGGTTGCACCATTACTCTATCAAGACTTTAGTGAAAAAAACTCCATGCATTTTGGAAATTTGAACGAGGCTCAGTTTACATTGTTTTGGAAATGTTGGGAAAATAATCTTCGTGTTATTAATGATATTATTCCAATTATTCTTAGAAACAAAACATATGGTCCACCAATGAAGATATTCATGTATGGAATTCTAAAAGCTGGTACTTGGGCAATAATGAGATATCTTCGAGGCTTATGTAAAGATCTATTTAATGGAAGAACACCGGATGAAATTATCGACAAGTATGCACGTGCCAGATCAGTGTCTGCACCAACGATTCAAACAAAGAAACTATAGTTTTTCAATTGCAAAATCAGCAATTGTATTTCGTTTTGGAGTTAAAGACACAAAATAATTTTTATCAGCTCTTTCAATTGAATCTACTTTTTTGAAAGATTTTGACGTAAAATCAAATTCATAGATTCCAGGCTCAAGTGTTCCTTTAGCATATATCATCAGATACGTGTCATCTGATGAAGATCCTAAGGGAATAAAAGACATAACATAACCTTTGTAAGAATTTATTGGCATTGTATTTTTCATTGGAGGTGCTGCTGAGGACATATACATAAAGACGTCTTCAATAGAATCAAATTCTTCATATTCTATTTGCATTAATTTTGCATGATCTTTTTAGTATAATAACTTAGAGTAAAAATCCCCAAAAATATGGAATTTCAAAGGAAGTAAAAAATCTAAGATGTAGTATTTCTTGATTGTTTATTTTTAATAATCTTAATAATCACAGCCATCACAATTATTATTATTGTTAAAATAAATGCCAAAACACCAATTTCTATAGTAAATAAAAACACATTGGAAAAAAGGGTCAAAAAGAAATTCATTTTAATTCTGAAAAGAAAAAAATTAAATTTTTGATTTAATTTGCCTATGAATTGTAAATCCAATAGCGGCTGGGGCTGCCAAATACAAACCCAAATTTAGCGCAATAACAGATATTCCCAAAGCTAAGACTTGACTATCGTTTCCTTCTTCTGCTAATGTCATTATGGACAAAGTAGAAATCATCGGGGTGATAAATAATCTAACAGCCTCTTGGAAGACCGGATTCTCTCTTTCCAGATCAGCGATTGTTGGTGAGAATGAATAGTATAATTGGTTAAAACCAGTCATAAATGCTGAGCCTGATGTAGTTCCCATCACGGTGTTGTCCCTAATTTCTCTCAAAAATTGGACTTGGGGTGCAAGTTCAGATCCAAATGCCGCCGTAGCAATAAGGCATCCTCCTCCGCGGTCATTAATCACTTCACATTTACCGTTTACGAGTTCAGTTCCTGTACCACAAATTGGCTCTGGTTCAGGGTCGGGCTCAGTGACTTTAGGTGGTTCGGGTTCTCTTGGTGGTTCTGGTTCTCTTGGCGGTGTAGGTTCTCTTGGGGTTGTGGGTTCATCTTGTCCTGGTAATGATGGCTCGAAAATTCCACCTGTGTAAAGCATAGTTGTTTCACCCTTTATTGCCCCAAAGAATAATTGAATTTTATAATTGCCACTCTCCTTGAAGTAAATTCCTCCTGTAACAAAATTAAAAGAAAATGTCCCATCAGAATTGGGTACCATCTGACCGATAGTTACAATATTTCCCACTGTATCCATAAGACGGTATGTCAAAGCTGTATTAGAGTGGATATCAGGATCGAAATCACGAATGAATCCATCTACATAAGCTCTATCACCATTTTCATATGAGGGTAATTCGGTCTTGGCAGAAATCGGCGGAATATTATGAGAATCTGCAAATACAGAACCACTAAAGCCATATGAAAAGATGGAGAAAGATAAAAGTACGAACACAAGAAAACCAGCAAGTCTCATTTTCATTTTGAATCAGGCCTGAGGGTATTTATGTATTAAATCAAAGAAAAATTGACCCGTCATATTCGAATTATTCCTTTTTTAGCTAAAAATTCAATTGTCGATAGAAATTCATCATCAGAGAGTTCATTATTTGACCACCACTTTGCCGTAATTTTTAACCACTCAGGAATACTGATTTCAGATAATGAGTTTACAGTAGATGGGATTTTAATAATCCCTTTATCAATTAGATCTTCTAAACCAACAACAAACTCTGAATCAGAAATTACATTAGATGACCATCTCTTTGCCTTATCTTTTATCGATTCGGGGACACTCTGATGTAGTACAATAAAAGAAGTAAAACCCACATCTTCATTATTATGAGATAGTTGAATGTCATAGGTTCCAGTTAACGAACCATCATTAATTGAGATTATTCCTTTATAGTCCCCCTTGACAGTCAACGAAGCAGGGAAAGTTTGAGTGACACCGTCTGGTTTGACTAGAATAATAGTTAAAGGAATTCCCACTTTATGATTTGATATATTTCCTGATAGTACAATGTT
Organism: Nitrosopumilaceae archaeon; assembly: GCA_035528495.1. GTDB lineage: Archaea > Thermoproteota > Nitrososphaeria > Nitrososphaerales > Nitrosopumilaceae > Nitrosomaritimum. The sequence continues at coordinate 91,515 of DATKYM010000100.1, forward strand.
CTCAACCTTACCATTTGTTGGAAGAATTATTTTATTTTGGCTTAACTCGGGCTTGCTGGAATATTGAGGTGATTTTCCATTACTTGATAGACTAAAAATATTAGATTCTCCAGAATTATCTAGAGCATCATGATATTTTGCATCTAAACTTCCCCCAGCTGAAGAGATTAATTTTGTACCTGATTTATCACATATTTGCGATGGCATTTTGAAAACTCCTTTAAAAATCCCTGTAGTCGTTCCTGTTTCAACCAAGCTAAAACCTGTGGAAGATAATCCACCATACTCAACACCATTTATGGTACAACGTTTGTAACGAATATCTTTGATTAAAATTTCTAATAAAATATTTCCATCTTTTCCCACAGTGTCTACGCTAGTGGAAGTAGGATCGTTAATTACTTGATACGTATCAATGTTGTCGTTTTTTAGATTAAGATCTGGATCATTCAAGGTAAATGTTACAGGTTGACCAAATCTATATGTCGTCGAATCTAAAGACACTCTACCAGAATTTGTGTTTATATCAGATTTTGCAGAAGTTGTAACTACAACTCCAACCTTCGCTATATCAGAATAATTAATTGAAATTCCTTTTTCATCTACTAATCTGTCAGTGACAATGAATTTTACTTCATCACCAATAGTTTTAATGGTTCGAATAAAACTTGGGTCTAAAATATTCAATTGATTTGTTACTGCAAATTCTAAAGTTCCCACAAATTTAGAGGAGTTATCACTTGTCTCTTCTAATTCAAATCTATAAATTGAATTATTGACATCATCATTATCAACAAGTCCAAATGAAAAGAAGTCAAAAACTATTGGTTGTTTATTAATTTCATTAGAAATAGTCCCTACACCGTTATCATCTTTAGACGAATCAAAATTAATGACAACAAACACTGACCCACTTTTTGAAGATATCGCTTTTACAACTAAATCACTGAGTGGAATAAAACCATTTGATGACATTTGTCCGGGACTCACAATTGTAATTGAGGATGATCCTAGACTACCAAAAAAAAGTTCAACTGAGGTATCTGAAAAATCACTTATTCCTAAATCGTTTGAAAAAGATTGAAGATCAAAATTAAGCCAGTTGGTTCCAAAGGAGTTTGGCACAGAAGAATCAATCAAAATAGATTGTAATTTAGATGCAGGAATTCCAAGGTTGAGTGAAATCTTCTCAAATTTACCATTTGCAACATTTGAGGTATCGATAACTAATCTATCAGATTTTTTATCGGAGACTAGAGAATTTGAGTGGATGCCGATAAGGTCATCTGAATTTGTGAAAAATTGAACGTCAAAGGAATTTTCAAGGGTAATTGGACTTCCTATTTGCAATGTTGGGATAATAGCAGTTTCTCGAAAGACATCCAAGTGATCTCTTGAACCTGAATTAATATTTTGATCATCATCAAATAGTATTACTGAAAATTCAGTTCCTGGACGCAAAGAAGTAGAGCCATCACCTATGCTAATAACAGGGTCATCGCCTAAAGAAACCCCAGCCGTAGAAGATCCAGTTAACACAGATACTGATTGTTCATTATAATTAATCCTGCCAGTTTGTCCTCTTGGCGCGTCATTTAAAATTCTAATCGTAGATTGGTCATTATCATCTACATTATCAAAAATTCCAGAGTATGGTCCTTCTTCTACCAAAGTGACAATTTTGGAATATTTTTTACCAGCCCCATTATCCACAAATGTGTTCGGTTGATCTTGATTCGACTTTAATTCCATTATATTGTTCAAATCAATGGACAAGAGTCCATTATCTTCGAATCCCAATCTAGATAAATTTGGTTTCAAGTCTACTAACCCCGTATTACCATTAGCCGAACTTCTTCCAGAACTATCATATGCTTGATAGAAAACTGAATTTGGTGAATCAATGTTGAATGTCCAAGAATCCTCATCAGTTGGATCTTGATTTAATTGAATATCCCTAATAGTTACAAACACTTCAGAATTTTGTGGATAATTTTCTCGGTCAAGTTCTAAGAAAATATTTTGAATGTCATCATATTCAAGATTCACTTGTTGTACACCTCCGCCAGGATTGTATTGGATGTTCACATCATCAAAAGAGAAGAGTTGGATAAGTGGCCAAGCATTTGGTTCAAGTCCTATCTGTCCTGGAGAAATTAGGGGGTTCGTGTTTATGGATTTTGCTTTTCGTACCACATTGTTTAGATTTACAGAATTTGCAGGGGTTCCAGTGCAGGAACTAAAAGAAATTTCCCCATTGGTGAAACCAGTCACACCACTGGAACGTGGAATTGCGACACCATCAGTCTCAGAAAGATCAATTCCTAGAGAACTTGTACCTCTACCACAAAAGACACCAAAGTCTAATCCTTCCCCTGCAAGACCTACTGTTGAGTCGGCAGTCTTGGCTTTATCCACATTTGCAAAGTAGGCATACCAATTTCCATCACTAGCTTGAACCATTCGGAGATTTTTTCCGTTAATCGTAACATCTGGCTCCCCTTTACCTTCATCTGTATCATTAATATTCGAATTTCGAATTACAACCTCAATTACCATGGAACCTGAAAAATGATTTTCAAATTTTAAATTCTCAGCAGAGACTGAAAGATTGGGATTACTTCCAGCATCAGCTTGTGAAATTGGCATTATTAATAAAATTGAAAAGGCAAAAAGGAGTAAAAGTTTTTCACGCATGGTATAGGGGACTTTATCATTGTGCCAAATAATCTTGTCGCATAAGTGGTCTATTTAGAATACTTGTAATAGATAGGACTGACAAGGGGAATAAATGGAAATGTTTGTCCAAAGGACGAAAGTTCTTAAAATATCTCTTCTGGCAATTTTTTCAGCTTTTTTAGTTGAGCTGATTTTTGGACTTTATTCTAATAGTTTGGGTCTGATAACTGATAGCATTCACGCTTTACTTGATAGTTTTGTTACACTAATTTTGCTTTTAGCAGCCAGACTGGCAATGAAACCTCCGGATGAAGAACACACGTATGGTCATGGAAAAATTGAATCATTAGGAGGGCTAATTGGAGGAATTGCCATATTCTTAATTGCAATATTTTTCATTTATGAATCTGTTCACAGATTGCAAAGTCCCCCTCCAAGTATTTTTCCCGGAATTTTTGCAATGATTGGTGGGTTATACACCATAGGAATTGATGTTTTTAGAATAATTCTCTTAAAACGCTCTATTGCAAAAATGGGAGGAACAACCCTCAAAGCAGATTTTTACCACGCCTTTATGGATTTAGGATCTACCATAGTTGCAATTGTAGGAATTGTTTTAGTTACTTATGGATTCTATAGTGGTGATTTTATTGCAGCTTTAATTTTAGGGGGGCTTTTAGTTATCCTCAGTATAAAATTAATTTACAAAACTGCTCAGGAGTTGACGGACATTATTTCACCAGAACTTGTAAAGAAGGTTAGAACAATAATTTCAAACACTGAAGACGTTATTGATACTGGGACAATCTTGATGAGAAGATCTGGAGATATAATTTTTGCAGATGTGACGATTTCAATTAGAGGGGACACAAGTTTTGATAAAGCTCATGAGATTAGTAATAGGGTTGAAAAAAATATTAAAAATGAAATTTTAAATTCTGAAATAACAGTTCATTTTGAACCAACTTGGAAAGATGTACCATTAGATGCCAAAATTTACGATATTGCAAAAAATGTAGAAGGTGTAAAAGAAGTACATAATGTAATTACCCATAAATCAATGGGGAAAATGTACTCTAATCTTCATGTGATGGTGGATAGAGAAATTAATCTAGAACAAGCTCACAAGATTTCAGAAAATGTAGAAGAAAATATTCAAGAAAATATTCCTGAAATTAAGCACATAACAATTCATCTAGAGCCGTTTCTTGCCGTTCCTGAAAATTTTAATTTAGAAGATGAAATCACTGAGGAAAAAATCAAAGATATTTTGAAAGATTATTCAGAAATTAAAAAAATTGGCCGCATAATTTCTCTTAATTTTGAAAACATACTCAAAATTGATATTGATTGTTCCTTTGAAAAGAATTTGTCAATCGAAAAAGTTCATGATTTAACTTCAGAGATAGAGCATGTGATCCGTGCAGAAATTCAAAATGCGGTTATTACAATTCATCCAGAACCAATTTGATAGTTTAGATCAGCATACTTGTAAGATACATTATCAGCATTCCAATAGCAATTCCAGATGCCACTGCAGCACTTGAAAGATTCTTGTCTCCTTCAGTTCTAATCCATTTTAGAATAATTACAATTACTTGAAAGATTGCGCCCGCTCCAATGGAGATAAAAATAACAGCTGAAAACGGAGAGAATGCAAATCCTCCAACCCAAGCCCCAAAAATTGCAGGTGTTCCGGCAATGAGGCCCAACCCAATTAATTTTTTTATTACATTTTTCTCGCGTGATAGTGGAGCTGCAATAGCTAGCCCTTCAGTAGTATTATGTAAAGCAAATCCTACTATTAGAAAAGAGCTAAACGCAATAGAACCAAGCCCTATTGCAGATCCTATTGCAAGTCCTTCTCCAAAATTATGTAAGCCAATTCCAATTGCAATCATTAATCCAATGGCGACAGGTTTTGAGATTTTTAACGAATCAGCTTTACTAGTTAATTTTTCAGAAGTGTAATACAAACCAAGAAAGGACAAAACAATGGTCGTGGCAATCAACAATGCGCCATTAAAACTGTCACTTAGATTTTCAACAGATACATCAAAAGCTTCCTCAATAGAATCGATTCCTAAAAAAAGTAATAATCCAACTGTGAGTGCAAGAAAAAAATGATATTTGGCCTTACTTAGTTTTTTAATAAACGGTAACCAAAGCAGACCAATAAGCACAGGAATGACTCCCACATAGGTTCCAATAATTGCAAAAAATCCGATGAATTCTAAATTTGGCGTTAATGCAGGAGCTGCCGCCTCAATTGCCCTTTCGAATCTAGTTCCATCTTCAATAGTCAATCCAATAATGTAGGGTTCTGCAGTATTCCATTCAAAAGGAATTCTCACTAGTGCTGTTTCGAATCTTTCCAAAAATCTATCAGGCTCTATTGCAGCTGGTTGTATTCGATCATTAACATCTGCCATTACCACCTCTACTGGAATTGGTCCTGTGTTTCTAACAGTTACTTGAATTTCTGATTTAATAAAATTGATTTTTTCAATTGTTATCTCAGGTAGTGCAACTCCCAAATCTAACAAATAAGACCCAGGTCCAAAAATGAAAACCATCATGGATATTAAAAGGATAAATGGGATGATTCCCATTAGAATCATTTTACCTTTTGAGGAATTGTTGCTAATTTCCATATTCTATTTCCGTTTGAGATTCTTGTTTAGAGTCATCTTTTACAAGAAAGATACCAACCCATCCTTTTTCAGAAAATTCTACTTTGTGAGCATGGAACAAATATTTTCCAGGATAAGTGTACTCAAATTCTAAAATCCCACGTTCGGTTTGAGAGAGAGTTATCATGTCAGTGTAAAATGATGGTACTGTATCAGTTCCAGTCGGGTAGTAATGATATAGATTACCATGTAGATGTAAATTGTTAATCGGATCAAACTCAACCATATTAACTACATAAACTCGAATTAATTCATTTGTGTTTATTTGAATAGGATGATGCTGATAATAAAATGGGACAGTGTTGGCAGCATAAAAATTATTTTCTGTGTCAAAATCGGTGTCAAACCCATTTAGGACCATAACCATCTCATCAGCAGGTTCCCTTGCCTCTTTAGGATCAACGATGAACACACCATAAAGACCATGAACAATATGTTCCTCAAGAGGCATTACGTGGCAATGATAAGGATGAACTCCAACTGGTCCTGCTACAAATTCATATGTAAATCTACCACCACCAGATCCTACAATCTCAAATACACCATCCATTTCAGCAGGATGAATTCCATGGAAATGCATAGTGTGTTCTTTTGATCCATTATTGATGAAATTAATTCTTACAAGGTCTCCTTCTGTGGCCCGGATGGTTGGGCCCGGAACGGTTCCATTAAAAGTCCAAACATTATAAAAAATACCAGGCGATATTTCCATGATTTTATCGTCTTCTGCGATTATTGAAAATTCTCTTAAGGTGGTGCCATCTGGTAATTCAGAAACATCGCCATAGTTGAATTCACGCAAATATTCCATGGGATCAAATTCCATTGTGGATGCAACATAGATAGGATCGATTATTTCGCCTGTGGTTTTTATTATTCCTCCAGAATGAGTCACAAATATTTTTTGTTCAGATGCTGCCTCAGAAATGGTTGGAAAAACAAAAACTATGGAGATTCCAAAAATTGCAAGTAAAATTGAAACCATAATTGATGATCGGTCAAACTTCAAGTAATTTACATGAAGTAAATTAGAATATTTATAATTTAGCTTAGGCTAAATTTATTGCCTAAATCTAAATTTATTTAATAAGATAAATTTTTAATAAATTTCAAAAAATTAGGTTTAAACTGAAGAGTGTTTATCCAAAAAGAGTGAAAAAATCAGGTATTCTTTTTGCTGTTGTTGGAGGTCTAATAGGAATAGGAATGCTTCTATCTGCTTATGGGAATTATGTAATTTTTGAAGATCTAGTCAAAGGTGATGGTGATGTCAAATCAGGACAAAATTTAGTTGTAGAAATAGAATTAGACCATACTGATACCCAAACAGGAATTTATGCCGTACAGATAATTGATTTTAAAGGGGCTACAATTACTGCAAATATTTTAGATCCATCTGATATTGTAATAGAATCTCAATCTGTTAATGAAGAAGTATCCGAAGGATTGTTTGAACTTACATCATCAGGAGTATACAAATTATCTATTGAAAATGAAGGAGAACAAATAAAGATCTTTGGAGTAATTGGACCTGAACCAGACGATTGGAAAAGATCTGTGGGTCTTATTTCCATGTACGTATTGATTATTGGTTTAATTGGAATGGTAGGTTTAGCTGTCTATCTTGTAATTAATCGTAAAAAAGATGCTAGTTAAGAAAGCTATCCATTTTTTCTAATCCTTCAATGGCTGCACCGAAATTTTCCTCATATTCTACTACTTTGGCCAATTTGTCAACATCTGCCGAAAATATTGATTCTTCGCCAATCTGATCTTTGATTATAAAACCATAATCTATAAGATAAGATAGTCTTTCGTGAACATCTTGTTCAGATATAGATGATTTTTTTGCTAGATAAGAAGAATTTTTTTCCCCGTCTTCTAATTCTGCAATTATAGAAGAGGTGATTGGATCGAACATACATTCTATTATTTTTTCTCGATCATAGGAATTGTCCATTTGATTCTTGGGTCAATTGCAAACTAATAATCTTTCTAAGGCACAGGTAAAATTTCCTTAAAGTAGAATTCAAAATTAAATTAAAAATATTACAAATAACATATTAAGAAAATCATTCTATTCATATTAATGCAAAAATTATGTATGAAGGATCCTTCAGGTAAAGGAATTCACTGTTTTTGCATAGATGTGGATGCTAGAATTGGCATAAAGAAATGTTGTAAGTGTAATCAATGGAATATTCAAGGCACAAATTGGACTAAAAATTCTGATTTTAGGTAAATAGGTCTGATTTTTGGAGAAATTGAAGGAAATAATTAACAATCCCCCATAGTTATCTGTAAGTGAATAGATCTATTATTTTTAGAATGATTTGAAGTCAATCTATAATAAAAGGAAATTTGAAGACACCCAAAAATTTCTGTGCTGCATATCGCAAATAGGACGAGGGAACACCTAGTATGGTTTTTATCGGGGAAATTTAGAATTTTGGAATACTTGAGTGCCCAAGAATATAATCACATTGTTAGAATAGTAGGAAACGATATTCCAGGAGAAAAGAAGATCACAATAGGATTAACTCAAATTAAGGGAATAGGATATAATTTTGCCACCGCCATTTTAGATACCCTAAAAATTAACCCAGATTCTAATGTCGGATTTTTGACAGAATCCGATGTTCAAGCAATTGAGAAATTAATTACCGATCCTGCTTCGTCAAACTTTCCCATATGGTTTCTAAATAGAAGAAAGGATGTTGAAACCGGAAAGGATATTCATATTTTAACTTCAGACATTGATTTTACTCTTAGAAATGATATTGAAAGAGAGAGAATTACTAGCAGTTGGAGAGGATATCGTCACATGTATGGACTAAAAGTAAGAGGGCAAAGAACTAGATGTACAGGTAGAAAAGGAGGAGCTGTTGGTGTTGCCAAAGGAGGAAAAGCAGCTCCAGTAAAATCATCTGGTACAGAAGCTATAGCAGCACCAACAGGTGAAGCAGCAGCTGCACCAACAGGTAAAGCAGCAGCTGCACCAGCAAAGAAAGTTGAAACGGGGAAGAAAGCATAGGTGAAATAAATGGGAGATCCTAAATATCCACGAAAAACTTGGAGAAAACCAAAAAGACCGCTGAATTATGACTTGAAAATGGAAGAGCTTAAAACTCTCGGTACATTTGGTTTAAGAACAAAAAAAGAATTATGGAAAGCACATACAAAACTATCTAGTGTAAGACATCAAGCAAGATCATTACTTGCCTTGCAACAAGATATTCGAGAAGAGAAAGAACCAATATTAATGAAATCTTTAGCTCGGGTTGGATTAGTAAGTAGTGATGCAACTTTAGATGATGTGTTAAATCTTGAAGTTAATGATTTACTTACCCGAAGATTGCAAACATTGGTTCATAAAAAATTTGGATTCCAAACACCTTATCAGGCAAGACAAGCAGTGGTTCATGGTCACATAATGATTGGTGATAGAGTGATCAATATTCCATCATATACAGTAACAACAGCTGAAGAAGAAAATATTAAATTTACACCAGAATCAAAGTTTCCAGAAATTTTAGAAAAAAGTAAAGCAGAATCTAAACCAGTTGTAGAAAACACATCAGAAGAATCTATTGAGAAGCAGGCTGAAATCCCATCTGAGAACACTAAAACAGAAAGCGGAAATACCTCTGAAGATCAAAAAAAGATTCAGACAGAACCGGTAGCACAAGTCACCGAGACCAAAGAATGAAAATTCTTCAACTAATTGTTCATAGTGAAAATCTAATCAATAAAATACCCCAATAATTACAGAAAGATCAATTATGTGCTCAATTATAGGTTATTCTGGAAACGATATGGCAGCTCCAATCATAGTCAAGGGACTAAAGAGGATGGAGTATAGAGGATATGATAGTGTCGGAGTCGCAACTGAATCAAACCACCAAATTGAATTAAAGAAAGGAGTAGGAAAAGTAGCAGTAGTAAATTCTAAAATTCAACTTGATGATTTACCTGGAACTATTGGAATAGGACATACTAGGTGGGCCACTCATGGAAAGGTTACAGAAGCAAATGCTCACCCACATTCTAGTGATTCAGGAAAAATTGCCATAGTACATAATGGGATTATCGAAAATTTTGAGGAATTAAAGGAGAGTTTGAAAAAAGAGGGATATAAGTTTCAAAGTGAAACAGACAGTGAAGTTATAGCAAATCTTTTACAAAAAAATTATGAAAATTTAAAGAATGTAAAAAATACAATGATAAAAACATTGTCTGAATTAAAGGGACACTATTCTTTTATTGCAATGTTTGAAAATGGTCAATTAGCCGCAGCTAGATTTCATGAACCATTAATTATTGGAGTAGGAAGGGAAAATTATTTTCTATCAAGTGATGTGTTAGGATTTATTGAACAAACTGATGATGCAATTTACATAGACAATGGGAATTTTGTTTTAATTGATCAAGGTAAGATGCAAATTTTAAATTTTGATGGGAATGAAATAAAATCGCAAGTAACAAAGGTATCTAAGGAATTTGCAGATGTCTACAAAGGAGATTATGCTCATTTTACATTAAAGGAAATTTCTGAACAAACAGAAACAATTTTCAAGGCAGGTGAAACTACAAAAGAAGCACTAAAAATAGCTGTAGATTATCTTAAAAATGCAAAAAATATCTATCTTACCGGTAGTGGAACAAGTTATAATGCTTCTTTGGTGGGAAAATATCTTTTATCAAAATATGCAAAAATAAAATCAGAGTCAATCATTGCAAGTGAAATGCAATTTTCCCAGGATAGTATAGAACCAGAATCAATATTTATTGCACTATCCCAAAGCGGAGAAAGTGCAGATGTGTTAGAAGCAGTAAATATTGCCAAAAAAACCAATTGTAAAATAATATCAATAATTAATTCTTTGACCTCAACTTTAGCCAGAGAGTCAGATTGTGTTATTGGAATGAATTGTGGTCCTGAAATTGGAGTAGCATCTACCAAGAGTTTTACATCACAATTAATTATTTTGTATAAAATTATTGAAGAATTAAGTAATGAAAAAATTGACATTGATTTTCAAGAAATTTCATCTTCAATCTCACAAATCCTTATGGACCATAACAAGATTAAAAAACTTGCCAGTGAAATTAAGGAAATATCAGATATCTATGTACTTGGAAGAGGAATCCATTATCCGATAGCCATAGAATCTGCGTTAAAAATTAAAGAGCTTACCTATATTCATGCAGAGGGAATTGCAGGCGGAGAATTAAAGCACGGACCTCTTGCATTGATGGACTCTAGCGTTTTTGTAATTATTATCAATCCAGAAGATTCAACTTATCAAGACACTTTGATGAGTGGCCGAGAAATTAAAGCTCGTGGAGCAAAAATAATTGGAATTTCTGATAGAAACAGCGATGTATATGACTATTGGATTCAAATTCCAAAGACACATGAGTTAACTTTCCCCATTTCAGAAACCATTCCAATTCAGCTATTATCATATTATGCTGCACTTGAAAAAGAGACCGATCCTGATTATCCAAGAAACTTGGCAAAGTCAGTTACTGTGAAGTAAATATTCGATCATATTCGTTTTCAGCTAGCTCTAAAAATTTTGAAGAATTATTTCTAGTTTTTAACAAGGAAGCAATGATACTTCCTCCAGCACCAACTCCCTCCTTTGCGAATCCTTCTGAAAAAGCCCTTAATCCAGGAAATTTTGAATTTTCTAGGTGTGGATTTACAGATATTGCTGGAATATCCGCAATTTCAGAAACAAGATTTTTGAAATTGGCACTTTCATCCCCTGATACATAACTGGTTGTCCCAATTGCAGTATTTTTTTCGTTAAATCCAATTTTTGATGCAAAAGCTAAAACTGCCGTCATTTGTGTTCCGCCTGCCAACATTACTGGGTTAATTTCAGATGCAGCACTCAACATTCCAGTTACAAAAGGAATCATCGGATCCCCAACCTGTGCAATAACATCATACGGATTATCAGAATCTAATCTGTCCAGAGCCATACTAGCAATTTGATTCTTTAAAATAACAGGATTGTTTGGAATACTAGAACTTACTTTTGCATTATACCCAAAAGCCTTCATCACGGCGAGTGCAGTAGTCGTACCGCCAGGAATACTTTCACCAATTATCAAACAATCAGTAATGGATGCCAAAGTTCTTCCAATAATTCGCCCATAATTTACTGCTTGAGAAACTTGAGAATCAGTCATTGCAGGATTTACTGAAATGTTTTTCCCCGGCGATAAACCTGTTTGAATAAATGGTAATTGAGGAGATATTTTACTCCCAGCATTAATTACAATGTGTGGTATACTGGATGATTCAAGTGCTGTTTTAGTAAGTAGGGCAGGAGTAGGTTTTCCATCAGGAGTCATGGGAATTTTGTCAATAGTTTTACAATTACCATAGTAAAGGTATTCGGCATCTGCAGGAGGTGTATATTGTATTGACTCGTTATCTGCACCTGCAAAAGTTATACCTGGAATTTCACAGGTTTCGGTATAAGAAATAACAAATGAAAATAAAAATTTTCCGTCTTTTATCCTATCAATGAAATTTTCACCTTTGGTGATATTTCCAAATAATTCAAAATCATCCAACCACTTCACCGTCCCATCATATCAAGAAATTCTTCTTCTGTCCTTTTTTGCATTACTAGATTAGTTATTTTTTCTTTTCCAATTGTAGAAATTAAGGATGACCCATAATTGTGCCCACAGTATAGAGTGAGATTTTCATCCAAAGAATACAAAATATCAAAAAGACTGTGATAAAGTTCCTTGGCGCTACCTCCAGGTAAGTCAATACGCCCGCAATTACCCACAAAAAGTGTGTCGCCTGAAAAAATTTTTCCATCACCAACTAGACAAATACTATCTCTAGAATGTCCGGGTGTATGGAAAACACGTAATTCTGAATTTCCAAAAGTTATCAGATCACCATCTTTGACTGTAATATCATTTTGTAATTCTGATTCTTCATGCTGAATTATTTTTGCCCCAGTTGATTTTGCCATAGCCTCATTCCCAACAGTATGATCAAAATGATGGTGAGTGTTTACAATGTATTTTATTTTTAAATTATTTCTAGTAATAACCTGTTCAATCTTGTCAAGATCCCAAGAAGGATCAATTACAATTCCTTGGTCAGTGTTATCATCTTCAACTACATATGCAAAGTTTTGCATGCTTCCAACTTGGATTTGGTGTACTTTCATAACACGCCTACCTCAGCTTCTGGAGGTATTCCAATTTTTTCAGCATAGAGTTCTCCTGTAAGATCTTTTCTTTTTGGAATTCCCCTTTTCATTTTATGAAATGTTACAGTCATGTCTGATTTTACATAAATATTTGCAGTTTCTCCACTTTCAGGGTTTAATCCAGAGGGCACATCTATTGCAAACTTGAAACAGTTTAGTCCATTTATGTAATTTATTGCAGAGGCATATGGTTCTTTAATTTCACCTGAAATCCCAGTACCTAAAATTCCATCAATGACAACATCTGGATTAAAATCATAACTAATTTCATTACCAGAAAGTAATTTGACAGAAGGCATTTTTTCCAAGATGGACCAATTCCAACTACTTTCCTCAGTTTTAATTTTTTCAGGAGATCCAAGTAGAACTACAGTTACCATTGAGCCATAACCAGAAAGATGTCTTGCCATCACCAATCCATCTCCTCCATTATTTCCCATACCAACAAAAATCAAAATTTCTTTTTTTTCAAGGTCTAATTTTTCTGCCAATCTTTTGACTGCTGCTGCTCCAGCATTTTCCATCATGAATTTTTTTAAAAATCCCATATTATGCCCGTTATTTTCGATTTGATACATTTGATCTACAGATATTTCCATAAAGAATGTAAAATAGACGTAAAATATGAGCTTTGAGAATACGTTT
>DATKYM010000101.1:0-2392 GCA_035528495.1 Nitrosopumilaceae archaeon
TTATGTTTATTCCAGGACAAGGATTCTATGATGATGGTAAAACAGTTACACTAACAAAAATACCTGAGACGTGGAAAGATTATGTTTTTCTGGGATATAAGATAGACGGTGCATGGGCTGCAGTGAATCCACCTGTAATTAGAATGGATAGATCTCATGAAGTTCAAGCAGTATTTGAGAAATCAGAAATAACTCTACTTGATAAAAAAGGCATTCTTATTGATTCAATTCCGCGAGTATCTACAATTACAGTTGATGATGAAGTGTACCTTCCAGATGAACTCCCAATTACTTTAGATTGGGAAGATGGAACACAACATGTCGTTTCTGTTGAAAGTATCATAAATGAGGGTGCAGACATGAGGTTTTCATTTAATCAGTGGAAAGACACTGCACAGGGAACTGTCAGAATAGTTGAAGCTGGCGATGTTGATAATATTATTGCACTTTATGATACCCAATATTATTTGAGAGCGCTTACAGAACATGGTGTTATTATTGGTGGTGGGTGGTATGATAAAGATGACACTGCTCGTTTCCAAGTAGCTGAAGAATTCGTGTCAGATAATGATGATAGTATTAGATATGCCTTCAAATCATGGGATGCTGGAGATTATCTAAAATCAACTGAAAATTCTATTCCTATTCAAGGACCACTTACTGTAAAAGCTAGTTGGGATGAAGAATATTATTTAGATATTCGCTCAAATATCCCTGATTATGTTCCCTCTGGCACTGGTTTTTATCCGCAAGGAAAGTCCTTAGCATTAATTTCAGAACATGAAATTCGCTCAGTGAATTCAAATATTAATTATGTTTTTGATAAATGGGTTAGTGTCGGTCCCAATCCTGTGATTATTTCAAATCCTGTGTCTCCGTCAACTAGCATCACAATTCAAGACCCATTCGTTATTGAGGCTCGTTACACAAAATCGTATTTGATAAATGCCTGGACCCCATATGGTTCAGTTTCAGGCGCTGGTTTTTACGATGAAGGGGACATTGCAGAGATTAAAGTTACTTCAAACGAAGTAATTGTACAACCAAACAGGATTAAGAAAACTTTTGCTGGTTGGGATACAAGAGGTGCTAAGATAATGGATTTCTCTTCTGAGGGTAATGCAGGCCAGGCAAGTGTTTTACCTAATCTTATGGTTGTTGTAGACCAACCAAGAAATGTAACTGCAAAGTGGAATGACCAATATTATTTGAATGTAAGATCATCAGAAGGAGAAGTCAAAGGTACCGGATGGTATCAACCAGGATCAGTAGTACCAATTTCAGTTCGTAATCCAACTGAACCACCTAGCATGTGGTCATCTTATGCATTTGCAGGATGGTCTGGAGATATCGACACTACAACTCCATCAGCTAAAGTTATCATGTCAGGTCCAAAATCAGTTGTTGCAGAATGGAAAGTAGACAATAGTCCAGGAATTATCAACGGAATTATTTTGGGAGCTCTTGGAATTGCAGGTTACTTTATTTACACCAAGACAAAAAGTAGAGGTGGCACAATGACTCACATTATCAATACAAAAAAAGATGGGTTTTCATTTGACCGAAGAAATCTTGATTCATTCATTGGAAAAAGAATGGAGCCAAAGTTTGGAGGAGGAGCACAATCACAAACAATGCCTCAGAAAAAATTTAACATAATTGATTGGTTAATGGGAAATGATAAAAAATGATTAAGGTTTTGATTGTAGCGTCAATAATTTTTGGAGTAGTGTTTAGTTTTGGATTAACTGCAGAAAGAATTCCATTTGCTCAAATGGCAGATGATTTACAAACTTTCTTAACGTCCCCTGATTTATCCGGATTGGATGAACTTGGTCTAAATGATCCAGTGCAAGATGAGGATGCAGAGACTATAATCAGTAGCAGTTCTGTTGATTTTGAATTTGATATTATCACCGTAGATGATCCTAACGTGGAGCGAGATGAACACTTCCTTAACGTCATTAATACATGTAACTTTCATTCTGATGAAAATATAGATGGTGATACTTGTGTGGTATGTACACTACAGGATTCAAACCAAATATCGGTGGGAACTGGCAGAGTAGAGATTCCAGGCAGATATGTTGCTAGTACCACATATCCTGTGGAAATCGAGACCGACTTTGAAGGTCAAAATAGTGTCTTTAGTGTTAAAAGTGTAGAATTAAAAATATGTGATTTTGAGGAACGAGGTTGCTCTGTACTGTTCTGGAATACTCCAACACCCCCTGCCTGGGATCAGATACCTGTAAGCCCCGATGATTCCTTTAGATTGGCATTTTTTGGAACAAATGATAGTGAGACATTTGCAATAACTGTAAACGGAGATACTTTGGAGAATCCCACATTATTGCAGGCATTAAATGCAGATGCCGATCTTGGTGGATTA
>DATKYM010000102.1:0-21859 GCA_035528495.1 Nitrosopumilaceae archaeon
GTAAATGTAGAGTAGTGGTTATTTTGGGCATTTTCTTCAAGACGGTCCAAATTTGAGGTTCTATTATGTCCAAAAACTTTGGTGTGTTTAATTTTCATGTCTGCCTTTTCAATATTTTCTTTTAATTCATCAAATTCATACAGACGATTCTCAATTTCTGAAAACAATGGAAAGTATTGCCCCCAAATGTTTCTTGAATTTTGATTTCTTAATCGCGTGTAGATAAATGCCTGGCCATTATCTTTTAGACACTCATACACTTCGGCTAAAAATCGGTGTAGATCAAAATGATGAATTTCATTAAAGGTGACAATACAATCCATAGAATCACTTTCTAGTGGCAGCTTGTTTGCATCTCCAGGTCTAGCACAAAAATTTAAGAGATTGTTATCTATCAAATAACTCTTCAAGTATTTTATCATGTTTTCATTATAATCAATACAGTGAAGATAGCAATCATCTTCCAAACTTTTTAAGAGTTCCATGGAATATCTCCCATCGCCACAACCAATATCAGCTAGAGTGATTCCTGATTTTCTAGATAGTTGATTTTTTATATGTTGTATGAGGTCAAAGTCAGTTGTTCTCAAATCTTTGTACTTTGGAGCAATTTCTGAAAAATGACTATCTGTCTTCTGTTCTGGGGTTAGAATATTGCTCAAAATATCACCACTTTTTTTATCCAATCATTACACAAACAAATCATGTAGTTGTGAGAAAAATTTTCACTAGGAATATTATTGCGACTGTAATGACAGGTACACGTACAACTATTCATTAATTGAGCCTAGACAGACTTTAATCGGTAGGACTCTAAATTGAACTGAAATCCAAAAAATCATTCTAATAGGGTTAGATCACTTTGTCGTATAAACTAGCTGAAATTAGAATATTTTGTAAAGTTTAGGGCAATTAGAGATTGAATTTCTTTTTGTTTTCTGAGATGTTTAATCTAAAAAAAGCGATGACTACTCATCTATATCTTCACGAATAATGATATCTTCAGCATCAAAGAAATTTCCATATGGTTCACAAAGTCAGTGTCACATTTTCTGCTTTCATCCATTTTGGGAATCTTCTACCATTGCATTGTTTACAAATTAGTGGCATAGTTTATTGTACTTCTACTTCTATTAGTACGGACAGCCAATAAACTCGTTTACACCTCTGAAATTAGGAAAATTTGGTTAATCCTTTAAAAAAATAATTCGTTAGAAAGATAACCACTCACATTACAAATATTTTAGTGAAAATTTCAAAAATTATTTTATATGATGAACCTTCGGTTCCAGAAATTCAAATAAACGAGTCGGTAAAATTTTTAGAAAAAACATTTCCTGTCAAAGTAGAAGTAAGAGAAAATATCTTAAAATTTTCTATAAAAGATACTGCATTAAAGATAGCCGAATGTAAAATTTTTAATTTAAGTAGAGATTTTGAAAAACATATTCCTACAAATGAAGAGATTTTATTTGAAGAATTAAACATCAAAGATACTTCAAATACTGAAAACATAATCATGTACGATGGTTTTAGACTTCAAAAAGTGTTATCAAACCTTGTTTCAGAAACAGAAAATAAAGCAGAGATATTTCACATATTTTTTACCAATAAACTAACATGCACATTTGATTGTAATGATTATAGATACCATGGTAGAGCCCTCATAGGGGCAAACCCAGCTTTGATTTCAACAACTGGAATAATTGAGGCACCAGCAAAACCAAGAGAGTATTACTATGATTTGATGACCAACTTTACTCAAGGGATTAACGTTGAATCGATTAAACAAAAGTACAAAGGAACCTATTTGGAAAATAATGATTCAAGATTATCAAAAGTGGTGGAGGGATATCTATTACAAGCGATTTTTTATTATGAAATAGGAGAGCCATTTTGTGAGAATTCAAAGTGTAGATTGTTTAATGCCCATTGGCAAAAAGATCTTTTAGATTCACAAGTAAAAACGAGAAAACTATGTGAAATTCATCAAAAAATATTAAAAAATATAATCGTAAATTAAATGAATTTTACCTAGTATTTATAAAAATAAAAAGAATTTTTTAATGATATTATTATGGCATCCAGAGAGATACTGATTCAGAGTGAACCTCGAAATCATCTAATTTTATTTCATCGGCACATTTTTTCATATTTTTAGTTACTAAGCATTCTCCTAACGCTTCGTTATACATGGTCTTTTGTTTCAACTCAAATGCTGATTCTTTTTCTATTTCACGATTTGGATTTTTTCCCATTAAATGATATGTGTATTCTGTTGTTTCAATATCCAATAATATATCAGAAAATAACGCTTGATCAACGGTCATTACATCCTCCAAAAACCATTGTTTCTCAAAACCGCCGAGACTATGTGAGACAATAATAATATCTGCATTTTCAAATTCATTTAGAACCTTAAACTGAATCGATAAAACTTTTGTAAAAGTATCCCAATGAATCATGGAAACATGAATATCAGATAAATATTGTTCGTCATTTTCTATTTGATTTCTACCTTCTGTTTTGATAATTTTAATTGGAGCAAGGTCTGGTTTTTGAGAAGTCGTTCCTTCTGGAAATATATACAATTCAAAACCAATTGGGGGCAATTTTTCCTCTAGATTAGGTAACTCTATAGTAAGATTCGTGACTTCTCCAAGATGAACAATCTTTTTACTAATTGGATCATTTAGATTTATTGATTTTGGTAAAGATACCTTTGTGAGTCCATTAGGATATGCCTTTACAATATTAATCACTTCATTTTCATCTATTTGATCATATGACATATTGTAACCCATAATCCCCGTAGCAGAACGCAAGTTTCCATCACTTGTTACCGGATGATTTAGGCTAAGTGAATGACCCAATTCGTGGAGTGTGATTCGTTTGATTGTTTCATAATCAAATTGTTTGTGATCTCCATTTTTTACAATATCTTGAAATTTTTCAAGAGTCATTGTGTCCCAAAAATCTTTATCATTATCACCCATTTCCTTCAACGTACTCTGGTAATCATCAGTGTAAATGGTGACATTAGCAACTGGAGTTAAGGGATGACTAAATCCAACTACTCCAGATACCTGAAAAATTGTTGGGTCAGGGGTGTCAACATAATTAATAAATCCATCACAAATGGATTGATTTTTTGGCTGAATATGCGTGGTCATATCCCATACGAATGGGTTGTGGGTTACATCCACAATTCGTTCATGCCAAATATTTACTGCATTTGCTGCAATGTGATTAAAACCAGGATTTTCGTTGTTGTTTGTAACACAATAGTCAATACGAGTATCATTAAAGACGATCATTCTATTGCCAGTGTAGGGTTGAAAATCCAAATATTCTTCTTGATTAGTGTCATCATTGTCCCCTAATGCATCTTGGTCTATTGTAAAGACGATTAATAATAAGGACAGAGTAAAAATTACGATTTTTAGCATTATCTAACGCTAATTTTGGATCTTTTCATAAAAGACTTGCTACCATCCAACCAGTATCACCTTATCTAGATTCAAAAAATTAAAAGCAGATTATCAAGAATTAAGATGTCTTTGTGAAATATACGGCTGCAACCATATTAGATATTTAAAAGACGAAGTGCTCCACAAAAAAATATTTAAAATAAAACATTCTAGGAATTAGTTTAGAATAAGGGGCATCTCCCAATCAAAACGATAATCATAAAAAAAAGGAAACAGGTGAACAATTAGATCGGTTGATATTTGATATGAAAAAGAGTGTCTAAATTAGGTCTATCACTTAAATTAATGATTTCTACAAATAAATTTCATGATGGCCGCAGATTCTAACGCAACCATTCTTGAGAAAAAGGATGATTCTCCCAAAATACCCGAAAAAAAGAAAACCAAATTTGATGTTGTAATTATTGGTGCAGGTCCATCTGGATACACTGCTGGAATATACTGTTCCAGAGCAGGGTATGACACCTTGATATTATCAGGAATTTTACCAGGAGGACAATTAGTAAACACAACAGAGGTTGAAAATTACCCTGGATTTGAAAAAGGAATAATGGGTCCAGATTTAATGATTGAGATGCGAAAACAAACCCAGCGTATGGGTACAACGATAGTTGATGATGAAGTGGTAAATGTGGATTTTAGAGATACTCCATTTAAAATTCTTACAGCGTCTGAAGAATATGAGGGAAAGGCAGTTATTATTGCAACGGGGGCAAATCCAAGAAAGTTAGGATTAGAAGGAGAAAAAACTTTTGCTGGAAAGGGTGTATCTTATTGTGCAACCTGTGACGGGCCTTTTTTTAGAAATCTAGAATTAATAGTTGCAGGAGGAGGAGATTCCGCAATTGAAGAAGCAACTTTTCTTACCAAATTTGCAACCATTGTACATTTGGTTCATAGACGTAGTGAATTACGAGCAAGTAAAATTATGCAAGAAAGGGCCTTTAACAATGATAAAATAAAATTTATTTGGGATTCGGAAATAATTGATATTCAAGGTGACCAAAAAATGCAAAAAGCAATAATTAAAAATATCAAAACAAATGAACAAACCACACTTGACGTTGGAGGTCTTTTTGTAGCAATTGGTCACGAACCAAATACAAAATTATTCAAAAATCAAATTGATTTAGATGATGATGGATATATTATTTTAAAAAATAAAACCCATACAAACATTGAAGGTGTTTTCGCAGCAGGGGATGTTCATGATAGAAGTTATAGACAGGCCATAACGGCAGCAGGATTTGGATGTATGGCAGCAATTGATGTTGATAAATACCTCACAGAAAAATTCTAAACCCTCCAAAAAATATTCACGTTAAAATTTACTACCTTCAAAAATCATTGTAAAAGATAATACAAAGTCTTTTTTGAGTAAACAGATTACAACGATTATGGACACTGAAAATTCAATTAAAGAATACGAAAAAAACCTAGAAAAATTAGGTATGGAATTATCAGCAATCCAATATAATTTTAAAATTAAAAACGAACCTTCAGGAAAATATTGGGCTAAAAAAATTCAAGGATTTGGAAATTATCACAAAAAAGCTATAGAATATTTTACTCAAGTTTATTCATTGATGGGTATAATTAATGAAGAACAATCAGGCATGTTTCTTTTGAGAATAAGTAAACTGAGACAGTTGGGAATAAAATTATTAGAAGATATGGAAAATGTTAAAAAAAATCCTGCAACCATGGACCTAAAGGATAAGCAACAAAGCAGGTGGAGTATTGAGCAGAGAGATAATTTAATTAAATCAAATAATGATTGTCTAAATCATGAAAAACGAATGAATGTTTTCTTTAAAGAGTTTTATGAAAAATATCTTCAAGACAACCAAAATAAAAAATAGTCAATTCTAATAAGCTAGTTCAGACATATATTTTGCGTCCTTTAAGCATGCATCAAATTCCTCAACAGACATTATTTTTTGGTCAGCATAAACACTTTTGAATTTTCTACCATCATCCGCAAATATCCCCACAACACATCCATTTTCAGGTACAGGATATTTTTTCATGCAAGCATACACGGCAGCAGAAGATGGGCTTATCAACAATTTATCTTTCTCAAATACTTCTTTTACAACAGAAAATGCCTCTTTGTTATCAACAGATACCCAATCATCAACCACATTTTCTCTTCTTAAGAATAAATCGGGTTTGGCAGACTCTTCAAAATTTCTCCATCCCTGGATCAAATGGTTTTGTTGGGGTTGGCACCCAATGATCTTAACGTCAGGATTTTTTTCTTTAAGAAATGTACCAATCCCAGTTATAGTTCCCCCTGTACCAACACCAGTAAAGAAATGAGTTATCTTTCCTTCTGTTTGTTTCCATATTTCAGGACCTGTTCCGACATAATGTCCTTTGAAATTAGCTTCATTGGAATATTGATTGGGGGAGTAATAAGTATCAGGTCTTGATGAAGCAATAGAAGTTGCAAGTGCAATACTTTGATCAGTACCAGCTCCCACTTTTGGACACAAATCATCACTTGTTTCAAATACTTTAGCACCTAGATTTCGAATTATGTCTTTAGTTTCATTACTAGCTTTTTCGGGTATAACGATTTCAACTTTGTATCCTAGTAAATTGGCAATTCCAGTTAAAGCAATCCCAGTGTTACCGGATGTGGGTTCTATGATTATACTTTTACCTTTAGTAAGGATGCCTTTTTCCTCCCCATCTCTTATCATCCAAAAAGCAGCACGGTCTTTTACAGAGCCAAATGGATTGTGTCCTTCAAGTTTTGCAAAATATTTAACCTTGTCATTTGATAGAGAATCTAATTTTACTAAAGGTGTATTTCCCACTCGCTTTAAAGGATCATCATTAGTGATCACCTTTGTTGCCATTTGTTTATTTCACCTTTTTAATTTGAAAGTTAATTGTGTCGCCATCCTTACTCATGTCCAATAATTCATGACCATTTCTTGTAACCCATCGGGAAATATCATCTTCAGCAGCAGGATCATCTGCAGAAACTTTCAATATTTCTCCAACTTGCATTTTTTCAATCTCAATCTTTGTTCGAAATACAGGTTCAGGACAATACAAACCGGTAGCATCAAGTTTTTTTTCATTAGATTCAGACATATGTATCTCTATTTCATAATGTAAGGTATATCATATTAAAATCTATTTTAAATTAGCTGATCCTATTTTTAAGATTCCAATGTTATCTAAAAAGATCATCTTTTTCAGAGCGAATTATTTGGTCTATTGAGGATTTTTCTATTTGTAATGCATAGCCACGAATTATCACTACAGGACATTTTGTAGTTTTTTTCATTAATAATTCAGCTGCGCCACAAATTTCATCTGCGATAGCAATAGCAGTAACACGTAAAACATTTCCAAAATTATCACGAGTTCCAGCATAATCCAAAATGGGATTAAAACCAGAGATCCCAATGGCACAGTTAGTTTGTCCTAGCCTAAATGGTCGTCCAAAGGTATCGGAGATTACTACTGCAATTTCTTTTTTTCTAGATTCCCGTACTTGTTTACAAATACTTTCAGCAGAGTGATCAGAGTTTATCGGAAGTAAAGTTGCAAATCCATTTTTAACATTGCTCTCATCAATACCAGCATTTGCACAAATAAAGCCACTATTTGTTTCTACAATAATTACTCCACGCTCCATTCTTACAATTTTTTTAGATTCTAAGAGTATTAATTCAACAATACTAGGATCTTTGTTATACTCTGAACTAATTCCTTTTGCCAATAACGAAGGATTTACTGAAGAAAGATTTACAATTCTTCCTTCTTGTTTTGATATTATTTTTTGGGCTATGACTACAATATCACCATCATAAAGTTCCGTTGACTTGCAAATTAGATCTGAGATATTATCACCAAATTCGATTTCCTTAGATATTTGGACGGGAATTACTTGCAATTGTTATTGCTCAAAAAAGACAGTAAAATATTGTTTATGCCGGAGTTGGAGTTCCTAATTCCATTTTATAGTGTTTGTTTATAATATCCAAGATTTTTGAAAGATCTTTTTCTTCTAAAGTAGTAGTTGCCAAATCTTTTACTATATCTTGGGCTCTAAAGGCGATGCCTAGTCCAGATACATCAAATAGTTTGACATCATTTGCGCCATCAACTACACATGTTATGTTTTCTTTACTTTCCCCCCATTCAGAAATTTTAATTATTGCAGATTTAGCTTTATCAGAATCAACATTAATTGTAACTCCATCTAATTTTCCATCTTTGAAAATAAGCTCATTTGAGAAAACATAGTCTAAACCAAGTTCTTCTTTTAATCTATCAGTCATTATCGAAAAACCTCCAGAGACTGCCATTAGTTTCCATCCAGCAGCTTTGAGAACGCGACATGCTTCTTTAGCTCCTGTCATAATAGGCAACTCAGATGCTATCTGTTGACACGTATCATAATCCAATCCTTTTAGAGCATCAACTCTGGTTCGAAGGCCGTCTTCCCAATTAATTACTCCTTGAATTCCTTTTTTGGTTATTTCCCAAATTTCGTTTTCTTTTCCAAGTTTTTCAGCAAGGATGGGCAGGTATTCTGCATCATAAAGAACTCCTTCAACATCAAATATCACAAGCAATTAATTTCTGATTTCCAAAAAAATTCTAATAATATAAAAGTAGCACGAATTAATGATTTTGAAAAAATATTATAAATAACAGCTGTAAATCTTGAGAGTTTTTTTAAAAATTCTTCAAACTATTCATTCGATTTTTATATTTTTATCAAACCATTCTTGAATCGATAAATTGTTTGGCAAGATTATAATTTAAATAACTTTTAAAGGATAACAGCTTTTTAAATAAAAAAAACGCTAGTAATAAATCGAAGGAGGGATTTGAAGATACATGAGCAATGAGTTAGAGCGAAAATACGAAGTAGACATTTTGTCAACTGAAGAAAAACAAAAGATAACTAAAGAAATCAAAGCAATACTCACGGAATCAGGTATGATGGATGAGAAGGGAAAATTAAAACTTAAAGGCGTAAGCCCAAAAATGCTCAAAAAGATGAAACAAGAATATGTTGATTGTCCGGTTTTAAAAGAAAACACACAATTCATTCAATGTTTTGCGTGTCCGAATTTTCAAAGTAGAGTTATGGGAAAGGTCTTTTGTAAAGGCGATCCTTTATAGATTAAACTAAAATTTCAAATTAAAATAAAAAAAGCATCACGAAAGGCTCATTAGTAAAAGTAGATTTTGAAAATTTGATTTGGGTAAAGAAAGTGTAGGAATAACAGTATCCAAAAAAAATAACTTTAGTGAATGGTACACTCAAGTAGTTCTAAAGGCAAAATTAGCGGATTATGCTCCAGTTAAGGGATTAATTGTTTTAAGACCAGACGGATATTCAATATGGGAATCTCTAAGATATACTTTTGATAAAAAATTTGGAAAAAATGGAATTAGAAATGGTTTTCTTCCGGTATTAATTCCCGAATCCTTGTTAGGAAAAGAAAAAAAACATTTTGCTGGGTTTAATCCAGAAGTATTTTGGGTGACTCATTCGGGTGAAAATGAGGTTGGAGATCGACTTGCCCTTAGGCCCACATCAGAAACTTTGGCATATACACTTTATTCAAAATGGATAAAAAGTTGGCGAGATTTACCATTAAAAATTAATTTCTGGAATACTGCCCTTAGAGCTGAAATAAAGGCAACTAAACCGTTTATTAGAACATCAGAATTTCTTTGGCAAGAAGGACACACAGTCCATGCAACCAAAGAAGAAGCAGAAGAAGAAGTATTCAAAATTTTAGATATCTATAAGAATACTGTTGAAGAAGAGTTGGCAATCCCTGTTATCATCGGAAAGAAAAGTGAAAAGGAAAAATTTGTTGGAGCAGTTTATACTACAACAATGGAATCAGTAATGCCAGACGGTAAAGCTTTACAGATGGGTACATCACATTTTCTAGGACAAAATTTTTCCAAACCTTTTGATGTAAAATTTGCAGATAAAGACAACATAGAACACTTTGCATGGCAAACATCTTGGGGAGTCTCGTGGAGATTGATTGGGGCAATGATTATGGTGCATGGTGATGATAAAGGACTTGTTTTACCACCCAAAGTCGCACCAACCCAAGTAGTGATTGTTCCAATTTATAATTCTGATGAAGATAAAAGACAGACGTTCCAAAAGGCAGATGAAATTAAAAAACAATTAGAATTAAAACTAATTAGAGTGCATATTGATGATAGAAGTGAAATGTCACCGGGATACAAATTTAACGACTGGGAAATGAAAGGAGTTCCATTAAGAATAGAGATTGGCCCCAAAGATATTCAAAAGCAAAAAGTAGTGGTAGCCAAACGTTACAATAAAGAAAAAATAGATGTGAGTTTTGATGAAATTGAAAAAATTGACGGGATTTTAAATGATATTCAAACTAAAATGCTAGAAACGGCACGAGAACAGGCAAAACTAAACACCATAGATATTCTAGATTTTTCTGAATTTAAAGAAAAAATTGACAAGGGTGGGTTTTTCAACGCTCATTGGTGTGGAAAACAAGAATGTGAAGACAAAATTAAAGACGAAACAGGAGCTGATATCCGGGTAATTCCATTGGATAATGAAGATAAGGATGGTAAGTGTATTTATTGCAATGAACCAAGTACTGCCGTTCCAATATTTGCAAGAGGGTATTAGAAATAAAATTCAAAAGTGCAATACACAGTATTCAAAACAAGAGGAGTAAATCATGACGGATCTTTATAGATTACTTCCAGAAGAAATGGAGGATTTAATGATAGAACTGGGTCAACCTCGCTTTAGAGCAGATCAAATACTGTATGCGTTGTATTATAAATTTCCCGAAAATATCTTAGAAATAAAACAGTTACCAAAAACATTCAGAGATACACTTGTGGACAAAGGATTTACAATTGGCTCCACCAAAGAAATCCATAGAGTAGAAAGTGAAGATAAAGAAACTACAAAACTATTACTTGGTCTTGAAGACAAAACTCCAGTAGAATCTGTTTTAATGCAATATCCTCCAAAAAAAATATTCGGTCATCCAAGATCCACTATTTGCGTTTCTACACAAGTAGGATGTGCGATGGGATGTGTGTTTTGTGCGACAGGACAAATGGGATTTGATCGTAACATGAAGGCAGAAGAAATTGTTGGTCAAGTTATCCATTTTGTAAAAATTCTAGCTTCAAGAGGTCAACATATCACTAATATTGTTTTTATGGGGATGGGTGAACCACTTGCAAATTATGCAGAAACAGTGAGAGCTGTTCACTTATTGACTCATCCACGTGGGTTTGGGATTGGTCAAAGAAACATAACAATTTCAACCATCGGGATTATTTCAAGTATAGATAAATTAGCAGATGAGAATTTACAGATTGGACTTGCAATATCCCTACACGCGCCAAACGATAAATTAAGACAATGGTTGGTTCCAACTGCAGGTTCTAATTCTGTAAAAGATTTGATTGATGCAGGTCAAAGATATTTTTTGAAGACAGGTAGACGTGTAACATTTGAATATGCATTAATTGATGGCGTGAATGATTCAATAGAGATAGCAGAAGATCTTGCCCTTCTTTTGAAAAATAACGGTTCTCATGTGAATTTAATTCCCATAAATCCAACAGCGGGTGATTTTAAACGGCCAATAAGGAAAAAGGTATTAGAGTTTGAAAGAATTCTTTACAACAGCGGAGTTAATTGTACGGTTAGAGTTGAGAAAGGATCAGAGATATCAGCTGCCTGCGGACAATTACGTACGGATGTTTTGGGTAAATACAATAATAAAGGAAATTAAAAATACAATTAATGACTACAATTTCTGATCAAGAACAGAAAAAGCAAATCTTAGAACAATTTACTGAAACAAGAAATCGTACACTTGAACTTGTAAAAACATTAGAAAAAGATGATTTTATCGTTCAAACAGCTTTTTACATGAGTCCTCCAAAGTGGCATATCGGGCATGTAAGCTGGATTTATGAAGCAATTTTAAGCAAATTAGATAAAAATTATGAATTTTACTCTAAAGAATTTTCAGAGTATCTTAATTCCTATTATCAACAATTTGGAGTTCCTCAGGATAAAGGTAGTAGAGGAGTTATTTCAAGACCGACAATCGACCAAATTTTTCAATACTTTAACAATATCAATCAAAGAGTAAAAAATTTTATTAATTCAAAAGATCTGAGTGGTGAAGAAATTAAATTGATCACTATGGGATTTCACCACGAGTGTCAACATCAAGAATTATTGGTTTATGATTTACAGCACCTACTTGCGGATCAATATAGACCAGTTAGAAAAAATGAAAAACTAACCCCTATAGAAATTAAACAAACCTCAACAGAAATCAAAGGAGGTCTTTATTCCATTGGTTACAATGGTGCAAGTTATTGTTATGATATTGAATTACCTGAAAACAAAGTATATCTTAATGATTATAAAATAGATGTTTTTCCAATTACCAATAAACAATATCTAGAATTCATTAATGATGGGGGATATGAGACCTACAAGTATTGGCTTTCAGACGGTTGGGAAACTGTGAAAAAAAATCATTGGGGTTCACCAATGTATTGGGAAAAAAGTGGTAATGATTGGATGGTGCGCGACTTTTTAGGCCTTCGTAAATTGAACCCAAATGAACCTGTTTGTCATGTTAGTTACTATGAGGCTGATGCATATTGTAAATGGGTAGGAAAAAGATTACCCACAGAGGCTGAATGGGAAAAAGCTGCATGTTGGAATGAGGATCAACAACAAAAAACAATCTATCCCTGGGGCAATTACCAACCAACTGAACAAACTGCTAATCTATTAGAATCATATCAATGGAGGTGCGCAGAGATAGGGAGTTATCCAAAAGGAGTTAGTCCCCATGGATGTCATCAGATGATTGGAGACGTATGGGAATGGACATCATCAGAATTTATTGGGTATCCAGGGTTCAAATCTGATTTTGATGAATATAATGACAAGTGGTTTGCCAACCAGAAAGTACTGCGAGGGGGATCTTTTGGGACGCCTAAAATGTCCATCAGGGGGAGTTATAGAAATTTCTTCAGGTTAGACGAAAGATGGTTGTTTTCAGGTTTCCGATGCGTAGAAAACCCATAATTCTATTTTTTTGATACCAAGGTAAGAGCATAGTGTTTGTTTACATCTAACCAATTTTGTTTGATTACAAAACCGGTTTCATCCATTAATTTTTCGATTTGAGATATTTTGTATTTGTGAGAATGTTCTGTGTGAATTAATTCGCCTTGTTTTAATTTTAAAGAAATATTTGCCTTTGAGATAATCACTGATTGATTAACAAGAGATTCCAAATACATCTCCACTCGTTGATCTTTCTCATTATATTTTGCAATATGCCGAAAATTATTCAAAACAAAATCTGCATCTAATTCATCATTAATCCGCGATAAGACATTAAGATTAAATTTTGCAGTGATACCTTGTGAATCATCATATGCATTTTCCAAAATTATTTTATTTTTAACCAAATCTAATCCTATTAAAAAAAGATCTTCATTTTTCATGACAGAGTTTATTTTTTGTAAAAAGATTTTACCATCTTTTGGAGTAAAATTACCAAAGCTAGAACCCAAAAAAATTATTAAATTTTTCTTTTCATCATATTTTTCAATAAATTCAAGACCTCCTTCATACGTATCAATAATTCCAGTTATTTTGAGACCACTGTAATCTCTTTGAAGGAGTTCTGAGCTTTCCGTTAAAATTTCAGAGATGTCTATTGGGAAATATTCAGTAGTATTTTGAATTTGTCTAAAGATATCTAAAATTAGTCTTGTTTTTATGGAGGATCCGCTACCTAATTCTACTAATCTAAAAGAATCATCAAGATGTGTTGTCAAATCAGATTGTATATTTTTCAAAATTTCAATTTCGGTGCGAGTGGGATAGTATTCTGGAAGATCACAAATTTTCTCAAACAGTTCAGACCCTTTTTTATCATAAAAAAATTTTGGATTGATATGTTTGAAATCCCCAGTTAAACTTGAATAAATCTCATCGGCAAAAGTTTTTTCAATTTTTGTTGAATGAGGTTTAAAATATTGAAGATTATCATCAATTACGTATTTTTTGTAAGCTGGATTTTGTTGAAGGGTTTTACTCAAATGGTAATTCAGACTTTTATGGACATAAATGCTTTATCCCAAATTGTACCTAAACTCACAATTTCTTGATATACTTCTAGTTTTTAGAGTATTTGTTGGATGAGATTTTAAGAATTGAACATCTAAAAAAATATTACATTAAAAAACAATGGTTTCATTCCAAATCATCGATAGTAAAAGCCACCGATGATGTATCTTTTTCTCTAAATAAAGGAGAGGTTTTTGTTTTAGCAGGTGAATCAGGATCCGGGAAATCTACGATTGCAAAATTAATTCTGAAGTCAATTATTGCTGATTCAGGAAAAATTATTTTTGAAGGTCATGAAATTGTAAATGATAACAAAAGTGTAGAGAAAATTCATATGAATTGTCAAATGATTCATCAAGATCCTTATGATTCAATAAATCCCCGAATGAATATACTGGATATTGTATCTGAACCCCTTGAAATTCATAATATTGGGAATTCGAATTTAAGGAAAAAAAGAGTGTTGGAAGTTCTAAAAGAGGTAAAGCTAGATCCCCCCGAGGAGATAATTAAAAAATATCCCCATATGCTTTCAGGAGGACAACGGCAAAGAGTTGTTTTGGCAAGAGCGTTAGCAATAAACCCTAAAATAATTTTGGCTGATGAGCCTGTTTCCATGCTTGATGTATCAATTAGAGCAGAGATGCTGGAATTAATGCAGGAATTACAAAAAAAATACCAAATTTCTTTTATTTATATTACACATGATTTAGCTACTGCCAGATATTTTGGTCAACGTATTGGAATATTGTACATGGGTAAAATCGTAGAGATGGGAAAAATAGATGATGTTTTATTTAAACCCAAACACCCTTACACTCAAGCTTTGATTGACGCGATTTCTGAGCCAGATCCTGAAAATGTCAACAAGGAAAAGAATATCAGAATAAAAGAACCTACAACAGAAGATGTGTATCAAGGATGTAGATTCCGTGCACGATGTCCCTATGTAATTGAAAAGTGTGTCGTAGAGCCAGAATTAAAAATAACAGAAGGAGAGCATGCTGTTGCATGTTATGTTAATCTAGATTAAGAAGTTTTTACTGAAGGCATTCTCTTGTCTTTGTAAGTGACAACATACGAGACACCATTTTTTGGATACACTCCATAGATGAGCTTTGCTTTATTTACTACTGAATCTTTTAAGGACACCATAATGAATTGACTCTCCTTTGAGCGCTCTTCTAATATAGAAGATAATTTTTCTGCGTTTGGTGCATCAAGATGTGCATCAACTTCGTCAAACAAGTAAAATGGGGATGGTTTTAATTTTTGTAATGCAAGGACAAATACAATTGCAGCTAGTGTTTTTTCACCGCCACTGATGGATGTAGATTCTCTTTTTGGCTTATTTTGGAACTGAATTAAATAGGAAATTCCAGAATTAAATATATCATCTTCATTTTGTAATTCCAACCAAGCATTTCCTCCAGTCATTTTGTTGAAAATTAAACGAATTTCTTTATCCACCAGATCAAACGCACTCAAGAAAGTCTGGCGTTTATCTTTTTCAATTCCTTCAATGAATTTTACTATAGAGTTTCTTTCTTCTTCCAAGGAATTTTTACGTGTGGACATTGAGCGATATCCATATGATACCTCAAGATAGGTTTCAGGAGCCTTTGCATTTAGAGCATTTAGATTATTTAATTCTCCAGAAAGACCGTGAACTATAGGCTCAACGTCAAATGTCTCCATATTGGCATCAAAACCAAAAGTGGTTAACAGTTTTTGTAAACTAGTTTCAGTTGCAGTAAGATCACTCAAATCACGATTTAGTGAATCTGATTGTCGTTCTAACGAGTTTACTTCCTTGGTAAGAGTTTGATTTTTCTCAGATAAAATTTTTAATTTATCATCAAATTCTTTAATTTGTCCAATTGATGTACCAGATGTAGATATGAGTTCTTGTTCTTTTTGTCTTAATTTTTCAAGAATTTCTTTTTTTGTTTCTTTTTCATGTTCTAAAGTTTGAATTTTAATTTTTAATTCTTGTTGTTGAAAAACCAAAGATGATTCTTCTTCATGAAGATTTTTAGATTGAGATGTAAATCGGTTTGCTTCTGATTCCACTTCTGCCAATTGTGACGATTTATCTCTGTATTCATTCATTATTGAAGTGTGTAATTTTTCAATTTCAGATTTTTTTGAATTAATTCTATTTAACTCACTTGAAATTCTAATTTGCTCTCCACTTGCATAATTTTCTTCTACAATTAAAATTCGGTTGGTTAAAGAATCAACATGAGATTCAACTGTAGATAATTCTGCAGATAAGTTTTGGTTTTTTGATTTTAGTTCGGATATCCTATCGATCAATTGAGATTTTATTATTTTTGCAGACAGAATTCTTGATTTAAGATTTGAATGATTTTCATCGACAGAAGCCAATGCTTTTTCGGAGACAGATAATCGATCAGAGTGATTCCGTATGGAAACTTCAATTTTTTTAAGAGTGTTTTTTTTCTTAAAGATATATTTTTTAAGCAAATTTATGGATTGTATCAATCCTTCAATAGACGAGCTAAGGGAGATAATTTTTGTAAGTTTGGAGATTTTTGAATTAATATCAATTACAACGCCCCCACCTCTCGCTTCAAAAAATTCACCATTCAAGGTGACTGTTTTATAGCCAGATTTGGAGATCGAGTAGGCAGATTCAGTAGAATCAGTCAGTATTACATTTCCAAACAAGAATGTTTTGAGTGCAGAATATTCAGAACTACAATGGACAAAATCTGCAAGTATTCCAATAACTCCAGAATGTTTTGGTAAATCTAATTTAAAATTAGGAATCGCATCTAACGGAATGATTTTTAGTTTTGGAAGATTTTTAGAGCGGGCAGTCTCTGCTAATCCAAGTAAGGTTGCAAAATCTTTTACCACAATTGCCTTAATCCAATCAGAGCTGGCAGCTAAAACTGGGCGCTCATATTGTTTTTCCCAAGATATCATTTCGTAAACTAACCCCTCTACACCAAGCTTATCGGCATCTTCTTTTAATTTTGCAATAGTATAATCTTCATGCATTATTCCTTTAACCATTTTAATTTTGCTTTCATATTGAGCAGCAGCTTTACTTGATTTTTCAAGAATTAAATTCAGTTCTTCAGTGTCTGTATCGATTTTAGATTTTTTCAAATTCAAATTTGAAATTCTAAGGTTCAATTCTGTGATTGTCGCATCATGGTTTTTTATTATAGAAGCAAGTTTTGTTTCAAAGTCAAAAAGTTTTTTGATGTCTTGATCCATATCTAGTAATTTATTTGAATTGGAATTAATTTTTGCTGCTGATTCTTCTTTTTCATGTTGAATTTTTGATAGTTTTAATTTTGCAGAATTTAGTTGAAAAGTCAAATCTTTTATTTTGTTATCAATATCTAGTTTTTTAGATGATGCTTGTGATTGCTCATCAAGTATTTTTTCACGTATAGAATCATTTTCAACCATGTCCTCGTTAATTTTTTTAATTTTTAGATTAATTTCATTTATCGAATCCTTAATTTGAGATGTTTTTAATTCAGTATCACTTCTAGAATTAGAAATAATTTCCAAATCATTTTTTATCTCTGGAAATCTAAAATCAATTTGCTCGATTCTTTTTCCAGATGCAATAATTTCACTGTTATAAACCTCGTACTGCTGCATTGCCTGGCTTAACTCTGAATCGATAGTTGCTTTGGCTTGATTATAATCATCGGCCTCTTGCATTAAATTTGATTTTTGAGAATCCAGATTTTCGACTTCTTTTCTAATTTCTGCCCTTTCTCCTTCAAAAATCTTGATTTTAGAGGTAATCTCATCTAAAGAAGTTTCTTTTGATGATTTTTGGGTTAAAACAACTTTCATTTTATTGGCCGCACTTATCGCATTATAGCGATTAAGTTCTCGTTGCAAGATATCACTTCGGAGTTTCTGATTCCGCTCTTCCTCCAACTCGTCAATTCTCTTTTTAATTTCCCCCATCTTTGCAAGAGCTATTTCCAATCTTCGATCAGCATCATCAAGTTGCTTTAGGGATTCAATTTTTTTATCATCAAAATAAGATAAACCAATTAAATCTTCAATTGTTTTTCTTTTTTCTTCTGGTGTAAATTCAGAAATTCTTGTAACGGTTCCTTGTTGAACAGCATTTAATGTTCCCAAACCTGCATTTGCCACATCCAAAAGATCTAAAATCTGACTTCGATTCGTTTTCTTTTTGTTTAGATAATAACTATTTTCACCTTTATCATCCATCTCTCTTGTGATTTCAACAGTGTCAGAATCTACAGGTATTTTTCTATCAGAATTATCAAAGTGAACACTAGCCCTGGCCATTTTAGGACCATGTCTATTTCCTTCAATGTCATGAATTAGAGATCTAAGTTTATCAACACGCATTATTTTTGGTTTGTTTTCACCCATTGCAAAAATAATAGCGTCAAGGATGTTACTTTTTCCTGAACCATTTGGTCCAGATATTGAAATTAACCCAGGTTCGAATTGTACAGTAGTGTTTTTAAATCCAAAGGATTTGAATCCAAAAATTTCAACTTTTTTAATATGAACCAATACTATGTATTTCCAAATTGATAGGATAATCGATACTTAACAAGTTTAGTTGACATAATTGAGGAATATTTCTTGCTTTACTATCAATTTTTTCGTAGTGGTGGATTGTATCTAGTGAAATTAATAGAAGGTTATTGGATGTCTAACCAGAAATATACGCATGAATTATTTAGAAAACATCACCTTGAATTTTTTATCCTTAAAAACCAAGAATATAGAAAAGGGATTACACATTCATATTTACGAAATCTACTATCGACATTATTTTTCCCATCTCTACAAGATGGCCATAGCTTTTTCCCTTACTAGTTTTCAAAGGAGTATTTCCCACACTAATGAATAATAGGTTTCCGTTCCCGAGGGGAATTGTGATTCTTTTAATTTTCTCATATGCAGCGATGACATACAGCCCTCGACCAACTTTATCAGCAACTTTCGCTCGTTCCTGCCATGCATTTACGGCCCTTTGGAGGGTTTTTTTGGTATCAGCCAGAGGTATAATGTTCTTTATCCCAGCTCTTTGGCTGTTCCACAGAATCTCTCCTTGAGAGTTACATACTGCAGAGAATCTTATTGACTCATTAAAGTCCATCAACATGTTTAGAAGTTTTTCATACTTTTCCACATGTGTAGGTGTATTTTGAATCTATTAAGTAATTCTAAAGCGATTTTCCAATAAAGTCAGGTTTATCTTTTTATGACTAATCGTAGGAAAAAGAGGTCTTTTTACAAAAAATGAAATTATTCGGACTTTGTCATACCAAGCAAATAAAGAAGGAAATTAAGATTCTCGAATTTAAATAATTATTCTTCTGCCACGAAACTTTCACACGCAGTCTTTGCCGTCACATCTGCCATCTGTTCGATAGGGTGTTTCATCAAATATGCGCTAGCTGGTTTGATAGGACCACCCACGCCTCTGTCAAGTGCTATTTTTGCTAATCTAACGGCATCAATAACAATTCCAGCAGAGTTTGCTTTGTCATCTACTTCAAGGCGAACTTCCATATTATACGGAATGTTTGCCCATTGTCTTCCTTCTATTCGCATGAACATTAATTTCGTATTGCCCAAAAATGGAATAAAATCTGAGGGGCCAACATAAATTTGATCATCATCAAGTCTGGTCCCAAGTTGACTTTGAACACTTTCTGTTTTTGAAATTCTCTTAGATGCAAGTCGACTTTGCTCTTTCATGTTTAGAAAGTCAGTGTTTCCACCGACGTTAATTTGATATGTCTTCTCAATTTTAGTTCCACGATCACTGCATAATTTAGCTAGTGTTCTATGAACAATCGTGGCACCAACTTGCCCTTTAATATCATCTCCAATTACTGGAATATTTTTTTCTTCAAACTTTTTGGCCCATTTTTCATCTGAGGCAATAAATGAAGGAATACAATTTACAAATGCGGTGTGAGTATCAAGACAAATTTGGGCCCAAAACTCAGTTACCTTATCTGAACCCACAGGTAAATAAGATACTAGAATTTCAACGCCGGTTTCCTTAAGAACTTTTTTGATTTCCTTAGATAGTTCTTCATCGGTTTTGGTGCTTTCAATAGGTTTTATTCTATTTTCTACCCACAATCCAACTCCATCTAACGCCGGACTCTCGTATACCTTGGCATCAGTTTTAGGCATAGAGTCTTTAGGAATCCAATCAACCATGTTAGGATATTCATAAATTGCCTCATTGAGCGGTTTGCCAACTTTGTTTGCCCCGACATCAAAACCACATACAAAATCAACATCATGTATACCATATCCAGCTAATTTATCATGAATTATTCCAGTTACTTCTTGGGAAGGGTTTTGTCTGTAATATTCTATGCCTTGAATTAATCCTGCAAAACAATTACCTATCCCTATTAATCCAACCTTTATTCTCCCCGTCAATCAAATTGTTGCGTATCCAGCGGGTTAAAAGTTTTCTTAAGATTAAAAAATTTAGATATGCAAGGTTGAATTTTATACTTGACTTTGGAAATCAACCCATGCTAAACCCAGGGCGTCCAGTCAAGGATATTAAGATTAATTCAGATACAACTATTGAAAAAATTTTTGAGGAAATATCTACTTCGGGTGGGTTTGAAGCAGTGAATCTTTCAAGTGGATTAGAAATTTTATCAGAAATGATTCCAGATGAGAAATGTTTAAAATTTATTTCGTTTGTTGGAGCTTTGATTTCTACTGGAACTCGTGGAATTATCAAAGATATGCTAAAAAATAATTGGTTTAATGTAGCAATAACTACTTGTGGTGCATTAGATCACGATATCGCTCGACATTATTCACATTACAAAGAAGGATCCTTCACCATGGATGATAAAGAATTAGCAGAACAAAATATCCATAGACTTGGAAATGTTTTGGTTCCAATGGAGAGTTATGGACCACTAATAGAAGAAAAAATGCAGGTCTTTTTAGAAGAAGAGTATCAAAAAGGAGTTAAAGAAATGTCGTCAGCAGACATATGCAAGATGATAGGAGGTCACTTAGGGGAGGACTCTTTTCTTTATTGGGCTTTTAAGAATAATGTTGACGTAATAGTTCCTGGAATTATGGATGGTGCTGTTGGAAGTCAAATTTGGATGTTTTCACAGAAACATAGTGATTTTAAATTGAATTTGTTAGAGGATTCAAATTTGCTATCAGGGTTAATCTTCAAGGCAAAAAAATCAGGCGCATTAATGATTGGCGGTGGAATTTCTAAACACCATACTTTGTGGTGGAATCAGTATAGAGAAGGATTGGATTATGCGTTGTACATAACAACTGCACAGGAATTTGATGGAAGTTTGAGTGGAGCTTTAGTAAGAGAAGCTGTTTCGTGGGGAAAAGTTACCCCAGACGCCAAAGAGGCTACATTACATGCAGAGGTAACAACAATTTTGCCTTTCATTTACGCGGCTCTTGTGTCAAAGCTAAAAAAATAGCGAGTTTGAATTTGATAAAAATTATTATTCAATGAAATTTTACATTATCCATTGTATCCTAAAATTACCATTAAAGAATTACGGTCTCTTAATTTAGAAGGAGGATATTTAATTGATGGTTTTCCATCAGTTGGACTCAGCAGTGTTATTGCCACAGAATCCATGATGAATGCATCACAATTCAAACTAGCTGGAATAGTGGATTCAGATATTTTTCCACCAATCAGTTTGATAAAAAATGGCAAACCGAATTTTCCTGCTCGTCTTTTTGTAAATGATGACATAAAGGTGGCTGCATTTTTGTCACATATTGCCGTAGAAGGTTCACTTCATAAAATCATTGCAAAAAAAATGTTAAGCTGGGCCAAAAAGGAAAAAATTTCGCTTATTGTAAGCAGCGTACCCGTAAAGTCTACGGAAAATAAAGATGAGGTGCTTGTTGTTGGAAGTACTGAGAACAGTAGAAAGAAAATTAAAGAATTAGGTCTGAAAACTCTGGAGAATGGAACTGTACCTGGAATTCCAGGTGTGTTGCTAAACGAAGGAAGTTTAAATCAACAAGACGTAATTGTGATTCTTTTTTCCTCAGATGGTACAAGTCCAGATTTTCGTTCAAGTGCCAAGCTTTGTATGGTCATGTCCCAATTAATTCCTGGGACATCATGTGATATCGTCTCTTTACAGAAAGAAGC
>DATKYM010000103.1:0-10987 GCA_035528495.1 Nitrosopumilaceae archaeon
GTAAAGTTTAGAGCAAAAAAAGAAGAATATTAGTTAAAGAGATTTTTCTATCTCTTTTAATTTATCCATCAGAGAATCAATATCAATAGGCTTTCGTAGATACGAGTGCACTCCCTTGTTTTTTAATTCTTCAAAATTACCTTCGCCTGCAGATGAGGCCGTAAATATCACAACTCTCTGATTTTTCATTACGTCTTTTGATATTAGTTGATCAATAACATCGACTCCAGAGAATTCAGGCATGGATAAATCCAAAAGGATCAAGTCATATTGATTTTCGTAAATCATTTCCAATCCATCCTTTCCGTTGTTTACAGAAGAAAATTCATGTCCCAAACTTGTCGCAATTAGCTCTACATATTTTATAATATCTGGATTATCATCTATTTCTAGAATTTTCATGATAGTTCCTTTTTCTGAACTGGGATAATAAAATAAAAGTTACTGCCTTTATTTGGCGTGCTGTCTACGCTTATCTGCCCTCCCAAATTTTCCACTATTCCTTTACAAATGGATAATCCCAATCCTGTGCCTCCGTGTTTTCGGGTCTGCGATGTGTCAGCCTGATAAAATTTTGCAAAAAGTTCCTTTTGTTTTTCCTGTGGGATTCCTATCCCATTATCTTTGACAGAGAATTTTACATCTAACCTACTTTTTTGTGTATAGATATCCACTTTTCCAGTTCCTTCAGGGATGAAATCAATGGCATTATAAATTAAATTTGTGAGTACTTGCTCTAGGCGATCCCTGTCACTGGTAATTTTAATGGGTTCATCAATATGAAATTCTATGGATATATTTTTTTCTTCTGCGGTAAAATTAAATGATTTTTTAATATTTTCTAGTAAATCATTTACGCTAAATTCTTTGGCCTCAAATCGCATTTTTCCCAGTTCCAATTTATGAGCATCCAAAAGGTCCATGATAAGTTTTCGTAACCTTGTAGCATTTGTAAGAATGATCTTGACTGCATCTAATTGCTTATCGTTTAATGCTCCTAACAGATTCGGTTTTGAAAGGGCCTGTGAAAATCCAATGATTGGTGTAAGGGGAGATTTTAATTCATGGGTTACAACGGATAAAAATTCTTCTTTTAATTGATCAATTTTTTCACGCTCGCTTAAATTTTGCTTTGTATCATGCAGTTCGCTAATATCTTTGATGACAACGTTTCTACCAATTAGTAAATTGTCATCATCGAACAGATTAGTAGGGGTAAGCATTGCTGGGAATTCACCTCCATCCCTTTTTTTCATCCATACTTCTGTGGTTTTCCCTTTTCCTGTATTTCTCCAACTTGCCATATTTACGCGCATAGCACTTAGACTCTTATCAGATGTATGTTCAAGCAGGTTCATGCCTACTGACTCTTCTTTGGTAAAGCCTAATTTGTCCGCATACGCCTTGTTACAATCTATGATAATTCCAGAATAGTTCACTGTTCGATATAGATCTGGAGAATTTTCGTATATGCTTTCGTATTTTTTGATCTTGACTAGATTTTGTAGCCATTTTATCTCTGAAATATCTCGCATAATGGATGCACTTGCAAATAAAGTCCCATCTGCAGAGTATCGATTATTTGCACTTAGAAGCACATCAACCATATCTTGATTTTTCGAAAATAATCTAATTTGTCTTTTTTTTACGGCCCCTGTTTTTTTCCAAGATTCAAATATTTCCATAATTATTTCTCGGTCATCTGGTGGAGAATGTTCAAACAGACTCATTCCTATCACCTCATCAACTGTATAGTTCAGCCTATTTGCATACGCCTCGTTACAATCAATTATGATGCCATTTACATCCACGGAGCGATATAATTCTGGTAAAGTTTTTCTTATTTTGGGTCGATTTTCACTGGGCCTCTCCAAATGTTGGACTGGGTGATCCTTTTCTGACAATGAATTTACCTTGTTTATCATTTAATTAAATTTATTTTAGAACCACATCTGGATCCAAAAAGCCATTTAGTCTTTCAGTTATTTTTAAAATTTTATCTTTAAATTTTTCATAATCGGATATCTCAATTGCGTGAAATTTTGAAAAATCCATTAGATCCATATTGTCAAGGAATTTTTCTATTTGATCAATTAATAGTGGATCAAAAATATCTATAGCCAAACTGAGGGTTACTCTAGAACGTTGTAAAAGATGTTTTAACTCTTTTTCTTGTTCTATTAAATTAGATAGACGTTTTTCATCTAAATCCTTATCAGTTGATTCAACCAGAAATTTATTTACAAAGCCGATACACAAAAGTATGGAGCCAAGATGATTTTTCAGAGTTTGAATCACATAAATTTTTCGTCTATGTCGTGAGTCTTCTTGTGCAACAATAATTTTTTCGATTTGTTTACTGTTTTCTTTACCTATCCTTGAATTTTCTTCAATTTTTATATTACTTCGATGAGACAAATAATGTAACAGTAAGGCAAGAACTGCACCTATGGCAAGATCTCCTAAAATTAATTTCATCCACCCAGATAAATCACATCCGAGTCGAAGATCAAACATTCCACATCCTTCAGTGGTTTCAGCAAAAACAGGAGATGTTGTAAGGCTGAAAAAAAGGATCGATAAAAATAGAATTACTGGGTTCATCTTTTTCATACAGCCATTCCTAAAAGGAGGAATGTTTTATCTATTACTTGAAATTAATAAATTTCTATACGTGAATTTATTTTCCCCATGATTCCCAATTTTTTAAAGTCTCAAAAAATTCAAAAGTAGTTTTAGCATCCTTTATAGCTACAACTGTTTTTACAATTACGATTCTTGAGATTTATATATTATCAGGTAAATTGTGCCAACAAATAAACAATGTAAATACAATTTTATTACACATAGGAAAAAGTTTGTTTAATTTACAAATTAAATTTAATCTTTCTACATATTTCCCAAAAATTAATTTCAAAAATTTGGAACCTCCATACTGTTTATCCTCAAATATTGTAACAGATCATTGAACTTTTCTTTGAGCTGTGAATTCTTTGCAAACAACACTTTGATGTTTTTCTCTTAAAAAATCCACATAGCAGGATTCATCTACCAAAATTAGCAAAAACATGCATCTAGAAGGTGTGAATCTACCAAGACTCGCATCTATTTTTAATAAAATACTTGCATTGCAAAGACGGAGCTTACAGGTTATTTCCGTAAAATTATTTTTGATGTCTTTTCACCAAGTTTATTTTTGATAAACTTCATTGTCCGTTAATTGGACTTTATGAACTTCTTTGAAATTAGATGATCTATTCCAAATTTCCCGGAACCACTTAGGACCAACATTATTGTTATCCCTATGAGAGCAGGGTCCTTCCAAATTCCAGGACCTTGTGAAAAGTCTAAACCAAACATTCCAAGAGCACCAATCAGTATTGCAAGTTGAAAAATTGCTGCGGGCCTTGTAATTAATCCTATCAAAACAAATATTCCAGATAATAATTCAAAAATCCCAATCATTAGCGCCATATTTGTTGCTATCATTGGGTCAATTCCTACCATCATGGTTAGCATTCCACCGAATCCAGCTGGATCAGATATTTTTCCTGAACTAGCCCAGAAAAACCCAAAGGCAATACCAATTCTTAAAATTAGAATACCTATACTAGTTAGATTTTCTGATTTTGGAGTCTTGAATATCAGTGACATAATTTTTTACCTCAAATCCTGCTTTTAAGTAAATTACCAAATCTAACCTGGGTTACGGGTCTGTTACGATTCGCTAGTTTAAGTTCAAATGCCAAGATGTACACGCTTTTAAAATTAGGAATATTTCATCAATAATCCATGTTGGGCTATTCTTTGTCAGAAGAGTAAAAGATACAAAGTTAGGATTTAACCAAATGATGCATTTTATGATATTTTGAAATTATTTGGAAACGAAAATTTGATTTTATCAAAATAAATCATCTTCAGAATTTTAGATCCACAATCATCTTTCAGAAAGATCCTCCTTATTACGAACTTACGATGTTAATTTTTTATTGAAACAAAGTTTATTTTTTGCTGGATTTTTCGGAATTGTGTTACTTTTAGGCTCAATTCCCTCCTCAATATCTGACTCAGATACTTCTGAACCGCAAATTGATGATAATTCAATTTCAAGTTTTTCAAATTCATCAAGCTTATCGCTTTCAAGCAAAACAGAAATAGGAATTAAAAATACACCGGATTTCTATAGAGCAGAGGTTTTGTCAAAAGAGATTATGGGTACATTAAATGTTGATGGAATAAAGGTTGAACAAATACGTGAAACAGTGAGAATTATTGATAAATCTACTGTTGAGGATTTAGTTTCTGTAAATAAAAAATACTTTGACTATCTTGAATCTGAATTTGGAGATGAAGGAAGAAAAATGATTGAGGATAAAAAACAATATTGGAAAGAAAGGATTGAAAACACGCCTGAAATAGTAACGCTCGATTTGGTGAAGATTGGGGGACCATTCAATAATTCATAACAATGTTACCAACTCTATGAGTAATGGTGAAGGGGAAGACAAGGATCCTATCAACTTTATTTTTCACAACAACGGATTTGATGATAATGTCAGAAATGTGATAATCCAAAATGCTCAACATGATTGGGTTGATGTAAATCCTCTTACGTTAATAGATCAGTGGATTTTCATCGATAATACAAACCATGGTAGTTCTGCGGGTTGGGTGAAATCAAGTAAACAACTTGAAGAAACTCTTGGAGGTTTTGAAAGATACCACATTAGATTATTTGATGCAGGAGTAAGAGATACACATAATCAATTTGTATTTTGGACACTAGGAGCAGTTCATTTGGAGGATTTTATTTGTCCCCCCAATTGCCTATCTCACACAATATCCCCTGATGGATGGGATTTAGCAGAAACAGAACTCAGAAACGATTTGGCTGGACAGGCTAATGTAGGTTTTATTCAGAATATAGATTTTTTCAATTCCGATTGTTGCCAAGACATTGACCATGATGGAATTGGCACCATGATGGAGATAGTGAATTCAAAATGTTGGGTTACAACAGAAATGGATTGGGTAGTAACCTCAGATTGTAGTTTAGACGCAAATGCAGATGCTCCTAGCAATGTTTTGATTAAAAATAATGCATTAGTAACAATTGATCCTGGTATTACACTCGGCATTAATTTTGAAAATTTTAACTTGACTGTTGAATCAGGATCAGGGGTTTTGGTTAGGTCTGGAGGGACAATTTCATCCCCTTAGATTAATTCAGTTCTAGTTAATTTCCCAGAAGGCGCATAAATGAAAATATATACAAAAGGATTAGAGGAATTGGTGCAGCCAATACAAAAACATAAGGAAATTTTTTAAAAAAACCATGTAATAGAAATGGCATTCCCAGCAAAATCATAGGCGGCCCAACAACAATTGACATCACAAATGCTTCAAATTGTGGTACTAAATCTCTAGGGCTGAACCATCCAAAAACCAAAACACCAATTCCAATTACAGTCAAAATTATTCCAATATTTTTACAACGAGTTCTTGTTTTTTCTGCATTAATTAGTTCTATCAAATATCCAATTTTTGTTATGGGAATTTCCTATTAAAAAGTGACTGTAATTTTGTTTATACCAGATATAAAATTAAATCAAAATCGAGGCTAAAATCAGGAAAATGGAAGGCTTTTTCCTATGTTTAATTTGTTGAATTTAAACAGCTATTTTGGTTCTTACAATGAAAAATTAGATGATGAAGGTAAGTAATTTTCCTTAAAGCGAATCTGTTAAGACCTGCTTCTAATTTATTAAATATAGAGACGAGTCTGTTACGACCCACTACATATTGGAGATCTTTTCATCTGATAAAAATGGCTTAAGAGATTTGAACTAATTTTGTGAAGCCTAAATAGAGATTTGAAATTAATTTTAATTCTGATTATTATGTAAAAAAGCAAAAATTGCTTAAATTCTGTAAGAATTATTTATTTTCAGAAATATATGGAAAAAGTAACAGAGCATCTTTACTGTACAAGCCCTGATTTTCCGTTTGGAGACAATACATGGAAGACTTGTGCATACCTTCTTTGTCGCAAAGACGGCAACCTAATTGTATACAGCTCAAGCAAATTCAAAGAAGAAGAAACACAACTTCGTACTTGTGTTCCTGCAAATAACCCACAATTCGCTGAGCTAATGCTGGAGCTGAAATTGGCATTTTTTCATATTTTTTTGTTTTGCCATAATTGAATGGCAATAAAATTCCGATATAACAAGAGCTGTAATTATCAAAATTGAAATCAAGGAGTTAAGATTCTAATTTAATAGCATCTATCTTTTGTTATAATACAATGCATTTTCTAAAATTTTTATCATTCACAATAATTATTTTTTCAGTTTTTACAGTAGAAATTTCTTGGGGTCAAGGAGCAGAAACCATTGATGAAGAAATTAACATTTTAGGGAAAATAGGTGAATTTCTTTTTAATGATCCTCTAAAACAGATTATGACTCCATTTGAAGAAGGTGGTAAAGGGTTTTCCTTTATTTTATTCACAATAGGTTTGGCAGGATTTTCAATATTTATTTGGTATTTTTACAGATTCATTTCAAGACGGGAGTTAATCCCCAATTTTCATAAGAAAAGAACTGAAAATGTATCTAAAACAAAATTTCTTTTATATGTAATCTTAAACATCACGAGTTTTCCAATTGTTGTATTTGTTTGGTTCTCGCTTTATTCTATATTGATATTTTTGTTGTCAGAGGATTTGCCATTTGAATTAATCATGTTTGTTTCAATGTCATTAATTGGAACCATTCGAATTACATCATATTTTAAAGAGGAACTTGCAAGAGATGTTGGAAAAACAATCCCTTTTTCGATGTTGGGAATGTTTCTTACTGCAGGTACCTTATTTGCTGATCCTAATTTTTTATCGACTGAGAGAATAACAGAGGCTCTAATCGAATTTCAAAATAGGATTCCGGGAATTATAGATGCCATAATAGTAATTTCCGTTATAGAAGGCGGATTAAGAGGATCATTTTTTCTAAGACGAAAATTTATTTCAAAATATTTAATTAAAAAATCTAAAAAAAGTGAAGAGTAGATCAGACAAAGAAACTTTTGATTAAGTTCAAGACTCTAAAGATGATAGAACAGTCATTGATAAACTGATTAAAATTCTAATTTAGTTCTAG
Organism: Nitrosopumilaceae archaeon; assembly: GCA_035528495.1. Classification (GTDB taxonomy): domain Archaea; phylum Thermoproteota; class Nitrososphaeria; order Nitrososphaerales; family Nitrosopumilaceae; genus Nitrosomaritimum. The sequence goes on from DATKYM010000103.1 coordinate 7,161, forward strand.
ATTTTTTAAAAAAATAATCTCAAAACTCAATTTCGACCTTGGACTTTTAGTTCAGAATCTTTCTTTTATTAGAAATTATTTTTTGTAAATGATCAGATCTAAAAATTTTAATGAATGTATTTTTTGTGCTGAAAATAGTAAAGATATCCGATAATTACTTTAACTACAGGAACTGGATCTGTCAGCTCTTCACTAAGCATCATTTGGTACCCTTCTTTGGTTATATTGTCAAATTCCTTGAAAAACTCTTCCTCAAATCCTTTTTTTCTAACAAGAATAGCTGTTGCATCGGTCTTGGTTTGAACAATTTCTTTTGTCCGAATAACTTTTTTTAAATATTTGGAATCTTTTTTCATATATCCAATTTGCTCTTTAACTGAAGAACCCGTTTCCTTAACCTTATTTTTTAAACCCATTTCAAAATTTGGTACCTTTGGACTTTATTAAATTTAATTAAATATTCTTGAGATCGTATTTAGAAAGCATTCAGAATCTAGAGGACACAGACAAAATAGATAATATTTTTTTGTTATTAAAACTAGAATTTTTTGGTGAGAATAATTACGCAAGTAAAATTATCATTATTGATAATCGCAAGTAATAGATAGATGATTTGATTTTTAAAAAATATCGTGAATTTTCTGTGTATGTTATACCGTCCAAAAGATTTGATACGCCCTCCAATTAAGATGGCGATAGAACAATGACTGTAGGATTTAATGCCTTTAATTTGAGACATAATGGAATGTACAAATTTTTTCTCCATATCTTACCAACACTAAACCAACCATTACATGATTTCTCTCAGAAAAAAATTCTAGTGATTTCAATGTGTTTAGGATTGATCTTACTATCCACTAATCTGAATGCATATGGTCAAACCGTTCCTGATTGGATAAAAAACAATGCTTTATGGTGGGCAGAAGGAAAAATCACAGAAGGTGAGTATTTGACTGGATTACAATATCTTGTCGACGAGGGAATACTCAAAATATCTTCTACAAAATCACATCTGAAAACCGAGTCATCTCCACAAGATAGTATACGTGCTCAATCTTATCTGGTGCGATTTTCTGGTGGTGAATTTGAAAAACCGTTGGAAATCTCCACCTTTTCAAATTTCCTTAACGCTGAAAAGCCTTTCTATATAAAATCCTTTTACGATCTTGAATTTACTGCAACTTTCTCCTTAGAATCCAATCCAAGCATCGATAAACGAGAATTTTATGAAATTGTATCTTCATTTTATAATCCTGGAAAGCAAACAGAATCATTTGATGTAGATATTGATGTCCTAAGTGGAAATAATGTTCCTATCGTAACTGTTCATTATTCTGACTGCGCAGTAACGGAGTATTTTCCATACTTGGAAAATTCGGTGATTTACTATCCATTTTCTGATTCTTTAAGGGGAGAAATTCGGGATAGGACGGTTTTCTATTGTTCAGGAATTGATGTTATCATTGATAAATCTGTCAAAAAGCAAGAATTGAAAGTTACAGACCCACCATATGAAGAACGTGTAATTTCATACGTAGTTCATTTTTCTGGTACTGATTTTGATGGTCTTTATTCGGTAGATACATTTTCTAAATTTGCCCCATCAAGAAGTCTTGATGAATCCCCATACCGCATAATTACCTACTCTTCAAATCATGTGGACTCTGAACCACAATTTTTCTTAGAATCTTTGCCAAGTATAGATAAAAAACAATTGTATGGATTGTATGCAGCATATGTAAATCCAGGAAAAACACCCGAGTTATTTGATACTAGTATTGATTTGATTTTGGGTGATGGAACAATATTACAAAGATGGAATTATCGTGAGTGTAATATATTTGATTATAGATTACGTCTTGAAGACAGTATGTTATCTTTTCCTTTTGCTGAAAAACCAGAGCCTGAAATCCGAGACAAAACGGATTTTGTTTGCCAAGGATTTAGTCTAGACGTTGGACCTGATTTGCCCCAAACGCCCATACGAGATTCTATAGTTCAAGAGAGTTATACGGGTTCACAAATTCCTGATGAAAATAATCGAGCGAAATACTTCATAATATCAATTTTTGGGGGAGAATTATACGAGCCAATTGTAGGAGAAAAAATAAAAAGTTTTGAGAATATAAGACGAGACCGAGGGTCATCAACTCCTATTCATCATGCAAACCAATATGATCGTGGATTTATAATAGAATCTTTGCCAACTCTGGAGAAAAAATCAGTTTATGAGTTTTTATTTAGATATGTAAATCCTGGAAAAACACCGGAACCATTTGATGTAAATATTGATACTGTGCTTGGAAACGATTCCATTTTACACAGATTACATTATACCAATTGTAATGTGGTAGACATTACATGGTACTTGCAGCAGGGAACGTGGCTTTACCAATATACCGAAAAGCGACAAGAGGAAATTCGAGAAAGGTATGCCGTATTTTGTGAAGGATTTAGAGTCCAATTTCCTTAAGATGTAAGAAAAACTAGAATTTCAAAACCCAATTCCTATTGTTGAAAATAGTCATGATCTGATAAATAGATGAAATTGGTTCAGAATTAGAAAATGAACCCTGTCATAATCATCACAATAGTATTTGTGCTGTTAACTGGATTAATTAATTTCGAAGGAGCATATGCAAGTACTAATTCTGGTCCATGTAGTGTTGAATGCCAACCTCCTTCATTGGGACTTGATTTGAAGGAATCTCGGAGATATGTTTCTGACGGTTTTGGGATGAATGGTCAATTTTTTGATGTAGAGTATTTTTCTCAGACAATTCCAACTCAAAATTTTACAGTTGGGGATGTTGTAAATATTAGATTAACAATTTTTGAAAATAATGGCTATCAATACTTGAGATATGTGGGATTATCAATAGTTGTTGATGAACCTATTATACGTGGAGGAATACTTGTAGAGGAATTTGAAAGCACCATCGCATGGAAACAAAAATTTGATGGAACTAAATCTATAGACTTGGATGACTCTTATGATCTACTTAATGTTATCAACGTTACAGATTCTGTAGAGAATAATCGAACAATTATAGACTATGCATTTTCAATCACACAACCAATTGAATCAAAAACCATCAAAGTTATGATGTGGGATAGTAATGGAAACGTCTGGAATAATCATTTTTTTGAAGCAGTAACTGTGATTGAAAAAGATTCAAGATCCATAATTCCATTTGAAAATGACTCTATTAGTTTAGATATTGAAAATATTGATAAATTAAATCTTCCAAAATGGGTTCAAAATCTTTTTTCTTGGTATTATGATGGGGTTATTGATGAAAAACAACTCTTTCAGGCATTAAAGTTTTTAATTAAACAAGAGATTATTCATTTTTAAAAACCCCTGTGACCTTGTGAATTGACTAATCTTATTTGCAATCCTGTATGGATTATGAATTTTGATGTCTACCTAAAAATACAAAATAACTGAGAAGAAAACCCCTCTTAATGAATAATCAAATGTTAACGAGTTTATCGAATACCCGTAAAAAGATAGTCCCTGATCATATTCCCAAGTTTGTTAAATTGAATTAATAAAATTAAAAACAGACATCTTATAATATCACATAGTTGAAAATATATTTTATTTTTCCCATACTAGTTTTAGTCATAATTGGAACACCTTTGGTTTATGCCATTTACTATCCGACAATGGATAATGATTTGGATTTGATAACTGTAGAGATAATTGATATTCAGATTATTTCAATGGATGATACACCAGGGTATCCTCTTGACAATGGTGACCTTGTGAAAATTACCATTAAAATTACTAATAATGGACTAGATTATTTTTTGTTAAATGA
>DATKYM010000104.1:0-2786 GCA_035528495.1 Nitrosopumilaceae archaeon
AAACATAAAATGGATGGAGATAACATTTTTGGAGTCTGCGTAACACAAGGGGAGATCGGCGGAAACGTAGAAGTTCGGAAGAAGGAAGCCCTTGAGGCTGCCAAAGTAATTGGAATGGAATTAATTTTTGGAGATTTCCCAGATGGTGATGTCAAAGAAAATTCACAGTTAATCAGCTTTTTAGATAAAATTGTTAAAGATAAAAAAATTGACGTACTTTACACGCATTCTGAGCATGATAGACACCAGGATCACAGGGCTGTTGCAAGAGCAGGTTTGTCAGTATCGCGTAACGTGCAGGAAGTGTACTGCTTTGAGGCTTGCAGTTTAATCTCAGCCTTCACTCCTCAGGTGTTTATCGATGTAACTGAAACCTTTGGCTACAAAATTTCTGCTCTAAGAAAATACGAGTCCCAGGTAGAAAGAACTTATGTTGATGGATTAGAAGGAATCGGTAGATTCAGGGCATCACAAGCTCGACTTTCAGGAAGGTTGTGTGAAGCCTTTGAAGCATATAAAATTTTAAGAAACGAAAATTCTCCAAAATACCTTGAAATATTTGATTTGAGAAATCAGGTCAAAGTGTTAAAGGAAATTATGTCTAGTATGGACAATGATGCAGTTAAGAAATTAATTGAAAATACCCCAACAAGGGAATCCAATGATCTTTTCAGAACTATACCTCCCCCAAAGTTCTTGCTAAACAATACTAGTGAAGCAACATTGTCATCAAAACCAAAGGAGTTTGAAAAAATTGATGCCCTCTCAGACATTAAAGAAATGAAAGACGAACTTTTCAAATACAAAGAAGAAATGGAAAAACTAAAAAAAGAAGTAAGGTTGCATCGAGATTCTATTTTATTAAAGAAAGAGATTAGTTTGTATAAAGAAGCCCTTGAGAACGCTGTAAAAAAGAATTTGATTCAAGAAATAATTAAAGAAGATTTAACAGATAATCAAAAAGTGTAATTAATTATTGATCTGCCAGAAAAGAAATTAATTATTTCCTAATTATAATTAAAATGATATTGCAGCATCAGAAATTTAAATCCATGAGTTATCGAATTAAAATATTTTCAATTGGAGCTCATTTTGAAAACCATGGAAAAGCACTTCCTATGAATATAGATGACTACATTGCACGTCATTTAGCTATTAGATTATCTCAAGAAATTAATTGTGACTATGTTGGACACCTTCCATACTGTGGAGATCGTGAAGGAAAAAAAGCCAGAGACTGGAACCCAGGCGTCATGGAAAAAAAAGTTGTAATCAATGGAATAATTTCGGATATTAAAAACGAATTATCAAAAAGAAGCAGATTGAATTTACCTTCTCCTCTGTGTATTGTTTTAGTCAGTGGACATGGAGGAAATAATTATCTGGCTGACGAACAAGAAAAAATTGGCCGCATTACAAATATTCCATTTTTGTACCTCCCGCCATTTAGTAAAATCAGTATAAAGAATAAAAAATTTGGAAAATTAGAAATGACTCATGCGGATCATGCAGAGCACTCAGTTGCAGACTATCTAGGACTGTTAGATAAGAAAAATCTTCAAAAAATAAATAATTTAGCAAGAAAGAATCCAATCCAAGCCCTAAAAGAGGATCCAGCTTTAATGGGACTGGGTGGATATGTTCTTCCCGAATTAGGTGGAGAAAAATACAAATCCTTACGAGATCGTCATCCAGAACTTGTTAAAATGGCAAAAAATTTTATCTTAAAGGATAAGAAAATAATTGTCGATAAAAAAGTTGGAGAATTATTTATAGAAAGAGCAATCAAGAACGCAAAAAAAATAATTTATTCATTCTTGGAAATAAATAACTTGAAATAATCAATCTCCAGTTTCAGGATACTGGAATAATTTGCCTTGTTTGACTAATAATTTTTTTAGTGTAACATTTTTTCTTGACGTTGGGGAAAAGATTTAATAAAATTTTCAAAAAAATGAAGTAGGTTTGGTCAAAATAATTTCTAATTTTAGAAAACCCATAATGATGTTACTTCCTTTATTTTCAATTCTTGTTTTTCTGCTAATGACATCTCTGATTCCTGCATCTGCGGCATCATGTGATTGTGTAATATTTCGTTTTGTTGATGTTCAGGATTTCTATCTAACTTCACCACGAATTGCCGTGATGGAAACCTTCATCAACCAAACTGAAAAGGTTAGTTTATCAATAATTCTAAATGGTACCGGGGAAGAGTTAGATATAGTAAACAAAGTTGCGCAGGGTCAACAATTGGGACTTTTTGAATTAACATTACATGGGTATAACCATGAAGATTTTACTAGTTTTGATTTTGAAGGTCAAAAAAATCTAATGGAGTTAAGTCAAGCCAAGATGCAAAGTCTTTGGGGCGTAAATTCTACAAGTTTTGTTCCACCAATGCACCAATTCAATGACGACACACTTCAAGTTATGAGGGATCTTGATATTTCGATTATTAGTTCAGGACCTCAAGGAATAGATCCTCCAGAGAATATTAAATTCATTGCAGATTCAACATCAAATATCACAGATGCTTTTGGTAATTATCACCTTCCGCAAACATCAGAAATGTATGATCATGGAGACTCTCCACATACAAAAATACCACATGGTGATATCATGGCAGCAATGGATGCAGCTATATTACAATACGGTTATTCAGTACTAAATCTGTATGGCACTGACTTTGCAGAAAAAGATCCTTCAGGTAATGCATTAGAGACTACAAACAGTACTGAGATTAACGATCTAATAGCCATTATTAATGCGACTCGCGATAGAGGGTA
>DATKYM010000105.1:0-14193 GCA_035528495.1 Nitrosopumilaceae archaeon
GGTTTTGTAGTCTTTGGTTTTGTAGTCTTTGGTTTTGTAGTCTTTGGTTTTGTAGTCTTTGGTTTTGTAGTCTTTGGTTTTGTAGTCTTTGGTTTTGTAGTCTTTGGTTTTGTAGTCTTTGGTTTTGTAGTCTTTGCTGACATCATGCCAATAAATCTAGCACCCTCATTTAAACCAAGAATGGATTATTTTTTAATTTCTCTAGATTCTCGTTTAATCGTTTGATTGGATAAAGAGGGAGAATCAACATATGCATCATAAAAGGACTTTCCATCCATTTGAGTCAAGAGATCTACCTCCTGGATTTTTTTTAATTCCTCACCGGAGGATTCCATGACTAATTTATCTAATTTATCAAGTAATTTTCGTTCAGATGGAGTCAATTAACTTTTGATTAAAAATAACGATTTATTGGACAGAGTTGCCATAATAGACAAATTACTAAACTTAGAGACGTTTTTCCTTGCGAAAATATAATAAAAGAATTTTCAAAGTAATGGTATGGAGACAAAAAATATCGGTTTACGTGGAATTGAGGTAGCAGATACCAAAGTATCCAATATTGATGGTGAGAAAGGTAAGCTAATTTACCGAGGTTATGATATTCTAGATTTAACAAAAAATTCTACATATGAAGAAACAGCATACCTGTTATTACACGATAATTTACCAACAAAACCACAATTAGACGAATTTAAGGTCAAACTCATAGAGGCTAGAATCATCCCAAGACAAATGCAGATCAATATGGGTAATTGGAGAAAAGATGCAGATCCAATGGATATGTTACAAGCCTTTGTTTCTGCTCTAGCGGGTTATTATGATCAGGAATTTTCATCAAAAGAATCAAGCTATGAAAAGGCAATTAATTTAATTTCAAAAACTGCCACAATAATTGCGAATTGGCATAGAATAAGAAACGGTCTTGAAATTGTTGAGCCTGATCCATCATTAGGTCACGCAGGTAATTTTCTTTACATGATGTTTGGCAAAAAACCAGATCCAGAGATTGAAAAAATCTTCGATATTTGTTTAATACTACATGCAGAGCACACGTTTAACGCATCTACATTTATCGCACGACAAGTAGCATCGACTAGAGCTCATATGTATTCAGCAGCTAGCGCAGCAATTGGAGCATTGAGTGGAGAGTTACATGGAGGGGCAAACTATGAGGTAATGCGAATGCTATTAGACATTGGTGAAATCGAAAAAGTGGAACCATGGATTAAAGAAAAAATGGAAAAAGGTGAGAGAATTATGGGAATGGGTCATGCAGTTTACAAAACATATGATCCAAGAGCACAAGTGCTAAAGGAGCTTTCAAGAAAACTTGCTGAAAAAACAGGGGAACCCTGGTTTAAAATTACAGAAAAAGTTGAAACTGCAACCATTTCGGAAATGAAAAAAAATAAGGGGAAAGACATTTACCCAAATGTTGACCTCTATAGTGCTTCACTCTATTACATGCTAAAAATTCCAATGGATCTTAATACTCCAATTTTTGCAATTTCTCGAGTTGTTGGATGGGCAGCTCACATTATTGAAGAAAAGTTCGCAGAAGCTGCACCGAAAACTGCATTGTATAGACCCAAGGCAGTGTATGTTGGAAAATATTGCGGTCCAGAAGGGTGTGAATACAAAACTTTAGACTTGAGGAAGTAAAATCTAATTTCTAGTCTTAAGCCAGTCTTTTGCTTTAGAGTTTACGTCATGCTTGTAGAGAACTTCAAAGACCATGTCATAAAATGTAATTCCTTTTTTTTGCGCCTGACTATCTATCCATTTAATACCATCTGCTAACTCAGGGTCATGTTCTGAAAATTCAACTAATTCATCAACCATTTTTGAAAAAAATACTTGTGATTCAATCATGATATCGCCTTTCAATCCACGATCATAAGGAGCGAATACAAAATATATAGACAAAAAACCCCGTTTTGGTTGACCATTGCAGCACCTTTTTTTCTTTGATGGAAATACAAAGATAATTGTGTGGGTAATTCAAACAAACAAGTCAATAGTAGAACAAAACAGAGAGCATGCAGAAATTTATTTAGACAAAGTTACAATTCTGCAATCAAAATTTATTGCATTACATGTGGGTTTATTTTGGGGAATTGGTAGGTTCATCATTAAAAATGAAGACAGAATTACAATCAAGACTACCGATAAAATAATTTTTGATAATTTATCAAGTAATGAAGAATCTTCTGATGAATTTATCAAAAATAAAATTTTCTTCATTAAACAATTAATTGAACAAAGAAAATTAAAAATAAAATATGAATTTATTGATGTAGCAGAAAACTTATCTTCAAAGTTATTATAGTGTATAGGGCTTAATACCAAAAACATAATTTACTTGGTGACAGACATAATACGTCATGATAAATCATAAGTCATAATAATTATAAAAAAGTATATTTTCAATTTTATGGACAATAAAAAAATAATTTAAAGCAATCATCTAAAGTTTTTAATGGTTTTAAGAAATTTAAATAATTCTTAAAAAATTAATGATTAAAAATAATTCAAAAAAGGATTGGAGAAATTTTTCGATTTTAAAACTATGTTTTTACCCGTTTTAAACCTGAGAATTAAGATTAGGTTTATTTAGCATATAAAATTTCATTCGATCAATTATGGTAAGTAAAGCAATGGTCTACATTGGCATAGCTATAGGTGTTATAGGAATGGGCGCAGCAATTGCATATGGAACGATGAATCAGCAAAATTATGTTTCAGAAGAGGCAACTATGGCACCCGCATCCGAACAAGGATCAATCACATCAGAATCTGGTTTAGGGGCAGAATTAAACAAAGAAAGATGGCACGAAGATCCCTTTGGAGATATAGCACAAAAAGTTAGAGAAAATGCCGGAGTAGAAAAGAAAATTATCAAAGTAGAAGAGACAAAAGCTGAAGTTGAAGAGACAAAAGCTGAAGTTGAAGAGATGGAAGTTGAAGTTGAAGAGATGGAAGTTGAAGAGGTATCAGAATCTTCAGGTCCGCAAACTGTAAGTGTTGATATTCCAACAGGAACTGCAGTCCCAGGATGTGAGGAAACTGATGAATGCTTTCTACCATCATCTGTTACAATCAACACAGGAGATGTTGTAGAATGGACAAACTCAGATATTGCAGCTCATACAGTAACAGCTGGAAGTCCTGCTGATGGTCCGTCAGGTGTTTTTGATAGCAGTCTGGTCTTAGGTGGCACACAATACGCACACACATTTGAGGAGACAGGAAGCTATGATTACTTCTGTATGGTACATCCATGGATGGTTGGAATTGTTCAAGTAAACTAACCAAAATTTTTCCTTTTTTCTTATTTTATTTGATTTTTGCGTATAGTTCTATTGTATGCTACACCAAATCTGTGTGTTTCATCTCTAGCATGTTGGAGTATTTTCAACGAAGCATTATTTTTAGGTATTAAAATAGGATTTTTATGGTTTGGAATAAAAACTTCTTCGTTTTCTTTTGCCAATGAAACACAGCTAGTCTTCAGTCCAAGGGATTGTAATGATTTTAGGGCAGCATTTAGTTGACCCTTTCCACCATCAATTACAATCAAATCAGGTAACTGAGAATCCTCTTCAAGTAATCGGAAATATCTTCGTTTAATAATTTCGCCAATCATTGCAAAATCATCTCTGCCAAAAACTGTTTTAATTTTAAATTTCCTATATCCAGATTTATTTGGAACGCCATCAATAAATCTAGACATTGAACCTACTGCAAAATCTTCGCCATGATTTGAAATATCAAAACATTCTATAACTTTTGGAATCGTAGCCAGTCCCAAAATTTCCTTGAGTTCAATTAAATCAGGATTCCCGCCTTTGGTGTGAATTAGATTAATGTTTTTTAAAATTAAATCAATGATTTCTTTGCGTTTTCCTTTTTGTGGACATTGAATCTTGACTAAAAATCCTGCTTGCTCTGACAATAATGATTCTAAAAGAAATTTATTTTCAGGTACCTCACTTACAAGAACAAACTGGGGTATTTTATGCGTAGAATAATATTGAAAAAGAAAATTTGAAAATGAATTATCACCTACTAGATCAAAAAAGAATTTGTCACTATCTCTAATTACCCCATTTATCATCCTAAAGTTCATCACAGCAACAGTCTGATCTTGCTCTCCCATCCCAAAGTATTCTTCATCAGAATTGTCGACATATTCCATTTTTTGTTTGGTCTGAAGACTATCTAATCGAATAAGAGTATCTCGAATTTCTTTTGCCCGTTCAAATTGTTGCAAATCAGCAGCTTGTGTCATTTCTTCTTTTAGTTTTTGGGTAAAAATTTTTGTCTGATTTTTTCCTTTAAGGACTTCTTCTAAAGCAGTAACATGTTTTGAATATTGTTCTTGAGCATCCTTAAATTCACATGGACCCTCACAATTTCCTAGATGATATTCCAGACACACCTTTTTTGGCAATTGAGTGCAAATTCTAATCTGAAATGCCTTTCTCAAAGTTCCGACAGTTAGTAATTTTGAACTACCACGTGTAAATGGACCAAAAATTTTGCCTTTACCTAAAAACTTTCCATCTCGAGTACGTCGTGCAACAAGCAATCTTGGATATTTTTCATCAGAAACTCTAAGATAGGTATATCTTTGTTGGTCCTTAAGCTCGATGTTAAATCGTGGCCTGTATTTTTTAATCATGTTTGATTCTAAAAGAAATGCCTCACTTTCATTATCAGTTAAAACAAATTCAATACCCGAAATATTTTCAACCAGTTTTTGGGTTTTATAATTTTGATTTTTCAAAAAATATGATTTTACTCGATTTTTTAGATTCTTTGCTTTTCCAATGTAAATGATTTTTTGTTCGGAATCTTTCATCAAATAAATTCCAGGATTAGATGGGATATGGATTTGTGAAACATCAAAAGTCATTTTTTCAGTATTTTTTTAAGATATTTTCCAGTGTAACTTCCAGGAGATTTAGAAATCGTTTCTGGAGTGCCTGTGGCTATCACTTGTCCACCCTCATCTCCACCTTCAGGACCTAAGTCAATTATCCAATCAGAATTTTTGATGACATCCATATTGTGCTCGATTACTACTACGGTATTTCCAAGATTAACCAATCTATTTAGAACATCAAGTAGTTTTTGAACATCTGCAAAATGTAAACCCGTGGTAGGCTCATCTAAAATATAGAAAGTTTTTCCAGTTCCCCGTTTGGATAATTCGGCTGCTAATTTTACTCGTTGTGCCTCACCTCCAGATAAAGTAGTAGATGATTGTCCCAGTTTGATGTATTCCAATCCGACATCATTAACTGTTTGTAATTTTCTTTTAATAGCAGGTATGTTTTCAAAGAATTTTAAAGCTTCAAAGACAGTCATTCCCAATATATCAGAAATATTTTTGCCTTTATACAAAACTGAAAGAGTTTCTGAATTATATCGCTTTCCTTTACACTCGTCACACCTTACATAAACATCAGATAGGAATTGCATTTCAATTTTTTTTACTCCGTCCCCATCACACGCAAAACATCTACCATCTGCTACATTAAAAGAAAATTGTCCAGGAGTGTACCCACGTTCTTTTGAAATTTCTGTGCTTGCATAAAGATCTCTAATTGCTGTGAATGCACCAATGTATGTTGCAGGATTGGACCGCGGAGTTCTGCCAATTGGGGATTGATCTATAGCAATTACTTTATCAATGTTTTCCAATCCTACAATGTCATTGTGACTTATTGGTTTTAGATTTGATTTTGTAAAATAACTTTCCAAAGACTTTAGTAAAATATCATTAATTAAAGTAGATTTTCCAGAGCCAGAAACACCAGTTACAGATATAAAAAGACCTAAAGGGAATTCTACATTAATATTTTTCAAATTATTTTCAGAAGCTCCTTTAACCACTAAAGTGCCTGAACGATTACGAATTTTATTTTCAAGTGTTATGAGGGAATTATCTTTTAGATAATTTCCAGTTATAGATTTATGTTCGTTTAGAATTTTATCAACAGTCCCTTCAAAAACAATACTTCCACCATGAATTCCGGCGCCGGGACCTAAATCGACAATCCAATCTGAATTTCGTATAACTTCTTCGTCATGCTCTACTACAATTACAGTGTTTCCAAGATCTCGTAGCTTTGTTAGCGTTTTAAGTAGCCTTTCATTATCCCGTTGATGAAGACCTATCGTAGGCTCATCTAATACATACAAGACCCCAGTAAGGTTAGAACCGATTTGGGTAGCTAGTCGGATTCTTTGTGATTCACCTCCAGATAATGTTGCACTAGATCTATTCAAAGTTAAATAATTCAAACCCACGTTCATCAAAAATTCCAATCTTTCTTTAATTTCTTTTAAAACATCTCTTGCAATGTATTGCTCGTTTTCGGTAAGATTTAATGTTGAAAAAAAATCATAGCAATGATCAATAGACATATTACAAATATCCATGATTCCTTTATCATTGATTTTCACTGCCAGAGATTCTGGTTTTAGTTTTTTCCCATTACATTCGGTACATGGAGTATCGCGCATAAACTGCTTTAACCATTCACGTTTGGATTCAGAATCAGTTTCCATAAAAACACGTTTAAGATTATCAAGAACGCCTTCAAATGCATTGGTGTATTGCCAAGAAGAATCACCCGATTTTGAACGATAATCAAAATTAATCATATCATCTGAACCATGTAAAATTATTTTGAGATGTTTTGGTTTTATTTTTTCAATTGGCGTCATTAAATCAAATCCAAATTTCTTTCCTACTGCCCTCAAAGCTTGTCTTCTAAAGGAAGAAAACCGTCCACTCCAAGGAACAATGGCACCATCCAAAATGGATTTGGTTTTATCGGGAACTACTAAATCGGCATCAAATTCCATTTTTACACCAAGTCCATTACATGCCTTACACATTCCAAACGGAGAGTTAAAGGAAAATGTTCTAGGTTCTAGTTCACCTATTGTTAATCCACAGTAGGGGCATGCATTATTTTGAGAAAAAATTTTCTCTTCTTTTTCAGATGAAATCATTACATCTCCTTTGGATGCTTTTATGGCAGTTTGAATTGCTTCAAATAGTCTAGATCTTTCGGATTTTTCAGTCTGTATTCTGTCAACTACGATCTCAATATTATGCCATTTTTGTCTATCAAGTGCTGGAATTTCTTCATCTAGGCTCAAAATTTCGCCATTTAGGCGTATTCTAGAATATCCATCCTTTTTTATCTGCTCAAATAATTTTTCGTATGTTCCTTTCTTTCTCTGAATTAATGGAGATAAAATTAGAATTTTTTGTCCGTTAAAATCTCTGAGAACTGAATCACAAATGGTCTCAATGGATTGAGTCGAGATTTTTCGGCTGCAATTTGTACAGTAAGGTATTCCAATCCGTGCAAAAAGCAATCGCATATAATCATAAATTTCAGTAGTTGTTCCAACCGTAGAACGAGGATTCTTACTAGTTGTTTTTTGTTGAATAGAAATCGCAGGAGATAATCCTTCAATTGAATCAACATCAGGCTTGTCCATCATATCTAAGAATTGTCTTGCGTAAGCTGATAGAGATTCAACATATCGTCTTTGTCCTTCAGCATAAATTGTGTCAAAGGCCAATGTAGATTTTCCAGAACCAGATAATCCACTAATTACAACTAGTTTATTTTTAGGAATATCAACATCAATATTTTTTAAATTATGATGCCTTGCACCACGAATTTTTAATTTACTTTCTGCCATTTTTAAATTTAATCTCTCGTTCTAGTCTTTTTATTCTATCTCTGCATTCAATTGCACCCTCAAAATCTAATTCCTCAGAATATTTTTTCATTTGAGCTTCCAAGTCAATCATATCTGCAGTCAAGTCGTATGTTGATTTTAGTTTAGATTCATCTAATGTCGTAACTTGTTCAGGAACTGATTTAATTATCGTTTGAGGAATGATATGATGTTTTTTGTTATATAAAATCTGTTTTTCTTTACGTCTTTTGGTTTCATCCATTGCACGTATCATGGAATCAGTTGTACGGTCAGCGTACATTATTACAGATCCGTTTGCATTTCGAGCAGCACGGCCAAAGGTTTGAATTAAACTAGTAAAATTTCTCAAAAAGCCTTCTTTGTCTGCATCCAAGATTGCAACCAAAGAAACTTCAGGAATATCCAAGCCTTCCCTCAAAAGATTAATTCCAACTAATACATCAAATTCCCCCAGTCTAAGCTGTCTAATTATCTCCGTTCTCTGAAGGCCATCAATCTCTGAATGCATATAACGAACACGAACTTGTTTTTTGGAAAAATATTCTGCCAAATCCTCAGCCATGCGCTTTGTGAGAGTTGTGACTAAAACACGCTCATTTCTGGCCGCTCTAATTGCAATTTCTCCAATTAAGTCATCCAGCTGATTTTTTGTTGTTCTTACCTCCACAGTAGGATCTAGCAGCCCAGTAGGTCTGACAAGTTGCTCTGCTATTTGGTCGGATATTTTTTTCTCATACTCCCCAGGAGTCGCAGACACAAACATTGTATTTTTTAGGTATCCTTCAAATTCTTCGAATTTTAATGGTCTGTTATCATAAGCACTGGGAAGTCTAAATCCATAGGTGACTAGTTGCTCTTTCCTTGAATGATCACCTTTGTACATTCCATGAAGTTGTGGTAATGTTACATGAGATTCATCAATTACCAACAAAAAATCATCTCCAAAAAAATCCATCAAACAAAATGCTTTTTCTCCAGTCTTTCTGCCATCAAAATGCCTTGAATAATTTTCAATTCCAGAACAATAACCCAATTCCTCTATCATTTCCAAATCATACTTTGTTCTCATCTCTAATCTTTGTTTTTCTAATTCATTTAATTCGGGTAATCGTTTTTCTAACTCTTCTTTAATTGAATTGACTGCAGTCTCTAGTGCATCTTTTGAAATAAGATAATGTTTTGCAGGAAAAATTTTCATGTGAGAAACTGTACGTTTCTCTTTTAGAGAAATATGATCAAGGATGGAAATTTTTTCAATCTCATCACCAAACATTGAGATTCTAACAATGTCCTCAGAATATGCTGGAACAATATCAATAGTGTCACCCTTTACCCGAAAATTTCCGGGGGCAACTTCTATAGCATTTCTTTCATATCTTGCATCCACTAATCTTTTAATTATTTCATTTCTCTTAATTTCAACTCCAGAATTAATCTCAATGGCAAGATCCCCCCAATCTTTTGGATTTCCAAGGGAGTAGATACAAGATACAGTTGAGACAATAATGGTAGGCTCACCGGAAAGAAGCATTGCAGTTGCCTCTAACCTTAGTTTTTCAATTTTTTCATTTATCTGTGTGTCTTTTTCAATGTAAGTGTCAGTTTGGGGAAGATAGCTCTCCGGTTGATAATAATCATAATAAGAAACAAAATAACCGACATTGTTGTTTGGGAAAAATTGTTTTAATTCTGAGTATAATTGGGCAGCGAGGGTTTTGTTGTGCGATATTACCAAGGTGTTTTTTCCAGTTCTTGCAATAACATTGGCCACAGAGAATGTTTTTCCACTTCCAGTCACCCCAATTAATGTCTGAACCTGTCCTTTTTGGACCCCTTTAACCAAAGTATTGATGGCTTGGGGTTGATCACCAGTAGGGACAAACTCCGAATGAAGATCAAATTTTTGAACTTGCTGCAACAAATACAATAGTTCTAAACTGAACTTATAGCTAACGAACGCAGATTAAATACCCTAGGTCAATGATAATTATATTGGGTTTACTTTTCTAACTGTCTCAATTTCCTTTTAAATTGTATGGGGAAATTATCTTAACTGCATTAAACCTCGCCAAAGTAGATTCAATGCAGAATTGTTGTATTAAATAAGGATCCTCAGCACCCAAAATCCAAAGGAGCGCCTGCTCAATTGTAAAATGATATGGCCTTAAAATTTTATTGATTTTTTATTTTTTTGAAATCTCAAATATATTTTAAATCTCAGGCTTTAGAATTGACTTTGCACTATTAGAATTATTTAGAGAGTATGTATCTGTAGTATGAAAGTCATCGATTCCAAATAATGCCAAAAAGAAATCATAACTTTCTTGTTGTAAAGTTTTTTTTAAAATCAAATAATTACCAGATAGGTTCATCTATCATTTTTAATCCGTCACTTGTAATTTCAAAACCCATGATTTTTAGAGTTTCTTTTGCTGTAGGTGAATTCTTTTTCATAATTTTTCCAGCCAAATCAAGTCTATCTGAAGGCGAAACATGTTGCCCAATTTTGTATTTTCCATGAAGAATGGATGGATTAAATTTGATAACTGCAACAGCATCCAAAACTCGCATATTTGATTGAATAGGATCATATCCTCCTTCCGGCTGATATTTTTTCATAAGACCATTTAGGGCCAATGTTTTTTCTTCTCTTTCGGTAATTAATGATGCATCGCCCTTCATAACAATGCTAATGTATAGAGTATCTGCAAGTGATGCATTTTTAGGATCCTCAAAATAAGAGGGAAGAAATTCCAATTCTCGATCTACTTCAAAACCAGATTTAGCGTTTTTTTTTAAATTTTCAATTTTTTCTCCCTTGGTATGGGAATGCATGTAGATTACATCATTGAGAAAGACAAAATTCATTGGAATTATCTGAGGATATCCATCTACGTCCATGGTTGAAATTCTACCCACATGTTCCTGATGAAGAAATTCTTTAATTCGATCATATGATTTAATTTGTAAGATTCCAACGAGTTGCAATAATACAATTTTCATAAATAATATTATAAATCCAGAGCTCAGAACCCCATATTATGAGAAGAAAAGAAAGAGAAATAGATGATCCTTACTTGGATGAGCTTAAAATAGAATTTAATCAATATTCAACAGAATTAAAAAAATTAAAACAAAAATTTCTAAAATCTTCCGCCTCATCGGAGCAGTCAAAAATAATTAAAAGAATGGATGTCATTTCCACTAAAATGGAGAATAATCAAAAACAATCTACCAGAGTCACACAATCGAGATTAAAAGATATGAAAAAAAAGCACAACAAGCGAACCTAATCTTCTTTATCTAGTTGTTTTGCTAAATCTTTGATATTCAGTATTTTGCATTGCAACTCGTCACATTCTCCCTTTGATTTTTTATCCACAGTAACATTTCACAAAAAAGATGAAAAAATGCTTACGTTCTAAAACTTGACTTTGGTCTTCAAAAATTTGTATAAATTAAAATTCCTAAAATATGTGACCCTACCTAAAAGGAATAATGGAGAAAAAAGACAAAGAGAGAGAAGAGGCCACTAAAAAAGTTCTCCAATTATTAGAAGAATGGGGGAGTGAATCAAAATTTATCTGGTTTAGAGAGATTCATAGAATTACTGACATTGATAAAGGAATACTACGAAACATCCTAAATGATTTGAGAAAATCAAAAGACGTCATTTACACTCAAAAAGACACTCAAAGAATATTTTTTTGTTTAAAAAAATACTATAAGAAATGTCAAGACGTAGAGAAGAGATTCAAAGGAAAATCAATCATTCTAAAAGATGGAAGTAAAACCAAAGTGTTTCAAAACACCACAAAGTCATCCGAGAGAACAAGGAAAAGATTAGAAAAACAAAAAATTAAACGTCAAGTCAAGGCATATGCTAAAGTCAAAGGCAGAGCAAAGCTGAAAAACAGGACTAGACCTCACAAATCTTGATTTTATTATAAAGATTCTTCTGCTTGTCTTCGAACTAGATTAAATTCAGCTCGTTTCATTTTTGAGGATTCTGAAACATCCTCAGTCATATCAAATAACTGATGAAGTTGCATATCAGATACAAGTTCATCTTCTTTTTCATCCTCCAAGTTCATCTCTAAATTTGCTAAGACGTCAATATTTTCATCCAACAGTTTAAAACAGTCCTTCAGTGTTTTGGGAAGATAATCATCCATCATAGTTACTTTGAGTAGTAAGGTAAATGAATTTCTGTTGTTAGAAAAATGGTTTATTGTTTGGCTTTTTCTCTTAGATGAGGCATTACATGGGAGGCAAATTTGTCAATTGATCCAAAGTAGTTTTTACCCCAGAATCTAATTACAAAATGGTTTACACCTGCTTCCATGAACTTTTCAAAGATTGGAATCATGTCATCAGGGGTACCAATAGCAGTTGAGGAACGTGCAACTGCGTCAGGCATTTTTGTGGCAGCTTCTCTCATTTTTACAATCCAACTTTGGTCAGACATGGAATATTCTGTAAAGTATTTTACAAAATCAAATCCCTCGATTTCTTTTAAGCCGTGTACTCTAAGTATTTCGGGTTTAAACAAACTTACTTTAACTGCTTCTTTCATTTTTGCCCAAGACTCTTCTGCATCTTCAGAAAAGTAAACATCAATGTCAAGTGCCATTTCGAAATTATCTTTTTCTTCTTGTGTTCTGTTGTGTTTGTCCATAGATGCTTCTATTTGTTTTCGATGATCTGCAAACAACGGAGGAGTATAACCAATTGGTAACCAGCCATCTCCAAGTTTTCCAGTTAGCTCCAATGTACGTTTCCCACCTGATGCCATGTAAGTTGGAGGATGAGGTTTTCTGATTGGAGGGGCTTGCAAACAAGCACCTTTCAGCTGATAATACTTTCCATCATAATCTACGGTATTATCAGGAGTTGAACCATACAAAGTTTTGATTACTTCAATTTGTTCTGCCCATTTTGATACAGGTTTTTCAAATGGAATGCAAAATTCTTTTAAATTCTGAGCCTCACCTGCCCCGATTCCTAAAATTGCTCTTCCTTTAGAAATTCTATCCAAAGTAATTGAGGCTAGCGCGATATTTGATGGATGACGTCTAATTGCATCTGTAACACAAGTTCCCAATTCCACATTATGTGTTACTGCTGCAATAGCTGATAGCATAACCCAAGGATCTAGGACAATTGCATTTTTCCATTGTGGTACGTTGGTGTGGTCCATATAGAAAATAGAATCATATCCTGTTTTATCAGCAAGAATACAAGCCGTTAAAATTTGATCTTCAGTATAACCGGCTCTGGCAACATTTAATCCGTTTTGAATACCGAATTTGATTTTTTTTTCAGCCACGTACCTTTAGTTCAATGTATTAGGATAAATAAGTATGGTGGCGGTTGTGGATTTATTCAAAAAAATAGAAAAAATATAAAAAAAAGGTGAATTTTTTACAGATTACCTGCGTTGATATCTTTGAGACATTTCACGACATCTTCTTTAGATATTGGAATTGGATTTGGATCCAAATGCCCCTTATCAGTCATTACTGTATCTGCAGCTTCAGAAACATCGGCTTTAAGATTCAATTTCTCAAACCCAAGTTTTGCCATTGCTTCTTTGAATCTATCATAGAAGATGGACTTGTTATGTTTGTGTGCTACAGTTGTACAAGAGGACAAGGAATATCCATGAGGTACCCCTTCATTTGAGAAAACATATGATAACGCATGACCCAAGGTGGTTGAGCAATTTCCAAAGCCCATACCAGATAACATTGAACCATATGGATAGTTTTCTGGCTTGTCATTCATTATTGCATCATAGAGTATCTCAAATGCTTGTTTGCATAATGTTCTTGTCAAATCATTTCCTATTTTACTGTCATACCCTTCAGTTGCTTGAGCACATGCATCACAAACTGAATTATTAAGTACCTGTTGAGGAGTTCCATCCATAAAGTATGAATCCACCACAGCCATGTCAGCAAGGAATCGATCTTCTCGAAGAAGTTTCTTTTTGCCATCAAATTTCAAAACACAATAGGTTGTCATTTCTGCTCCAGTTCCAAATGTAGTTGGAATCAAAATTTTATCCACTCCAAAATCTTGGGCAGAGTATTTTACAACATCCAAAGAACTTCCCCCTCCCAATCCAATCAGGGCTGAGGGTTTTTTGCTTTTGAATTCTGAGATCAAAGCAGTGACATCATTAATAGATGGTTCAGGAGTTACTTTGTCATATAACATGTAATCCTGTATTCCCATTTTATCTATCCACTTTCCAGAAAGTTCTGGTGATGCAGTAGTTACAATAAGTGCATTTTTTGGATATTCTGTTTCACCTAGTGCGTTTTCTCCAAATTTGATAACTTTTGGAATACGTACTGTGTACATGTCTGAGAGGGCTCCTTGATGATTATTATATGTTGCAACCCAAAAGTTGCATTATACTAAAAAATA
>DATKYM010000106.1:0-8794 GCA_035528495.1 Nitrosopumilaceae archaeon
GGAATTGGATTGATGTTTGTGGGAATTTCAATCATAGGTGCTTTTATCTCTGCTCTTGGTGCAATGCTGGTAGGTTCGCGATTAAAAAACCGAGAAACGGTTGAACATGATGCTAAGTCGCTTATTATAAAAAAAATTTCCAAAATTGAAAGATTAGAAAAGCATGAAGTTGATTTACTGATAAATATGCTCAAAGACCTTCACGATGAATTACATCAAAAAGGTTGACAAAAAATTAATCTTTCGTTTGTAAGTGTGACCCATGTGTCATTTTACGTCCTAAAAATGCAATAATCCAACCAATTCCAATCAATCCAGTACCAAATAGAATATTCCATTCATAGTATTTCACATATTCTTCTTCAAATCTAGGATCTTCTAAAAATTGCTCTTGTGAAATATCAGTAAGGAATAATGCCCACGATGAAAATCCAACAAACAACACACCCAATGCAAAAAATGCAAACATGATGTATTTTGGAGCTCCACGGATCATACGGACAGTAATGAAATACTCAATATAGACCAAATAGACAAAATCATTTTTGAAAAATACCACTGTACCTTAAATTTAGTATTAGAATTATTTACTCCATGTCATCTATCAATAGACAGCCAAAAAAATCATCAGATAAAAAATCATTGTTAATAGTATCTGGTATTCTTGCAGCCGTTGCACTCTCCCTGTTGACCTATATGTTGTTCTTTACTGCGCCAGAAGAAAAAACAGAGTGGGTTAAGGTGATTGCAATTACCGACTCTGGCTGTATTGCAGAAACCATGGATGGTTTTGCAGTTAATATTGGTCAATGTCAAGCTCAGGAAGGCGAATTGGTAATAGCAGTAGTCGATCAGAAGGTAAAGGAGAGAGCTGCGGCAATGAATCCAACTAATTGATAATTTCTTTCTTTTTTCAATTTAAATAGAAATTATTTTGAATTATCAATTACTTCAATTAGTTTTTCTTCAATTTCTTTTCCCATGGATTCTAACTCTGCATTGGATGTAACTGCTAGCAATGTTGTAGGTTTTGCCAAACTGATATAATTTTCTCCGTCTTTTTCATAAATTGCTATTGTACATGGAAGCAATAATCCAATGTTTGGATCAGAATCAAGTGCTCGTTTTGCAGCTTGTGGGTTACAGACTTCTAATAATTTGTATTCATGAGGGTAATCAATTCCTTTCTTTGCAAAAATTTCCCTAAAGTCTAAAGTTCCAAGAACACCAAATTTTACTTCTAAAAGTTTTGTCGTAATTTCCTCAATTACTTTATCTATGTTTTTTTTGGTTTTTACAGTATAATGAAAAGTCAATTTAGATCATGTGTTTATTCCGCTATTTCAAGAGTTCCTTTCATCCCTGCATCAAAGTGACCTGGTAAAAGACACCCTATCACGTATGATCCTTCTTTTAGATCAATAACTTCACTTTCTCCTGATTCGCCACCATGGATTTCCTCTATCTCAAAGAGAATGTTTTCCTCTATAGTTTCTTCATCTTCAATCAATTCAGCTTTCTCTAGTATGTCTTGTTTAGATGCCTCATAGACTACAAATTCATGTTCGCCTACACCGTTGTTGACCAAGACAAATTTGGTTTTTCCTGAACTGATGTTTAGTTCAGAAGGAAGGAATTTGAACTCTTCTGCAATTATAGTCACAACCTGAATTCCATCAACCATCTCTACGTAAGATGTAGACATGATTTCATTTTCTTTTTTAGTTTCTTGAGCCTTGCACTCCCCCTGATGTTTCATTGCCATATGTTGGGATTTTAGATTACACATATTGCCATATGTCATTCCATCAACTCCACATATTGGAGCCCATTCCAATGTACATGCAATAGCTGGTTTTTCACTTTGCCATCCTCCTCGTTGTATTAATTTTTCAACAGAGTGTGAATTCACACAAATAGGTGTTGCATCACTGGACTTGAATAATACCTGTTTTCCTTCAGCACAAATTATCTCATCAACTGAAATTCCAGCATATTTTTGTTGAAGTGGCCTGAGATATTGTTTCATTACTCCATCCATAATACACACCTTTCCAGCATATGCACCAGGACCGCATCTGTCATCTAGCACACACATTCCATCTAGTGAAGCAAACCCAGGACCGCACATTCCCATATGTGACATATGGTGTTTACCCATCATCATTTCTTGGCCATGCATTTCAGGTTGTCCTCTCAATTCAGGTTTTGCCATTTTTTCATCCTTGGTAGATGAACTATCAGCTGCAAAGGAAGAATCAAAATTTGCCATAAAAATTATTGAAGTTAA
The DNA here is from genome assembly GCA_035528495.1 of Nitrosopumilaceae archaeon. Taxonomy (GTDB): domain Archaea; phylum Thermoproteota; class Nitrososphaeria; order Nitrososphaerales; family Nitrosopumilaceae; genus Nitrosomaritimum. Next base: position 2,291 of record DATKYM010000106.1, read on the forward strand.
TAAAAATAAAAATAAAATCAAGTATTTCATGTCAATTTTCAGCTTCTGTCATATTTAAACTGGAAATATCATTTTCAAATTCTCATCCTTCCCAAAAAATAATTTCAAATGTTTGAATCCGTTAAGGTTCGATTTATTTTATCTCTAGTTTTAGTTCCAAAAAATAAAAAATATCTAAGTAGGGTTAATGGGGATTTGAACCTGTTGGTTAGAGGGGTTCATAGAAGTGTTAACGAGTTTATCGAGAGTAAATAAAAAACATAAAAAATTAGTTTAGCTCCACTTTGATACCTACAACTTCACCATCTGGATTCTGCATGCCTTTTACTTGGGCGGGCAATCCAACAACAATAGGCACATCATCATTCACTTTGAGAGTAGTATCTGCAGTTATCCATACAGTCATACCATCAATGACATAGTTGTTAGGGCCAATAATTTCTTCAATTACACCCTCAAACTCTACCTCTTCTGCATCAGGGCTAATTGCTGGAATGCTATCAGTGTTATCTACAGGTGTTGTGGTGTCTACAGGTGTTGTGGTGTCTACAACATTAACCATTCTAGTTACTGTTGCTGAATTTCCTGATGAGTCAGATGCACCATAGGTTACAGTGTATATCCCTACAGTTGTAGTATCTACTGGATTTGTTACAGTGACTGGAATAGTGCCATCTGTATCATCAGATGCTGTTGCACCTGCATCAGTGTAGACAGAGTTTACTGTAACATCGATTGGTGAAGAACCTAAAAGTGTGATTACTGGGGCCGTGGTGTCTACTGGTGTAGGAACAACTGGTGTTGCGTCTAGAGCCGGTTGCTGGTACTGTACAAAAATAAAACCACCATTTACTGTGATAATGTCAGCAAGTTTATCGTTATTCATGTCGGCAAATTTGGAAACTTTGTTTAGCACTTGAGGTACATAATAAAAACTCCCATCTGCTTTGCCTAAGCTTAATTGGGTTTTAGAGTTATCAGTAATAATACTATCATCATACCCGTCGTTGTTTACATCAGTGACATCTGCTGGAACTATAACATCTGAGAACTCATTATCAAAAATGGTACTAAATGATTCTCCATAATACTTGATCTTTGAATCAAAGTTTTCCTCACCTAGATATAAAATCACTTTACCGCCATTGTAAACCCCAATGTCCGAATGGTCAACCAAAATGTCTGCTGTTCCATCGCCACTAAAATCAGCAACACTCATTGCATTGGCAGAATCACCACTCATTTCAAAGCTTAGTCCACTACCAAAAACTATAGGATCAAAGACATCATCTCTAATCATAGAGCAGGTTATCTCTACAGTGGGTACATCTGGACTTGCTATAAAGTAAGTTTCTGTCATGTCAGGACTAGAAAACGTACCATACACATTACCCTGATCATCAATCTTTTTTGGTGTTGTCCATGTTGATGTAGGCACATCAATTGATGACTGTCCATTTTGGCAATCATAAGTAAATCCTGTCCATGTAGCAGCACTGTCTCCAAGAGCAATTCCTACAACTTGTCCGTAGTTATTCATATCTGACAGATGCGTCCAGTTAGAATCAAGTTTAGAATTAAGTTCTGATAGAGTTGTGTATTTCTTGTAGATTAAATCATAAATGTACTGATGAACAACTGCACCAGTTTGCATATAATCTCCACGTGCTAATCTTTGATCATTAACTTCGTACAGTCTTGTTTTCATTAATTGATATGTTGGATAGTTTAGGCTGTACTTTGCACCATCATATGGATCAACAAAAGCAGGGGATGTACCATAAATGTTATTTGTATAACCCACTACATCACCTAAGGAATTAGCCCCACTGGTTGTTGTGCTTGAGTATATTGCGACTGTTTTGTAGGTGATTGAATTGGATCCTGGAACATATGCTCTAACTGAAACATAGTCAACATTTGAATCGGTAGTCGATGCATCGGACCAAGGCTGAACTTCGCTAACATCATAGGTATAGGCTGAAGCTGAACCCACAGTTACAGCTAATAACAGTATTATTGTCGATAATGGCATTATTGATTTTGATATTTTCATTTATTGTCTGCTCGTAATACAGGATTGAGTACTTAAAGCGTATCTATCATTTCCACCTAATGGAAACGATCAAAAAACTTTGGGTTTATTCTAAAACTCTTTTTACTTTTTCATCTAGTTTTATTTTTTCAAGATTGTATGATACTTTTCCATCTTTAATTTTTATTCCAATTTCAGAAACCCAACTTGTATAGTAGCTCTCCTCTGCACCATCCAGATTTCTAATGACTTTAGATTTTTTTATTAAAGCAAGATCTTCGAGTTTCTTTATTTTTCTATAAGTTGTAGTTCGTGGAATTTCTAAATTTTTTGTAATTTGTAACGTGGATAATTCATTATCAGTTAAAATTTCAATAATTTTTCTAGAAATATCATCAGCTAACACAATCAATAATTTATCATATTGTTCTTCGTGAAGTTCTTGTTTTATCCTCTCTAATTCTTCAACCTTCCCACTTGAAAAGTTAATTAGAAATTTCAAAAAAAGTTCTCTTTGAGAATCGTCTTTTAGTTTCCCGAAAATTTTGGTAGACTCTTTAGAGCCTGTAATGTGAGATGGTGAGGCATATTTGTTAATCTCTTTTTCAAGAACATCAACTTCAATTGGTTTTTCTATGCAACCTCGTACTCCTTTTTTTAACAATTCAGATACATCTGAACTTGAAGTGGATGAAGATGTAAACAGCACAATGTTATGATTCTGAATTAAATTTTTTTCTACAAGCACATTTACAAAATCTATACCTGTAAATTTTGGCATATTAATATCCAATAAAATAAGATCATACTGACTTGATGTGACTAGAGCTAATCCTTCTGTAGCATCATTTGTGACCTTGATTTCATGTCCCATTGCACTTAGCGATACCTCTAGAAGTTCAGTCAAATCTGGGTTATCGTCAATTGCTAAAATCTTCAATTTCCTTCTCCTTTGAAATAGTAAAATAAAATGTTGTACCCCGTATGAGGTCACTTTGAATCCATATCTTTCCTCCCAAACCATCAAGAATACCCTTACAGATGGACAAACCAAGGCCAGTACCACCATGTTCCCTACTGTGAGACATATCTAATTGATAGAATCTTTTGAAGAGATCTTTTTGTTTTTCAAGTGGAATTCCCACACCATTATCTTTTACATAAAAAATAATTTCGGAATCTTTCCTTTGAACATTAATTTCGATTTTACCAGTATTTTCAGAAACAAAATCAATTGCATTATAAATCAGATTATTTAGCACTTGTTTGAGTCTAATTTTGTCACTTTTAATAATCAAGTTTTTTTCTTTTGTTGAATTTATAAATTGAATTTTTTTATGTTCTGAGATATTTTTAAAATCATTTATAGTTTCATTAACCATTTCATTCGTATTAATTTTATCATAGTTGAATTTCATTTTTCCTAGATTTAGTGTTTGAGCATCAAGTAAATCTTCTATTAGTTTTTTAAGATCTTTAGAATTGTTGGAAATTTTTTCAATTGCATTGATTTGTTGAGAGGTTAGTTCTCCCAACATTTCATTTTTTTTCAGTGCACTACACCAACCTAGAATGGATGCCAGAGGAGATTTTAATTCGTGAGTTATCATTGATGCAAATTCATCTTTTTTTATGTCTAAATCTTGTAAATCTTCTAGTTGTTTTGATATTTGTGCCTCGTTGATAGCAATTTTGTCAATCATTGAGTTCATGGCTTTTGTAACATCACCTATTTCATCATCAGATTCCATGGGTATTTTTTGAAGATTAGATACATCTTGTTTATTTGCCCAATCTGCTAGTCGAGTAATAGGTTGTGATATTCTTTTTGAGACAAGCACAACTGCAACTATTCCTCCTGAAGTGACAACTAGTGCAACAATCCAGATTATCATGTTGAGTTCTGATAAATTAGTATCACCAGATAGTAACAAGGATGAGGGTTTTTCATATGCGAGGATCCATCCAAAGTTGGGCATGGGGGCATAGACTACATAGTTTGTATCTCCATTTTTTGGGTAAGATAATACATCATTGTTGTTAGAAATTCCATCCCTTACAAGTTCAAAGATGTCTGTAAAATTTGAAATTAAATTTGTTGAGGGAAAAAATTGACTAGGATTTATTGAATCATTATAACTAAAATCATATTGAGAATCAGCAATTAGAAATCCCTGAGGATCAATCACATACATTCTACCTGTATCAACATCAACTAGATCTTGAAAAATTGAAAGTGGCATCTCAAAATGAAAAAATGCAGGTTTTTCTCCATTTCCTAAAACAATCGGAGAGGAATATGCAAATACCCATCTGTCAGTATCAGATGAAATGTAAGGATATTGGATATGAACTTGATCATGACTTGTCTTTAATGAAGGCTCAAAGAAAGGTGATGTTCTTTCATTCGAATCAAGATCTTCACTTGATGCTAGTTTAGTTAGAACCAATCTTGCGTGTTCCTGACCACTTGCATCAATCAAACAGGTTTCATCTACCTGAAACTTATCTTGAAAGTGGTAAATCCACTGTTCTAGTTTATTTTTTATTTCAATTTGTTTTTCAGAAAATTGTAAGACACCTTCTTCATCATATACATTACCTGCTTTTGTTTCAGGGAGATCAAAATATTCTACAAATAATGGATTCTGTAATGCGAACACTAAATCTTCAGAAGATCTTTCATGTAGCGTCTGAATCTGCTGTTGCTTGATTGTTACGGTGTTTTTCATCTCGAGTACTCCAGAATCAATTACGGCAAATTCTACATATTGAATTACAAAAATTGAAGTAATAATCAATGAAAAAGAAATGATTAGGGAGAAAAGGATTACTAGTTTATAGGGTATTTTCATCGAATTTGAATTATGTTTTATACCTTATAATTCTCAGGCATATTTTCTACCTTGATTTCATGATTTTTCTTGTTCCATCCCAAAAAATACTCTTCTTGAATTAAATTCCCATAAGGTTCTATACATATTATTTCCAATTTTATTTCCAAAAATAATTTGGGATTAGGATTAAAATTTAAAAAATGACATCATTCAAAACTACTTCACCTTAGAATTTTTTAAAAATCTATTTATCATTTTTACTGCTTCTTGGTTTTCTGGTGTGTGGTGGGAAACTAAAATTTTTACCGACCATTGATAATTAATTTGTTTCATGCATTTTCACTTTAAAATTATAATAAAAATATGTCTAGATTGATATCGTTTACCTTTGGTTGATAATTTTAAAGAAGAATTATCAGGGTTGTGATTATCAACAGGTATTTCCTCTAATAAAAATATGTGGCAATAAACATTGTTACAACACCAAACTTAAGTTAGTTTTTATTGTAACCAAAATATGCGGAAGTTCAAATGTACATATTGTGAAGAAATAAATAAATGTAGAATTTCTAATTGTCCAACTTGTGGACATTTTACTTGGGCAAGAATAGGGTAAATCTATTTGGTCTATAATAAAATTTTAAAAAAAATATAGCCATTCAAAATTTATAAATTCTTATCCTTCCCAAAAAATAATTTCAAAATCGGTTTAGAAATTTATTAAACAGCTTCAATTTCAGAATAAATCATGGATGCAGTTATTAGATTCCCTTCAAAGAAGGAAGTTCCAACAATCCTGAATCTGTTGTATGAATTAGGAAGACCAAGAGCCAAGGAAGGTTCCAATGAGAAATTTTTCGAAAATTTAGTTCAAAAATACATTGAGGATTCTGACAAACAAATCTTGGTTGCAGAATATGAAACTAAACTTGTTGGAATGGTTAGTATTGTATTTCTTCCAAGACTAAATCAAAAATCAAACGAAATGTACATTCCAGAGTTAATTGTAACGAAAAATTACCAAAACGTAGGCATAGGAAAAAAACTCATCAATTTTTGTATAGATCTTGCAAAAAAGGAAAATTGTCATAGAATAAGGTTAGAATCTGGAAATCAAAGAAAGGAATCTCATCTTTTTTATCGTAATTTAGGTTTCTCTCAATCTGCATTATCCTTTAGTATGGAAATAGACTGAATCTATTCCTCCTTTCCAAAAAATAATTTCAAATTGGGAACAGTAAAGATTAGTAGTGCTTTGGTGATTATTTTGATTCACGTCCTCTTAGACTAGAATGTTTTTGGTGATAATATTGGACTCAAATTATGTTTTCCAAAATAAATGGGACCGGCAGGATTTGAAGGTATTTGGTGATTATTTTGGTACCAATTAGGCGTAAGATTATCATACATAATTTTAAGAATGCATAAAATATGCTTCTGCACAATCTTTGCAACAAAATTCACTCACAAAAAGTTCAAAATCTTTCCCATAGTTTTTACATTTTATATCCATTAATCTCTCAATTCCTGTTAATTTTAGAAAAAAAGAGATTCAAACTGTTTTCAAATTGTTGATTTAATTTTCGTAGTCGAGAAGAATCTATAGATAAAGAGTCTACATCAAACCAATCT
>DATKYM010000107.1:0-3359 GCA_035528495.1 Nitrosopumilaceae archaeon
GAAAGAATAGTAGAACTGGTTAAATCCGGTCATAAATGAGACACCTGATTCTGTACTCATTACCTTATTGTCACGTATTTCTCTCAAAAATTGCACTTGAGGTGCCATTTCAGAGCCATATGCTGCAGTAGCAATAAGACAACCACCACCCTTTGGTTGGTCTACTGCAGTACAAACTCCATTAACTAACTCTGTTCCCTCTCCACAATTTCCTACCTTTGGCTCCACAATATCTGGCTCTGTTTCTTCATCTAATCCTACTGCTTCGTGGATTGAATTATACTCTGGAAAATTCTCATCAAACCACTCTTTGTAACTTGGTTCATTATTGTATCTGTCTACATAGTACTGTGGGTCTTGTGTTGGATCAACAAAGGCTGCAATTTCTAATTTCTCTTTTAATCCAACTGCTTGATAAATTGAATCATACTCCGAGTAATTCTCATCAAACCACTCTTTGTAACTTGGTTCATTATTGTATCTGTCTACATAACTTTGTGGATCTTTGTTCGGATCAACAAAGGCTGCCATTCCTAATTCTGTGGGTTCCTTTGGCTCATCTTTTGGTTCTTCACTAGGTGGTTCTGGGTTTGAATCTGTTTTTTCATTTACAGTAATTGTAACAGATTCTGTGTCTTGTAAAGATCCGGATCTTGCTATTATATCAAAAGTATAAGTTCCAATTTGTGCGTTTGATGGAGTCCATGTAAATGATCCTGAACCTGAACCAATGACCGCTCTTGAAGGAGCATTGGTTGATAAACTAAAACTAACATTATCCAAAGTCTCAGTGGTTGCAACAACGAATGTTAATTTTTTATCTTCATCTATAGAAAAAGTCCCCAGGGGTTTTATCTCAAGTACTTGTGTTGCAACGTCTGTAGGTATGGCAGAACTTTCATTTGATGAAACGCCTACTCCTACTCCATTAATTGCAGATACTTTGTATGTGTATTTTACATCAGTTTTTAGATTTTTATGAACATATAATGTTGAAGTACCAATATCATCCTTGATGTCTTCGTATGAATCATTAGCTTCTTTAAATTCAATTTTATATTTTGAAATATTGGAACCTCCATCTGATGGTTTACTCCATGATAACTCGATTTCAGTCTCAGAAATTACCTCTACAGAAAGTTTTGGTGCTCCTGGTGGGGAAATTGATGGAGAAGATGATGGCTCAAAAGCATCTTCATTAGGAGTTGCTGAGGCTGAGTTTGATCTTGGACTTCCACCAGCAGAGAATGTTGCCTTTACAACATAGGTATACGTCTTGTCAGTTTGCAAACCACTAGCAGTAAAAGAAGTTGTTGATCCTCCGGTTGTTCCTATTTCCTCAAAAACCCCGGTTGTAATTTGCCTCTCTACGATATACCCAGTTATGGACTGTTTAAAAGTCGAGGTAGGAGGAAACCAAGACAGTTTAATTTTTGATGGAGAAATTGCAATGGCTGTAAAGCCTGCGGGTGCTAATGAATCCTCAGGTCTCTCAGATATAGTAGTTGAAACGCTACTTTCACCTCTAGAATTTATTGCATATACACGGTAACTGTAGTTTTCCCCATCATCTAGTCCTCCATGGACAAATGAATTTGCATTACTTCCAGTGTTAGAAATTATTTCTTCCCAATTATCAGACCCTTCTCTTGATTCTATTTTATATCCAGTTACATTTTCATCTTGATCTGCTAAATCCCATGTCAAAAATATTGAAGTTGTAGAAACTGGATATGCTTTTAGACCTGTTGGTTTACTTGGAGCGTCACTTGAACTAGAACCAGAGGCTCCTGATATCTCAAATAATTGAATTCGATTATTACCTGAATCTGCAACATACAACAGATCATCACCAGAGTCTAAAATTATTGCAGAAGGAATTTCAAATTCTCCGTCTTTACTACCATTTTTTCCAAACTTATCTTCAAAACATACATCATTATTTCCATTATCTGCTAGTTTTGCAGTCCCTGAACAATTACCATCCACATCAATTATCTGAATTCTTTCATTATCCGTATCTGCAATATACAAAATATCACTTGAAATATCTAAGGTTAATCCCAATGGGGACTTTAATTTTCCATCTCCAGTACCACTTCCTCCAAATTCATCTTCAAAACAAATATCATTATCAGCATCAGCGAGTTTAGCAGTACCTGAACAATTACCATCCACATCAATTATCTGAATTTTATGGTTATCAGTATCTGCAACAAACAATATGTGACTATTTGTATGCAGTGCTAGTCCTGTTGGTGAATTGAATCTTCCAGATCCAGAACCGCTAGTTCCAAATTCATCTACAAAACAAACATCATCTATAAGATACTCATCATCAGTACTCTTACAATTACCATCCACATCAATTATCTGAATTCTGTTATTTTCAGTATCTGCAACATACAAGTAATTTGTACTAGTATCTAATGCTAGTCCTGATGGTAAATCAAATTCACCATCTCCATTACCACTAGTTCCAAACTTGTCTACGAAACATACATCATCATTTCCATTATCTGCAAGTTTAGTAGTCCCTGAGCAATTCCCCTCTACATCAATTATCTGAATTCTATCATTCCCTGAATCTGCAACGTATAACAAGTTGCTATCAGTATCAAAGACTACTGCAGTAGGTAAATTGAATTTTCCGTTATCTGTTCCCTTTCCTCCAAATTCATCTACAAAACAAATGTCCTCTGCAAGTTTAGTAGTCCCTGAGCAATCACCATTAACATCAATTATCTGAATTCTATGATTATCAGTATCTACCACGTACAGCTTGTCAGCACCAGTATCTAATGCCAATCCAGAAGGTGACTTGAACTTTCCATCAGTTGATCCAATAGAACCAAATTTGTCAGAAAACTCTGGTTCGGCTAAAACCATTTGAGATGATGAAAAACTACCCAAAAACAACATTGTACCAAATAATAAACAAATTCCTAACTTTATTTTCATCTAGTCATCTCCCAAAATACTGTTTTAATAAATGAGTTAATCAATTTGACTACTTAATTGATCAACTCACATTAACCTCAAAATCCAAAAAAATTGAATTTTCCGGCTATATTTTTATAAACTTTCTAGCTTTGAAAATTACCATTGCAGGTGCTGCAATATACATTCCAAGATTCAAAATAATGAGACTAATTCCATATCCTAAAATTTCATCCTCAGAATCAGCGTAATCCAGAACTGCTAAACTGGAAATAAGCGGAGTCAAGCCAATCTTTACTACTTCTTTAAACAATGGGTTCTCTCGTTCATAATCTGCAATTACTGGTGAGAAAGAATAGTAGAACTGGTTAAATCCGGTCATAAATGAGACACCTGATTCTGTACTCATTACCTTATTG
>DATKYM010000108.1:0-19518 GCA_035528495.1 Nitrosopumilaceae archaeon
TAATCAAAAAGATAATCAAAAAGATAATCAAAAAGATAATCAAAAAGATAATCAAAAAGATAATCAAAAAGATAATCAAAAAGATAATCAAAAAGATAATCAAAAAGATAATCAAAAAGATAATCAAAAAGATAATTCAATCGATGCATGGAAAACCTATGTAGGCTCTCTTACGAAATGGAAGTTGGCCTTTGAGTTATGGCAAAAAGCAGGAATGGAATCAGTTGCTAATTACAACAAAGCCATTGCAAGTGGAAAGATAAACAAAGAACAACTAAAACAAATGTCTGATGTGATGAAAACATCTTGGATGGAGTCAGGAATGGAGCAAATTTCTCAATTTCAAAAAGAATGGCAAAATATGATAAAGGCTAGCGGTTTAGAATCCCTGAGTTATTTTGATGGGAAATGGGCAAAATTTTGGAGTACGATGGACCCGGCCACAACATATGGGGATGCAATAAAACAATTTGCAGAGACATGGCAAAATATGTGGAAAAAGTAAAACCAAATTTATTTTAAATATTTAGATAAAGAATACCATCATCTGTTTCTAATTTTTAGGACGCTGGAAGACACGTTGAAAATCCCCTAAATGTTGCAGAAAGTCCCCCAACAAACTATCTAAAATTTTTCAAAAAATTTCACGATCTGAAAATAGCGATATGAATTATAGTGAGATTGTAATAATCTAACCTTTAATACGCATAATTTTTGTTTTATCCATTACAACCCAATATTCTACATTCTGACCATTTTCTAATTTGCCCTGTACATCATCTTCAATCAAAGTGATATCAACAGTTTCAAAGCTTTCAGAATCCATAACTTGGACAATGTCGCCAGTCATGGAGATAATTTGACCGACTTTTTTATTAATTAATGGAACATGTATTTGCATGCTGACAGGACCAACATGAGGTCTTTTTTGTCCATCAAAAATGCCTTCAGCAACTATTCTTGCTTTTGCTGCACCGTGTTTCCCCGGTTTTGATGTATCATATTCAACAATTCTACAAGCCTCACCACTAGGTTGATCAGAATGTGGTAATAGGATGTACGAGCCAATTTTTAATGATCCAAGATCGGAGGGTTTACTCATGTTGAAGCAATTTTCTGCCGAATATTTAACTTTTCTAATAAGATATAAAATAAAAAAAATCCTCACCAAAATATTCAATTCAAAAAAAAAGATAAAATTCTTAATTTCAAGTATAATTAAAAAATCACATGGATGAAGAAAACCTTCCAGTACAATGTAATCCAAATTTGGGACAAAAGAAAAAAAAGAGAAATGTGGTCTACAAGATCTTGGATTAATTTTAAAAATATAGCAAAAATAGGGATTATTTTTAAAAATGTAATTTTTGCCTTTTAAGCATTTGTGTCCAAGAATGAAACAAATATCTAGACAAGTTATTCATGTATGATAATATTAATTGGATATGAAATATGGATGCTGTAAAGAGTGTAATTGTCTATCAGTCAAATTAAGAGACTCTGGGTGTCTTTGCAGCAAACATGACCAATATGACAAATAATTAAAAATACAAAATTAGTGTAAATTTTAAAAAAAATAACAAAATGTATGAAATGAACAACCTTTTTGCTAAAAGTGATATCAATGATTTCTTAAAGAAAAAAGGCGTTATTGCTCATCTAGAAAAACATCTCCAACTAGATAATATTTTAGCAACGATTACCACGTAAAATTTTTGAAATTTTCGTTTATTTCAAAATCATTATTTCAATGCATAGAAATTGAAAAATTTTCTTTTATGTAACTAGTAAGAAAATTTTACTCTAAAAATCTAAATCCAGTTTATGGATTTTGGAAAAAATGAACAAATTACAAATTGGCGACCATCTAAAAATGGCAGATACTATGAAAATAGAGAAAGCATCCAAAGGAAAAGTAAGTATGAAAGTTAGTTGGTTTGATGTTAAGGGTAAAAGGCATTATCAGTCCTACTCTTTGAGTGAAGGCGAGCAAGTAGAGTTTTAATTCACTTCATTTTTTTTATTTTTTGAAAAAGATCAAAAGATGAATAATCCTAATTAACACACATATCATTATTATCTTATGCCTGCACAAGGAAAAGTAAGTTTAATCCGACAGACAATCTATTGTTTTATACCAATATTGGACTTCTATGCGGCATATCACATCAAAAAACTAAGGTGGTATCTTCTAATCATGCTCGGCGTGGGATTTGTTACGGGTTTTATTTCCTATGCAGTTAATCCAATGCCTGATACATATGATGAAGGAAAACTCTTTTTAGAAAATAAAGAAATTAACTGGGAATACGCCATTTTAGGTGAGAATCCTACCCTTACACTTGCTACTATGATAATTGATCAAGCAATAGTTTTGGCTGTAGCAGTTTACCTTATTCGAAGATGGTCAAAACAGTGGAATACTCAATTAAAGTTGTAAAATTAAAAGGGGTTTTTTACAATAGTTGTGCTAAATTCTGATAATTAAGACAAGAGGCATCAGAGTTTTGAGAGTTTACTGTCCGTGACCCAGTTAGAAAGTTTTACTTTAGACATTCAAGGATTGAAAGACTAACTAAACTTGTCATCGTTAAACCTTTTCTGTTAGCATCTTTCCTTGTTTGATCACAGTACTTTTTTACACTTTGGTGGCTCTTTTCACTTGAAACCTCTAGAACCAAAATATTTTCAGAATAGGGAAATGTAAATCTTGAAGGGGTCGTGCAAAAGGTTTCCATAAACCCGTATCCGGCAGCATCTATTTTATCTCGATTGATAAGAAGTGATGCGATTTCTTTAACATCATCATCAGAATCCCCATACTCTAAATAATATACAGAGATAAAATTAGTCTCATCATTTGTTTCTAGTTGAAATAAATCATCTTTAATGTCAAAGACAAAAGAGAGTTTATCCTGATTGTGCTTTATAAGATTTTTTCCTATTTCATTGTTATCTTTAAATTTTGCAACAAGATAATGATTGGATGATTCTGCAAAATAGGGTTTGCTATCACTAGAAAATGTACCAGTAGCAAAATATAATTTTTCTATGTTTTTGGATTTCACCCAAAGATCTTTTAATTCAATTGATTCATGATTGTGAAGATAAGGCGCGCATACATATCCCGAATAAGAAAGTGTCAGCTTTGACATGACAAAAATTTCGAATATCAGTATTTATTGCTTGCCTGCTTTGGATCAGTTATTTAAAATTTTGATGACTTCGATAGTTATTTAATACTAAAAGTTGACGAAAAACAAGTCATTTACTTTCACTTTTGTACCTAAAGGGATAACGAGTTTATCGACTGTCAGTAAAAAGAGGGCCCCCACCCTAGGCGTATAAAATACACAAAACTAGCAGTATAACGAAAGGATGAATGGAGGAAATGGAAACGCTATCTAGCTTAGATCATTTATTTTCTTTTCAAACTTGTCAATCATTTCGTTAACAAAAAAGTCTCCGTCATGTACTTGAGTTGTTTTCATTATTGTCTTCATTCGATTCATGGTTGCAGTAGTAACTTGTAGTTGCGGCATACATTATGATACCTTGGCTGGTATTTAAGGAGGAGAAAATTCTTGATTAAAGAGACAACCAAAACATCCTAATCACTCCAAGAAAACATATTTTTTAATTTTCCTTCCCAAAAAATAATTTCAAACTATTCTCTTACTCTAAACTTTACCAGACATACTCCAGCACCGAGAATTCCTACAACTGTTGGTCCCATCCAAACTGCACGTGGAGAATCTTTTTATCAAGAATCTTTTGAAAAACATCATAAAGATCATGTTTAATTAAATCAAAATCCTAATACTCTTAAGAAGTTGAAGATTAATTTTACAAAGTCTGGATTAATGTTATTAATATCAATAGTATTCGTTGCTGGGGCAGGTACTGCGTACGCTGGAGTAACTCTTCCCACAATAACCCTAGGAGGCAATGTCGATATTATTGGAGATTTAATTTGTACTGATTGTGTTGATCACTCTGATATTTTGCAAATTGGCTCAAAGCAAACCGTTGGTAAAAATTCTACAAACGGAGTAGGAGACTGCCTTATTGGCGAGGTTAGACTTTTTTCAAATAATATAATTCCAAGAGGATTTTTATCTGCTGAAGGACAAATTTTACCAATAGTTAGTAATGAATCATTATTTTCCATAATTGGTTTCAAATATGGAGGAAACGGTGTAAGCACATTTGGCTTGCCAGATTTAAGAAATGTGGAACCCACTCACCGAACACCTGAGGGTGTAGAAGTCGATGTAAATTATGCAATTTGTGTTATGGGCGTTTTTCCCTCTATAGATTAAATAATTTTAAAAATTAATCTCTGTTTTGCTCTAAACTTTACCAGACATACTCCAGCACCGACAAGTTCTGCATCATTGACCTGGTAATGAGGGTCAAATTTCGCCAGTGTAAAGGATTTTAATGCTAAAAAACTTCGAATGTTTTGTCCCAAGCTAGCTCAGCCTGGTAGAGCTCCTGGCTGTAGTTGTTGGCTTTAGATGGCTGGCTTAAAAACAGCATATCAGGCATACAGAAACCGGGTTGTCGAAGGTTCAATTCCTTCGCTTGGGACCACAAACTAAGTTTAACCCCATGACGGGGCAATTATCTCTAATCAAAAGAAAAGCATAAATTATTTTACAGTGTAGGTGGTGAATCAAAAATTTGGTTCCCCTTATTGAATTTTAAAATTATTTGTGGGAAAGGACGAGGATGTATTTTCAATATCTCGTTGAAGAATAAATCTGATTTTCAAATCTGGCAAAATTAAAATTAATTTTTGTTTCAGGATTCTTCGATCTTTGCTGATTAATTCTTTCAAGTTCCACCAAGGCCTTTCCCATAAAACCTGCAGAAGAACAATAAATGAAATCAATTAACATTGTTCCGTGTTCTCCTTGTTTTAGGTCATCAGATATGTTATAGAACTTATTAATTTCTGGTTTTGTTACGGCCCTATCTACACTTTTGTTAAATGCAATTGCAATATACATTCCATTTTCTTTTATCACAACAGGAATAAGATGATTTTTTCCGGATGCTCCTTGAATTTTTTCATTGAGTAGAACTTCACATTTTGGATATATGCTAGAGACATATGCATAAAATCTATACTGGGCATATTTTTCTAAGGAATCATTATCACACTTTACAAATATTTTATACAATAACTCTATGGCTCTTTGGTTCATACTTTGTAATTTCTTATTTGTCCGGCCTCTTTCTAAAATATCTGAATCACATTCTTTTGCAACAAGCTTCAATATGAAGTCAGGTAATGCATAGTTTTTTAGAGATTCTACATGAGGTCCAGTTTGTGTGTTTCCAAATTCCGGGAATTTTTTGCTATACACTATTTACCCCAAGATAATCCTGAGTCTGTTTGACTCTAAATTGAACTGAATTCGAAAAAATCATACTGTCAAGTTAAGGTGGTCTTATCCTATAAACGAATGTAATGTTCTAGTAAAACATGAATTAGTACTTCAAATTTGCTACCAAGCCTTGCTTGTTCATGTTATAATAGATATGAATTGGCATCTGATGAGGCGCAGATATAGATGAATGTGCAGCATCTGATCCTTGTCCTTTAATTTATTTTTATAATTATCAAAAAATATTATTTCCCAATATCCATGATTGGATGATAGTGTAAAGTCATTCATATCTTTTTTAATATCAAGAAATTGCAGGTATACCTAGGGTAATAAATGACAAATTTTGAGCAATCATTAATAGAAAAAATAGAATATTTGTTAGCCTTGGAGGTTGGGGATATTTCACGATTAAAGAGCATAGAGAAGAGCATTATTGAAAATAAAAAACTCTACAACTCTGATATTCAATATGTAGAAGAATTGTTACAAAAGAATCCAGGCAAGTTTACAGAAAGGTTTGATGAGAATCATTTGTCTAAAAAGGATATTCCATGTTGGACGTGTTCTGAAGAGGTTGAACCTTCTGCAAAATTCTGTTCATTTTGTGGAGCTAATCAAAATCAAACAATTTCGGATTTTGATAAGGTGAATTCAAGTGTAATAAACAGAAAAAATATTCCACGCAGAATAATTCTAAATTTTCATTCATATCAGATTCTAGCAATCATTGGAGGATTAGCAGCTCTTATTCCAATTTTAATCGGTATTTTGAACATTGAGAGAATTTTTGAATTAACAGAGTTTTACACAGGTAGAGACTTCTCCTCGTTTGATTTAGCTATTATTTCATCTGGAGTTGTATCGTATATTTTGTGTTTATTGGTAATTGTGATTTCATTTTTGATAAAAGAGCCAAAGAAGGTGGGAAGATTTTTGATTTATTTATCATTTGGAATTTTAATTTTCTCAATACTGAGTGGAATTATAGGATTTGGTATTATTTTATTTGCAGGCATATTGGCACTAAAAAAAGATGTAAAAAAATAGATTTTCTTTTTTTATAATTTGTACACCAACATGCATTAAATTTTACTGACCGTCGATAAAAATAACATCCACTTGTTTTAAGATGGAAAACATGTTAGGTTGCCGTATTGAATATCAACCAAGAATAGATACTTTTCTAAAAATAGTTTTAAAAAATATTCTAATTTTCAAGTACACATGAACATCCTAAAAAATCACATATTCTGCAGGACATGGTTTTTCTGTGCCACGAATACGCATGCTCACAAACCGCGCAATCCATTTTTTCATTGGTTTTATTTTTTTTCAAGCAAAATGATAAACATATGAGGTTATACTTAGTTATTCAAATTAGAGAGTATTCTTTCAAGATCTTGTTTTTCATATCGTAGACTCTTTGCATCCATACCTTCTTGTAGAGTCTGAGAGAATTTTTGTAGCATTACCTTATCTTCTTCGGAAATTTTGGATTTCAGAATAATCTCACTCAAAATTCGTGATTGTTTCCCCAACATATTGGAATCTATTTTTTTGTCGATATTTTTCCCCAAAGAAATTTGATTGTTCAATTCATTTTTAATTTCATTTAAAATTTCATTTACGGGATTAAGGTCAATTGACATACAATATTAGCACCCTACTGGCTATTAAGCTAAAAGCATATTGTATCAATATCTTGAATTGTAAGTATCTCTTTTCTTCGCTATTTTCTCATTTAGGATATCGATTTTGAGATATCGTGTATGCTCAAACGTATTGGAGATCAGGATCTGTATTTTTAGATATAGTGTTTTTAGGCGTTAAAGCATCACGATATTTTTGTAGTATAGTATTATCCAATCCAGCTTTGAAAAATAGAAATTCCAATTCCAACCTTTTCAATCGATTCATTTCTGCCAATTCTTATTCAATTCTTTTTGTCACGATTTTACTTCCCATTTATCCAATTTAAGGATGGATATCCAAAATAATCCCTAGATGTGGGATTTTGTACATCACCATAAATAAAAATTTTAAAAAAATGCTATGGAAAAAGGACATGTGTGGTGATTGATGATGACGTTGATGAGAAACCAAGGCAATTTCAGGAAAAATTAATAAAAAAAATCCACTTCATGTAGTTTTACTCAAGTGATTAATCATGTACTTCGAATTGCTTTTGAATAAATGAAATGAGTAAATTTACACAATATCCAAACCCTAGTATTGGGGTTAAGAAGAAAAAGTGAACGAAACAGCAATAGTCATCGAAGACGACGAGTTTGGAAATGAAACCCTATCAGAACTTCTGGAGACATATGGAATTAAAGTGGTCGTCAGAGGCTCTAATGGTAAAGAAGCAATAGATCTATTTGGAAAACATAATCCACCTTACTCCATAATTGGCCTTTTGAAGCCTAATTATGATGGATTTTTTGCAATAAAAGGCATTCAAAAAATCAACAAGGAATCTCAAATTTTAGTTTTAACTGGAGATACCAGCCTAGAATCCAAAAAGAAATTAGACGATCTTTGAATTTCTAAATTGATTTACAAACCTTGTGACATTAATTACATATGGGAATTTTTTAAATTAAATCCAACTTTATTCGATAAACTCGTTAACACCTCAAAGATTTAGGATTAAACCAACAGTTCAGATCCCGTTTGTGGATTTTGAAAATAATTTTGAGAAGGATAAAAAAATTATAATATCATAATTTTATATTTTTATAAAAAGGAGATCATCATCGATCAAAAAAAATAAACGCGATCAGTTTAGAAAAAATTCCAACAGACATAAAACTAAATAAAAAAAAACATGGTAAATTTATGTCAAGATTTTTTGCGTGTCCACTCTGCGCTAAAAATAAAAATCATGTGCCATTAGTTACTTTTGGTAACAACAAGATTTGTCAATCTTGTGGATCAATTTTTAATATCAAACAACAGATCTCCACTTTGTGAAAAGTGTGACTTTTATTTTGTTTATAGATCTAACTATAGTTATTTCAAAAAATAATTATCAAAAGGTCAATACCACTTATCATATTTTGAGAATATTTTTTGGGAAGGACTAGAATTTATCTAATTAAATCTAATTTCAAGTATAAGAAAAAGGATAAGAACAAAAAACTATAATTTTAATCCCGATAAAATTTTCTGGAGAATTTACTCATAGTTATTAAAATTACCTTATAGTTGCCAAGCAAGTCCTTATACTATCAAATCTCTTTCTTATACAGTGAATAGTTTTTTAATCAAATGCATGTTTTTGATCATCTTTTTTAGCTTTGGATTCTCAAACCTTTCTTTTGGTCAGGGTGTTCAAACATCAGGTGGTGTTAATGTTGATGGGAGCTGGTATCTAGGTGAAAGCCTCAAAGTGGGCGATTATTTTGAGTATTCTTTATGTGAATTGGATCTTAATGACTGTGCACCCATTACACTGAAAATGTGGATCAAAGGAGAAACTCCACACTTCAGTGAAACATTATGGGATACGGAAATTCTAGTAATTGATGGTAATAAAATCATCAAAGGTTCAATGGGGCTAGGCAATAAGGCGCCTGAACCTATAACATTTGATGATGATATTTTTGATTATGCCATTGCATTCAAATCCTCTTTGGCTTGGCTTTCTGCTTTTGCTACTGGAAATGAAAACGATTTGATTCATGGACCAAAAGATTTCAAGTCTGCTGCATGGGGGAAGATAGGAGCAATTGGCGGCGCTCAATTAATTCCGATAAGAGCTGAAGAAATAATCACTCCTGCTGGAATTACAGATACAGTTGTTGTTGGTTGGTATAGTGGTAACAACAATGAAATATGGATTGTCGATGACTTTCCTTTTCCTGTAAAGGCATTAACTTATGCATGGGTTACAACAGGTGTTGCTCCAATTGAGATGAAATTTGAATTGTTAGATTTTAAAGAACATGTAAAAGATGATCCGTTCAAAGATGTTGTTGAAACAATTCAAAAGGAAGAATTGTTGGGATGTCCCACAATATTTCATGATTATGTTAGCAAAAGAGTTTCTACAAACACATTTTCCATGGGAATTCAGTATAATTATTCTCCAGAAGTTCCTCTTGAAGGATGTAATATTGATTGGAAAATAAACTTCTTCAACAAATTTAACGAAGTTGAGTTTGTTGATCAAATCCATTATGATATTTGGGTCGTAGATGAGGATGACAACAAACTCCGTTCATTTGCACAAGACATTGGACGAGATGATTTGTTTAATGGATTTGGTCAAGTACATCTTCTTTTTCCGGTTGAAGAAAAAGCAGGAATTGTACGCTATGCCATATTTGTCCATGGAACAGGACCGGAATACGTAACACCTGATGCCACTGTAGCAGGATTTACTATCGTTGAAATCGAAATTGAAGAAAATCCTTTACTTAGGGAGAAAGATGACAATAGTGTTTTATCGTTTGAGGTTCCCTCGTGGATCAAGAGCAATGCTGGATGGTGGGCAGATGGACAGATTGATGATGAATCTTTTGTTCAAGGAATACAGTTCTTGATAAAAGAAGGAATTATGCAAATTTCTTCTTGATTATGAAATTTGTAATCCAAAACTAGAAGACAAATCTTTTTGTGATTTCTAATTGGATCCGAAAAATTATTTTTGGGTGTTTTGATAAGCAAAAAAAGAATAACTTACATGAATAAATTCTTGGTGAGTGTTATTAGCAAATTTCATCTATATCCAATATGAAATATTACAACAATATCTCAAATCCGAATTGGATAGAACCTAGTCCCCACCAAAGACTTGCAAAAAAAATGAACCACAGTAAAACGGAGGTAAATGTGTAATGACAAACTATACGGATAACCAAAAAATAAAACCAAAAACAATGAAAAAAATTTCTGCCCTTACTAATTCCCCCAAAATTGGTTTATTAGTCAGCGTGATAGAAATGATAGTTAAAGCAGGTTCGTCAATGTGAAACCACACTCATAATCAAAACCTTTATCACAAAACTAATGATTAAATTAAATTTTTTATTTTTGTGGAGGTGGTATTTGCATATGGTGTATTTTTTCAGGTTGAATTTTTAGAATTATCCTCTGCTCACCTGGAGAACGGAGAGGGTATTTATCCACACCTAAATATTTCTTGGCTAGTTTGTCTATATGCTCATCGGCTCCTTCTTCTGTAAGTTCTGTTACTTTCCCTCGTATTGATACCATATTGTAAGGATTTTCCTGGTCATAAATTGAAATAGCAATACGATTATCTCGTCTGATATTTTTTTCCTTCAGCCGTCCTCCCGCAGTGTTTATCAAAATGGTATTTCCATCCAGGTCAACCCAAGTAGGAGCAACATGAGGAGAGCCATTATTCATCACGGTTGCAAGAGAGGCAAAGTTTTTTCCTTGAAATAATTTTGCAATTTCAGGGGTTATGACGGTTTGACTCATGATTTACCTAGAAAAAACCAACATTTTAGGTTAGTGCTAGAATTATCTGGTAAAATTTAGAGCGAATAGGGGTTTGATTTCTAAGATTTAAAAATTCTTTTTAGATCCAAAGTAATGTTCTATCGTGCGTCCATCATACAGCAAACATCGGTTTTCATCATTGGTGCGCCCATCCTTACATCGTTTTGGTGGATCAAATGGTACATTGACAACCGTTTTTATTCATATTTAGATCATTCTGGTTTTTGTGTTCAAAAAATAATCTCCAACCATCCATCTGAAAAAAATTGAATGATCTTAATCAAACTACTAAACTGGATCAAATTTTAGAATTTGGCCATATAGCATAAAACATAACAGTTCTTAGAAATCAAGTCTCGTACATTTATCACCCATGAGTTTTTGGGACTTGATTTCTTTTTTTCCTATTTAAAATTATTTTTCAAGAATTATCATGAAACTACTATCAAAGTCTGAAATTTAGGACAAATCTTTTATCTGTGCAGAAAAATTAGGATCAATGAAAATGCAAAACATGAAAGTATTTCCACTAATGGTATTTTTTGTAATTGCCATAACATTGAGTATGCCCAACGCATTTGCAGAGACCTCCTCAGTCGACATTCCCCAAGGAACATCAGTTCCAGGATGTGAGACTACAAACGAGTGTTTTATGCCAAGCAAGATAACAATCAATCCTGGTGATGAGGTAACATGGTCAAACAATGACTCTGCAGCACACACAGTCACTGCAGGAAGTGCATCTGATGGGCCATCTGGTTTCTTTGACAGTAGTCTGTTTATGGCAGGGACAACCTTCACAGTCCAATTTGATAATGAGGGAGATTTTCCTTACTTTTGTATGGTACACCCGTGGATGCAAGGAATTGTGTCTGTTGGAACTACAGCAGCTGAAAAACCAATCTCAGCAGAGCCTGAATTAATTTCATCCGAACCTACAATGGAATCTCAAGTTGAAGTAACTTTGGATCATAAAATTTCAGGAGGTCAAGTAACAAGCATGATAGCTGATGGTGAGGTCAATTCTGTCATCATCCAAATGGATGCAACAGATCAAGGTGAAATTTCAGTGACATTACCAAGAGATGTAATTGATGCAACTATTGGTAATGAGGATGATGACTTTTTTGTCCTAGTTGACTATGAAGAAGTCCCCTTTGAGGAAACCAAAACATCTACAGATAGAACACTCTCAATAGAATTTCCAGCAGGAGCTGAAACAATTGAAATCATAGGAACAAACGCCATACCCGAATTTGGCACTATAGCAGCTATGATTTTAGGGATTGCAATAATTTCAGTAATTGCAATATCTTCAAAGTCCCGACTCAGTCTAATGCCAAAAATATAAGGAACAGCCCAACCATCTTTTTTATTTTATTTAGAAATTATTTTTTGGCAACAATTTGAATTGAGCAAATTAATTATTTATCAAATTTCTCATTCCATTCTACTGACCACTTTCGTACAAGATATGCTACAATTGGGAAATAAACTCCCGAGGTGATTATAACAATAATTATCAATGTTCCTAGATTGTATTGGTCTAAGAGATGCGCCATCTCATATCCGCCAAATCCCACTCCAATCCATATAGAAAATCCAATCACTACAAATTGTGTTAATTTGTCGATTTGCTTTGCAGCACGGTAATCTAAACCCGGAATAATCGCATAAATTGTCTGTCTATTGACGTTTACAGGTCCTTTTGTAGGCATAGGGTTTCTTTTCCTAATTATTACTAAAAACCCTTCCATACCATCATAATCCCACACAATATTTTGGAATTATCTTTTTTGGAAAAATGGGATTTAACAAAATTATTTTTTCTGTGAAATTCCTTTTTCAATATCTAATCATAATAGATCCTCAACCAGGTCAATTCTAGGATTAAAATTTGATAATTAAAATTTTACTATAATTATTTGTTGATTTATCAAATATTGCATGCTGTCTATAAATTCGGTATCAGATACTTTATTTTCTGACCACCATTTGACACCATTTTTAATCCAATAAGGAATCTTTGTTGAAGACATTTGCTGTTTTTTGGACTGTTCGATTTGAATAAATTCATCATTTATTAAAAATTTAATTCCACTAACAAAAATAACATCACTAACTTTCTGTTCTGACCACCATTTTGCATTGTTTTTTAACCATGAAGGAACAATCGATGGCGTCATATTTTTTTCAACTGTTGGATTGGATTTAAATGTCCTGTGAATTTTAAAATCAGAAATTTGGACTCGAATTTCATCCTCTGAATTATCTTTTATTCTAATTTGCACCTGATTAATTTTGGTCAAGTCAGCCATACCAGTAATTCCTGCATTGCTTAAATCTAAAATTTTGGATATTTGTCCATTTGAAGAAATTTCGGAGATAGGGATTTTTATCGTATACCACGAGGATTCAAACTTATCACTGGAAAAATAAATCCAAAATTCTTTTACTGACAGTGGCTTATCAAATTTATAGGAGAGTTGAAAATTTTTATCTGAGAGATCCATTGATTCAAAATACTCACTTCTTGTAAAAACTGGATTTCCGTTACCATCAGTAATCATATTTAAAAAATATTGAGAATCAAGGGTTTTTTCTTGTATTCCGGAATGAGACTGTTTTGTCCATCCTAAACTAGAAAAATTAACGATATCATCAGTTTGAGCTTTAGTGATTTGAGATTTAGGTGACTTTGATAAATTTGTCAAACTGGGATCCAAAATGTATGAATTTTCAATTGGAATTTTGTATTCACCAGAACCATCCTTGATGAAAATTTTGGTATCTGCAAGCATTTTTAGAGGGTTATTTTCATCAAAAATAATTACTCTGTATTCACCTAAGTTGAGTTGTGAAAAATAGGCTTTTCCTCGAATAAATTTGACGGATTTCTGTAATTTATCATCAGCATAAATTTCTGCAACAAAATTTTGTCCCCAGGTTTTATTTAGAATATTATTTGTAAATGCTTGAATAGTTATGGAATCTATTGCTGAAGGCCATGAAGTTATAATATTAAAATCATGACTTGCAGAAGATCGTCTAATGGGAGGATATTGATACACCAAATCATCAATCAATACCTCAACTTTGTAGAAATCCCCATCAGTAATTGTCGATGCTAACCAAAATCTTTGAGTCTTCCCTTCAGCATCAGTAGTCGTAGTCCGAATTACATTGTCCCTGTGAGAGTAAATTATCAATTCAGCATTTTTGATGGGAGTGACTCCATCATCATAGTAAACAAAAAACTTTATTCCAATGGAAGGATTTACTGGAATCTTGACCACATCTAAAATTTTATTTTCAAACTTCAGATATTTGGTCCCAACTAACATGTCGTTTGTGAAAACCAGAATCTCATATTTTTTCTGAAGAGGTAATTCTAGTTCAAAATAATGCTCAGAATTCTTGCCTATTTTTTCAAACTCTATGTCTTTATCCTCAGAAGTAACAACTATTTTGGAATTTCCAATGGATGCCCTATCCCCATTAGGATATGTCAGTTCAAAGCGTATTGAATCAGTCTCTCCCAACGCATTATCAAAAATAATGGGGAGGAATAGCACCCCTATTAATAATAAAAAAGATTTCTTTAACAATTTATCGTGTCAACCACTGATTTTTTCTAAATGTTAGAAGGGCAGGGATTACTAACCATGATAAACCAAAGGATGTAAAAAAATTCATCAGTGGCTTGTATTTCCAATATTTAGAAGACGGATCTCTCATTTTGTAATCTAGACCATGAGCAAATCCAGTCAAAAACGATCCACTAATGAAAGCAAGGGGTACCCAGTAATTTTTCAAAATAAATGGCTCATAAAATAAAATTATTAAAACAATCAGAGGTGCGGTAAATGTGACCATGAATTCAGTGTAAAAAATGGATGATATGATAGGATTTTTTTTCCAAAAAAATGTACTAACGAAAAAATTAGAACGGATGAATCCTTTTTTCCATCTTGTTTGTTGTCGAATATAGCCATGAATTTTCTCAGGTACATCAGTATAAACTACTGCTGTGGATACATAAACTGAATTCCATTCAGTAAGTGTTTGTGCTGTAAGCATTCGGTCTTCTGCATCATCATAATTGCAACCTGCTTCTAGTAATTTTTGAGAAAATGGAGCTAGTTCTTTTTTCATCCAATCTTGTGCGATAACATAAGTCGTAAGATCTCTATCGTCACTATTGTGAATCTTGGTTTTTATCCAATGAGGGATAAAGTATTCTATTGCCTCTCTTCTGTATCCTGCAAGACAACCTGAACAACAAAGGACATTTCCAAGACGACTTTCAGTTGTTTTATGTATGTTAAATGCGTAATCATACCAAGCATCTTGGCATTTGGTAAGAATATTTTTTTTAGAGTTCCATACTTTTGCATATCCAACTAGGGATCCCACTTTGGGATGCGCATCAAAAGTTTTCATAAATTCTGATATCGCGTTTTTATCAACTACACTATCTGAATCAATTAAAACAATGTATTTCCCAGACGATTTTGCAAAACCTGTAGCTATTGCGTGACGTTTGCCTTGATTTTTTCTATGAATTACTTTGAGTAAGGGGTATTTTTTTGAAAGCATATCAAGAATTTGTTTTGATTTATCAGTGCTTCCATCATTTACTGCAATCACTTGCAAATTCCTGTGAGTTGATTCAAAAATTGCCTTAATCACAGTGTCAATCATTGACTCTTGATTAAAGACAGGGATTAAAACCGAGACAAGTTCTTCTCTATCTATCCCGGTGGCAGGATTTTTATAAAAAAACCAACCAACTATTAGAACCAAAAGTGCATGGAGAGGCATAATTGTAGAATATGCCACTAGAGGATCAACCAGATACAAGCCGACGTAAAGATTGTAAATAATAATACCGATCAAACCTAAAATTACTAACCCACGAATAATCCACCCCTTTTTGGGCAAATAGATCCGACCACTTTGAGTAATCTTTTGGTCTGATTTTACAAATTGTTGCGGATTTTGTAGTGCCATGAAATTACCTTTTTAACGTTAATGATTCCCCATAAAGATCAGAAGGATTTACAAATAGAATTGGATATTTGTTAATTTCATCAACAGTATTAAAAATTGAATCCACCGACTCTAGATTATTAAAAGAAAAAGTTACAATTTGTAAACTGTCAATTGAATCAAGTTCCTTTACATTATCTACGGTTAAAAGATCAAATTTAACAAACTGGTCATCAACAAAAAGGTTGTAATGATCACTATATGAAAAATCACCTAAGATTCCAGACTTGTCAAGTAAAGAATAGATGTTTTCATCGGTTGATCCAAATGGGGCCTTGAAGACTTTGGATTCAAATCCACCTAGATTATCTATAGTTGTTTTTCCTTTTTTAATTTCAGATAATTGTTGGGAATAATCGGATATTTGTGTAATATCATGATAGCGATAACCTTGATTTCCCACATCCACACCACTAACATTAAAAATGCATTCTGGATTTGATTCTGCAATTTCGCCGGTCAAAAATACAACTGATTTTATACCGCCATCTTCTAATTTTTCATTGAATTCACTACACCAAAAAGGCAGATTGTCATCTTCAACGATTTCAATTTGGATTAAAACTCTTAATTTTTCGGATTCTGCAGTTGAGGCAAAAATAAATGCGGGAACGACCATTGCCATTCCTAAAATTAACACTATGCTAGTGGATATTGCACCCATGTGTACTAGCTTCATTGCAGTTTAGAGGCCTTGTTCCATTGAGGGTTTTTGTGCAAACGATAATGCGAGTCAATTTTTTTGGCAGTTTCAATAATGCTGTTTTGGACAAATCCCTTTGAAATATTTAACAACATTTGACTGTCTTTTGGCAAACAATGTCCTCCAATCCCATCCTTGGCTTCAAGAATATTGATATTCCATTTGGAATTTACTGCATTACGTAACTCTCTAAAGTTTAGATGTGTTCTATCGCAGATAATTTTAAGCTCTTCTGCAAAAGCAATCTCCATAAACCTATAGGAATTCTCTACAATCTTTGTCATTTCGGCTATTTGGATAGAGCTGACTATCCTCAAACGAATATTTAGGATATTATGATAAAATTCGTAACCCTCATCAATACAACATTGCTTACATCCTCCCATCACGCGTTTCTGATTTACCCCATGAGTTTCTTGATCATGAACATAGAATCTATGTGGGACGTGGACCACATGCAAACGATGTCCCAAAATTGAATCTATTTTTTCAGATGTTCCTCTAGTTATGGTACTGTCAATTCCGACAAGCGCTCCTGTTTTTCCTTCTTTAGAGATACGCTTTACAATACTGAAAACGCCATCAAGAAATGGAATAAACATATTTTCTGGATGATGAGTCGAAATGCAAATTAAATAGTAATCATATCCTGAAAAACTCTTCGCCTCTTTTTTGATAACCTTATTATCCAATGCACGTTTTGTGGCGTTTTGGTTAAGATCCATTCCGTCAACATGTAAGCCTAATTTTGTCATGTATTCGGCATTGCTGTATCCTATTTGTCCAAGACCAATAATCAAAATTTTTGGTTCTTTTAATAACTGTAGATCTTTTTGTTCAATTGTTTTTTCCATGTCAGTGAAAACAAAAATGTATTGTTAAAGTCGTGTGTGTAATGACTGCTTCTAACAGTTACAAAAAAAGTCGTACCGGTACCACAAATTATAAATTAATTTAATTTACACTTAATTTTTTTATTAATTATTCCTAAAAATATAAATTTTGAGGTTTTCTGAACCTAAAAATTAAAAAATAATATTGTATGGTTAATTTGAAACAAGAAATTTTTCAATTTTTTTTAAATAAACACCCATTGAAATTTTAAAAATTTTTTTGGAAAAAACCTTTTGCTGTGTGTCATTGGTTGTACAACCAAGGAATTATAATTTAAAATCATTCAGAAGATTAATGGAAAATGTCATATTAGAAGTTTGTAGATTTTGTAACAAGGTACAGCCTAGTTTGAATCTATATTGTATTAGATGCCAAAACCGCGATTGGGATACAGAATATTTGTTGAATTAATTACAAAACAAATTTAGAATTTTTTAATTAATCAATATTTACTTATAATTTGAACTCCACCTATGAAGATCATCTATCCAGTACAAAATGTTCAAAGAATTAAATCAAAAGTTAAGTTCTTCTTAATGTAAATGGTAAGGATATGTGTTATTGCAACAATAAATTTTGCACTTTTTTTGGATAATTGTTGATTGGTTTATTTTCTGAGATAGACAAGAATAAAATTTGGAAATGCAAAAATTAAATGTTTTAGAAGTTACATTAATCCAAGCCAATGACATAGTTTTGTTAACGGATGTGGACCTAAGAAAGTATTCAAAAATACACTCAGTAGAACAATAAGTAAGGAGAGAATACGCCATTAATTTTGCACAGTTTTGACATTTCCCTTTCATTAAATTTTCAACACATTGATAAAATAATAAATTCACCCTACCATTTTTTATTTCACCCTTGTCTGTAACTAACCTTAATCACGTAAAGCTAAATCAATTTATTTTTATCTCGAGAAATGAAAACCGTAGAGTAATTCAAGAATTACAAGTAATAATTATAAAGATTAGAACTACAACTGTAAATTGTGAAAATTTGGATAATTATGACTCTGACACTAATTATCGTATTCGTTGTAATTCCCGATTCATATGCAGAAGAAACAACGACAATTTTCATTCATCCACAACTTGTTGAGTGTGTAGGAGTGGGGCCAATGAAATGTATGCAAATTCGGGAAAATGAATATTCAGAATGGCTAAATTTTTATGAAAACATTCAAGGGTTTGGTTTTGTTCAAGGGATTTCATATCAGATTACTGTGAAAATAACTGATGTTGAGAATCCCCCAGCAGATGCTTCAAGTAAAAAATATGAATTAACCAAGATAGTCAAACAAGAGTCTACCACTGAACATTTTCCATACAAGAACACCTGTGCGCCTGGATTTGCCTTGTTAGGTGAAATCTGTGTTTTAAATGATAGATGCGGTCCTGGAATCTACCCAGGAAAGGTGTGCGTTAGGGATGGAATAACACATCCCTATCTTAGACCTGCTCAACAAGGAAATGCAGGTATTTCTGCAAGTAATGTTATTTGTGCAGAAGGCTTGAAACAGATTTTCAAGTCATATAATGGCTCCCCTGCATGTGTGAAACCACAGTCAGTTCAAGCCCTAAAAGAAAGAGGATGGCAAACATTCATGCCGGCCATTGCATGTACACTAGAGTATGCCCCAGTCTGCGGAGTAGATTTGAAAACATATGGCAACTCATGCGCGCTAAATGCTGAACATGTTGCCTTAAACCATAATGGCGAATGTAAAACAAGATGTTCATCTAATGATCAATGCAGTGATGATTTGGTTTGCAGAGAAGGTATTTGTCAAGAAGCATGTTCTATTCAATGCCTAGTCTATGATCCGGTATGTGGAGTAGATGGTGAGACTTATGGATGTGGTGAGTTAGATGCAGAATGTCATGGGGTTAAAGTTGAATACAAAGGTGAATGCAAAGATCTTACAAGAACTAGTTAATCTTTTTTGCCTTTTTAAAAAAAATATTTGGTAAACATTCAGGGTTTTATCATAATGTA
>DATKYM010000109.1:0-4437 GCA_035528495.1 Nitrosopumilaceae archaeon
ACAATACGGTTATTCAGTACTAAATCTGTATGGCACTGACTTTGCAGAAAAAGATCCTTCAGGTAATGCATTAGAGACTACAAACAGTACTGAGATTAACGATCTAATAGCCATTATTAATGCGACTCGCGATAGAGGGTACACTATAACCACATTTGAAGAAACAATCCAATCAGCATCTCCACCCACCCTGGCAAGCCTTACTGTGATCAAGAATGTAGTCAATGATGATAGTGGAACAAATGTCCCAGGTGACTTTACAATGGTGATTACTGCAATTAATCCATCGGATAACAACTTTGCAGGAGTCAGTGGAGCTGGCACTACAATTACAATTGATTCTGGAGCATACAGTGTAAATGAAACTGGTCCTGGAGGGTATGGTAAAACATTGTCCCCAGAGTGTAGTGGCACTGCAATAGCTGGAGAACTCTATATTTGTACAATTACAAATTATGATGGATTCTGTGTTATTCCAGACTCTGGAGATTGGATATTGACTGAAGATTGTACACTTGCATCAAGTTCTATAGTACCAACTAATGTGACAGTTCAAAATAATTCAATTCTCACAATACCATCTGGGGTTTCACTTGATATTGACTTTTCACAATTTAACCTAACTGTAGAATTCGGTAGTGTCGTGCTGATCCAATCAGGTGGTACTGTAACATAAAATCAGAATATTATAAAATTGTAAATCCTCGACTAAAATTGCTTTTGTAAGTGCGATATACAAGACAATTTAGATTATTTATTCAAAGGTCAAAAATCAAATTTGGAAATCTAGAGTTCCTTTTAATTTAAAATAGGGTAAATTTTCAACGAAGGATAGATGATTACTGATACAATTTATGAGCACCTAAAAGATGTCCAATCCACTAAAGTAAAGGATCTAATATCAAAGCCCACAATTATAGAGCCTACTGAAACCCTATCATCTGTAATTAACAAAATTGCTCGTAACCAGTCCTATGATGTATTTTGTATGCAAGGTAAAACCACACTATCTACGAATATTCTTTCATTACTTAATGCAAAAAATATCACTAGTATGAAAGTAGAGTCATTTCTCTCTCCTGTTCCATACATATCTCCAAATGATTCTATACAAAAAGCATCTCATATCATGACTCATTATAAGACCCGAGAAGTTCCTGTTGTAAGTAACAAAAAAATCATTGGAGTAGTCACTGCCAAACAAATTCTCAAATTACTGGCTACACAGGATAATAAATGGATTAAAGCCAATTTGATTTACACTCAAAATCCAATAATAATTTCTTCAGAAGAATCACTGAGCAATGCTAAGAAAATAATGACTTCAAAAAGAATAGATCATTTGCCGGTAATGAATCAAGGGAAAATCAAACAAGTTATAACATCTGCACACATTCTTGAATATGTATTACCGCAAGAACGACAAGGGAAAAAATCAATCGGGATAAGAACCCTCCACAAACTAGAATCTAAAATTGGAAATATTGGTAGTACCAGAATTCCTCAGTGTTCACCAAATGATGATTTAAATAAAATTCTCAAATCCATGCTAAAGACCAATACAACATGTTGTTTAGTTAACCTATGGGACAATCTACAAGGCATAATCACATTCAAGGACATACTTGGATTGTTATCCACCAAATTAGAGACACAAATTCCATTATTCATAATAGGATTACCAGAAGATCAGAAAAATGTCAATTTAATCAGCAAAAAATTTGGAGACACTTTAAAAAAAGTACAAAAAATTTATTCGGAAATCCATGAAGCCAGAGTTTCAATCAAAAAGCAAAGAACAGGAGGTAAAAAAGAAGGAAAATTTGAAGTAACAATAATGATCACTACTTCTCACCATGCCCCTTTAATTTTTAGTTCAGTTGGTTTTGATCTTAGTCAAGTTTTAGATGAATTGGGCCAAAAATTACTAAGGTCGTTATCCAAAGGTGCTAACAAAAAGGATAACAAACGCTCTAGAAAAAGCATTAGAAAAATGGGATTACCCATATTCTAATAATGTAAACTAAAAAGATCATAT
Source organism: Nitrosopumilaceae archaeon (assembly GCA_035528495.1). Classification (GTDB taxonomy): domain Archaea; phylum Thermoproteota; class Nitrososphaeria; order Nitrososphaerales; family Nitrosopumilaceae; genus Nitrosomaritimum. The sequence goes on from DATKYM010000109.1 coordinate 2,039, forward strand.
GGCTATTTGACAAGCATTACAGGTAATTTTGCCTTGTGAGTAACATCGTATGATACACTTCCAAGCAAAACCTCGCTTGTGCGGCCCTTACCAGTAATTCCAATTACAATAATATCAAAATCTTTGTCTTCTGAATACTTTACGATTTTTACCCCGGGATTTCCTTGGGCTACAATTCCATTGAAAATGACATTATTTTTTTGACATTCTTCAATGGCTTCGCCCATCATTACATTAGCTTCGGATAACTGCTTTCCGACAAAGCCCTTTTCATCAAGTCCAGAAAGTGGTTCTAGATATTCTAAAAAGGTGTCAGTTTCAGATTCAGAGTGTACCACAAAAATTCCGGTAATCGAAGCACCAGCCATTTTTGCCAAAAATATTGCATTAGATAAGGCTCTTAACGAATTAGATGATCCATCAATAGGTACAAGAATTTTTTTTAGTTTATCCATCTTTTGCAACCGTTTGTTTCATCATACTCTGTTTAAACATCTATCTTATTATCATATTTGATTAGGTTTCCTAAAATCATCACTGATAATCATAAATTTAGTTTATCAAGTAAAAAATATACTCTAGTTTTATGAAAGACGAGACTCAATCATTAGTCGAAGATATTAAAATTTTATCAGACGGTTTGATTCTGTCCTTAGAGAAAGGAAAAATTCAAGAATCAAGTGAATATGTAAAAAAGATGACAGGTCACCTAAGTAAAGTTCAAGAATATCTAGAAATGAAAAAATCCATTCATGAAAATTAAATTATTTTAATTTATTTTTAAATTATTTATTATCTCTATTTGTCAAAGATTTTCCAAAAATTTTTGGCATATGTATTTATTTTTTTAATTAAAATTTTTAGCTTACCGTTATTGATGCATCTGCCCAAGGATGAATCATACAAAAGTAATCATATTGGCCTTTATCTTCGAATTTAAATGAAAAAGTTGAACCCGCCTTAATCAATCCACTATCAAAGATTCCATTTGGTCCTTCAATTATGTTCCCGCTAGTTACAGTGTGAGAGGATGCATCATCGTTTCTCCAAATAATCTCACCCCCTGCAAAGATTATCAATGATGGAGGATCATAGCACAAATTCACCTCGTCACATCCAGGTATAGCAGTTCCTACAGGAATAGATACAAGTCTTGAGGATAATTTAGATGAAGCAAGCTCTTTTGCAGTGTCTCCCAACTCTTTTGTCTCTTCAACTACCTGTTTTGTAGTCTCTTTGATCTTCTCAAATGCCTCAGAACCAGATTCTTTGATCTCCTGTCCTGCTTCTTTAATTGAATTAGTAGACTGTTCTAAAACAGGGGAAATTTCAGATATTCCTGTACTGGAAATCAACGTAAATCCCAAAGCTATTCCGACCACAGCTATGGCAATTCCTATTCCTGCCTTATCCATGGTAGTCATAAGAATAAATTATCTTGTTGGCACTATAAGGAATTATAGGATTATCAAAAAAGAAAATCAAGTGAGTAAATTAAGTACGGTGAATAGAATACACTTAACATGACGGATGATCCTTTTTGTCACTGCGGCTCTTGCGGTCATGAAAAAGTAGATGAGTGTTATACCAAACAATGTTCTTGTTGTCTTACAGATCATCAAGGCTCATTTGGTAAAAATAGGTGATTAAATTCAAACTAGAATCAATTTTGAGAATTAGTTGATTAATTATTATATTTCAAGATAAAAAAAATGATCCGAAACAATTTGATTAAAAAATTCTTAGTCGTACTAATATTTTTTCTTATGTTGATTCCAATGCCAAATATTTATGCAGAGCATGTTTTAGACATTGAAGCATTTGCACAGTATCTTGACATTACACAATTAGAATCTGAAAAATTCATTCTTAAAGTTGATGGTAACTCATTTGATATCTATTATGGATATCATGGAAGTTTGGATGCCATGGGAAGTGAATTTCAAGATCCAACCCTTGAGAAAATAATTGTAAATGATGAGAGAAAGTCTCTTGAAATTACCATGAGTGAGGTTCCTGAAAGTACAGATTTTTGGGTAAGAACACCTTTTGAGGTTATTACTGCAGAAAAGGAAAACTATCAAGTTTTAGTTGATGGAGTTGATACAGGTTATGACGTAATGAAATTTCCCAATGACTATGTGATTGGAGTATTTATTCCCGAGAATACCAAGCACATCGAAATAATAGGAACCAAAGTAATCCCTGAATTTGGTCCTCTTTCAATTTTAATTTTAGGTGTAGCCATAGGAAGTATCGCTTACCTGAGTAAAAAATCACCTTTTGGGCGAATTTTACTAAAATAAATAACTAATTTACTCACTAATATGAAGATCATTGATAGTTTTACTTTTCCTGAATTAATCAATAAAAATGGAAACATTTTACTTTATCACACT
>DATKYM010000110.1:0-3305 GCA_035528495.1 Nitrosopumilaceae archaeon
AGATACTTTGGGCTCGTTGCTAATTTTTCTTTTTTGGTTAATTATTTCTAAAAAGGTAGGTGTTTGTCTCTTTATTTCAATTTGCAATTCTTCTTTTGATCTTATTTTTCCATCCGCTAACCCTACTTGAATTGATTGAGAGATATCTCCTTGATATCTTTGATTGGTACATATCTTTATGATAATTGTTGGAAGTTGGTTATTTTCTTTAAAAAAATGACTTGTTTTTTTTATAAAATTTGTATATGTGCTAGTATGCTCTTTTTCATAATTTTCTTGAAACCAAGTCAAAAATTTCAAAGCCAATTTATCCTTTTTATCTGCGGCTTTTCTCTCAAATTTTTCTTGTGTACATTTTCCAGAAATAAATAATCCAAAATCTCTATTTGCTTGGTTTAAAATTTCATCATAAACATCAATTAAAGATTGGAGATAAACTTTGAAAAAATAACTGACATAATGAGGATCAGGGTTAAAATGATTAATTTGTTTTAGATAATATTCACAGTCTTTTATTTTTCCTTCTACATTCATTCTTGTTTTTCTAAATTATTTTTTGCATATTTTGATCTATCTTTTAAATTCTGAGCCAATTCTTTAAAGATCTCATTAACACTAACATTAACAAGATTAATTGTGGCGTTTTCACTCACAATTTGATGCTCAAATTTCTCCTTTATAGCAAAAGAAACTGATGACCAATGAAGTATTCCCTTTAATTGCTCATCTACTGTTGCATTGGTAGTTGGAAAATTTGAGGGAGAAAACACAATTCCGTTTGTCCATTGCATTGTAGGTATTCCTCCGCCAGATGATCTTGTACTAAATGCTATTTGTTTGACCCAATCGGCAAAATCATACTCTATTATCTCATGAATTACCAGTTTTTTCCAGGGTTCTACTGATATCTCCATATTAAAAAGAGATCTTTTGACTAATTATAATCTTATTTTTTAATCTGTTTACAATAATTTTGTGAAATACTTTTTAAATTACTTGTATATCCTGATACTCGATAAATTATCCAAAAATCAAAATCTCTCAAATATTCATCAATAATTGAAAGATAAGTTAACTTTTCTTTATTATGAATTGGCTATTTCTAAAATGCGCTTTGCCAAAAGACCTGCCCCACTTTCTATAACAGGTGGCTTTTGCCTTTTGGCTTTTTCTATCGCTTCAATTAAATTTTCTGGATTAAGCTCCTCCAATAAAACAGCGTTTGTTTTTTTGGTAAGAACAAGCAAATCGCCATACCTTCCACTCCTTTTCCATTCTGGATTAAAAGCAATTACGGTTGGTTTTCCATGAATTAATGTTGATTCTATAATCGTTGCACCAAAATGAGTGACTACCACTTCAGCACCTGCAAGAATTTCTTCAAATTTGTCAGTAAATTCTATTATTTTCCATGTTGGATGTTTTTCAGAAAAGTCTTGTGAAGACACTGGTCCTGTTTGCAAAACAATGTTTTCTAATTCTAAAGAATTTAGGGTTTCAAATAGTGATTTATGACCAAATGTTCCTCCGGTAACTAAAATGTAACCGCCATCGTACGGTTCTACTGGTGATTTTGCAAGCATTGGGCCAAAAACTTCTCCTTCTGGATATAGTTTTTTTTGTTCAGGCCATTGTAAAGCCGTAAGCTTTGAGAAATTTGAAAGTATTTTTGTCGTTTTGGATCTTTCAACAAATCTAATAGATTCTACTACATTGATTATTGTCCCACCTTTCATTTTTGCAACTAGACAAGGAGGGATGGCAAAATTACTTCCTGTACTTACAATTATCGATTTTCCTTTAATAATTTTAAAGCATCTAAAGAAAGACTTGAGAAGGTTTACTAGAAAAGGACCAAGGTTGGTTTTGGGACCTCTGGGTTTTAGCAGAGTTTCAACTGGTCCAAATTTTGATAGTCTCTGAAAACTGAGCTCATCGCCCTCAGGTACTATGATTTTTAAATTACATTTTTTTGTTAAATTTTGAGCAAGTGCAAATGCATATGCAGTATGACCCCCACCGCCAGCTAGTAAAATTACGTCTTTCATAGATTAGAACCTGTATTTTTGAAAATAAACGTTCTTTTTGTTCAACTTCTAAATGAGACTATCCTAATAAAATGGTGGAAGCACCAAACAACATTAGATATGAAAAATATTCTCATAATCACCACTCAATATATTCCAGAAGCCGTGGGGAGAGCCTCAAGAATGCATGAAATGGCAAAAGCTCTTCACAAAAATTACAATGTTAGAATAATAGCACCCCCACCAACATGGCCTTATTCAAAATTTCCTCCAGTAAAATATCTGTACCATCATGAAAAGATCGATGGAATTGATGTTTTAAGACTATGGACTTATCAACCTAAATCAGAAAATCCTTCTATTTTGGGAAAGATTGGTTATCATTTTATTTTTCCAATGATGGTAAACTTTTCCTTCCTTAGAACCCTTCGTAATGTTTCTGATGTTATTATAAGCGCTCAACCCCCTCCTATTTTTCTAACTGTACTAGCTGCACTAATGTATAGAAAAAAAATATTATTAGATATAGGAGATTTGGATTATAATGAATCCTTAGATGAGAAAGGAGTCAAACAACCTTCGATTTTAAAAAATCTTGTAATGAAATTACAACATTATTGTTGGAGAAAATCAGATTGGATTATTACAAATAATCTGGGAATTCAAGACAGGTTAAAAAAAATACTAAAAAATGATTCCTTAAAGGTAAAATACTTTCCTTTTAATGTAGATACCAATGTTTTTAAAAAACATAATGTCAAAACAGAAAAACAAATAGTGTATACAGGAATGTTTGGAGCTCTTCAAAATCTATCTCCTTTAATCAAAGCAATGAAGTTGATAACCAAAGAAATTCCAGATCTTAGACTCGAACTTTATGGAGGAGGTAAATTTCGAGATGATTTGCAAGTTTTAATAAATGAATTAAAGCTTGAAAAAAATTGTGTAATTAATGACCCCGTATCTAGGGATGAACTTCCTTTGATACTATCCAAGTCCTTGATAGGAATTGTTTCGCTTGCAATGGATGATTCTCTAAACTATGCTACTCCAACTAAAACTTTTGAGTATCTGTCAAATAGTTTACCCGTTTTTGGTTATGGACCTTCTGATGCTATGGATAAAATTTTAAAGGAATCTAATTCTGGCGTGTATATTTTTTCAGATAATCCTGAAAAAATTGCAGATTCTCTACTAACAATGCTAAAAGACGAGAATACATTAAAGAAATCAGGAGAGAATGGACGGGAATATGTCAAAAATAGAGGGAATTTTTCA